>JBBDXJ010000277.1:0-2288 GCA_040902445.1 Cyclobacteriaceae bacterium | reverse complement strand
CGTTCCTTCATTATTACTCCTTGATCGGGATGACTTTCATTACAATCCATATAATTTTGATTCAAAGCCTGAAAACAGCTTTTTTTCCCAAGTACTGAATTTCATTAATGACTCTACTGTAAAAACCAGCACTTTAAAAACCAAATACACGATTATCAAATGCAAAAGTGGCCAAAAAATTCCGAATAACATCCAATAAAAATAGCAAAAAAGGACCTGATTGAGTGTTTTTTCTACCCATCTCTGTACTTTTTTCGTTGTTTTGGGTCACTTTCATCGCTTTGTAGCGCTGAATTCGCCTGATATTACTCATTATTGCTGATCCAATCATCATACAAGACACCCTGAACTGACCCCGCACCGGTAATTTGCCAGCTGAGAAAGGATGCTTGATCTGCCTGACAGTAGCCTCCACACCAGCTCGTAAGTTTCGACCGTCTTCCAGGTGAATTTGGCTCCTTTTACGCCGTTGTGCCACATTAGCTTGCGCTTGTGTAAAGCGCAGATGCCTGCGGGGGTCTCGCTTACCCGGTTTAGCCGAACAGACCTGTGCATATGGACAAGCCTGACAATCATCTAATTCAAAGTGAGCAACAAAGCTTTTTCTTTGACTGCTGGTTTGCACTTCTACCGTTTGATCATTTGGACAGGTTATTTGGGTGGGTTTCCCCGCCTCGGTTTGCTTGATCTCAAAATCTGATAAATGCAGCTTCTCCGAGCTGGGTTTTCGTCCTCGAATAGCTGTTTGGACCTGCTCAACCTGATTTTCTGCCATAGCGTCATCGATTTCCGGACTGCCATAGCCACCATCGGTGTAAAGTGTGTCCAGATCCGTACGTTCTTTCAAATCTGGTAGAGCTTCAGCACCTCGAAGAGTGCTGCGCAAGTAATTGGGTATCATCGACATTGTTAGGAGCGACCTGGACTTTTGTGATCAGCTGTAATTCATTTTCAGGGTCACAGGTTTCGGTTAGATTGGCTGTATATCCTTGATATCCTGTGCCTCGCTTCTTTCTGTAGGTCGCTTCCAGGTCATCTGGTGACTGTAGGCTCGATGCACTCAGATCCTCATTTTGCTTTGCAGCTACAGATATCTTTTTTACTTCAAAATGCTCTCCAAATACCCGTGCTAATACCTGATAGGCCAGTTCTTCAGAATATTCTGTCTTCAGTTCCCTGAGTAAGAACTGCATCGTCTCACCAATTACCTGAAGATGCTCATTTATCTCTTCCCGTTTCATGTGATAAACATATTGACCGGCATGTCCCTTAATATAGGGTGAAAACGTCTCGGAATAACGTGTCTTGTCCGCTTCTGTTATTATTCGGTGCACTCTTTGGAGCACCTCCACCAGCAACTGAACTCTACCTAACTGGCGGATATTGCTTGCTATTTGCGTGCTGTCCATTCGCAGCTTACCTGTTTTGAGGTCAAAAGCATCGATCTGCTCGTCTGTTATCTTTTCAAATGCCTGTTCCAAGAGGTTGATCCCTGTCTCTTGCATATACGCACTCAACCGTTGTCGAACATTGTAGACAGTTCGCAATTCAAAATGTACTTCGCCTAATTGCTCCAACCCTAAGGCATGTCGGGTTTGTAGATCAAACATGTAATGATGCCACATCTCTTCATCTGTCCAACCGTGGCCTGCTTTTAAGGTTTCCAGACTAATAATCTCATTGATCGGTGCATTTGGGCGTGATGGGAAATCAACATACAATACACTAAACGGTTCTTCATCAATTCGACAAAATACTTCTCGATAAAACGTCCCAGACCATGATTTATCCAATATTGAACGTTGCTTTTCTGGTAAATCTCTGATGTTGCTAATCAAGTATGGCTGTAAATGTTGATTATTCTCTTTGAACATGTCTATTTTTCCATTTATTGGTTAGTCACTTCTGTTTTCTTGCTATAATTATATTAAAGTTTTCACTTTTTCGCGAGTCTGTAATTCCGACAGTTTTTGTCCAGTCGTTTTTTCAGTGAAGTCATTAATTATAGAAATTAAATTCTCTCGAATCTGGATTTATTCGTTTGGCTCCTTATTTTCATAATTATTTTGATTCCAACGAGGCTCCAAAACCCATCTATTCATCAGCACCAATCCAACTAATGTGATAACCGCACAAAACCCAAATAAGATTGCATAATCGGTCTTCAAGGCAATCAAGGATGCCAGCAGAGGTGCCACCAGACCTGTGATGCCTTTGGCGGTGTTTGCCAGGCCTGAATATGTCGGCACACGAGAAATTGCACAGAATTCCCATACCACCAGCATGCT
>JBBDXJ010000276.1:0-2327 GCA_040902445.1 Cyclobacteriaceae bacterium | reverse complement strand
GCATTTAAACCTGCATTCAAACCTGCATTTAAACCTGCATTCAAACCTGCATTCAAACCTGACTTTAAACTTGCCTTTAAACCTTTCAGACCTTTCAACCCTCTAGGCCCCCCGCAACTTTCTGAAAGTTTTGGAACTTTCAGAAAGTTACCTGCGCGCAACCTCTCAAACCTTTCAACTATCTTAGCCCTGCAGAATCCCTTCAAGATAAATGGTACTTAACTACATCTGGGTCGGTCTTTTCCTCATTTCTTTTGCTGTTGCTTTAGTAAAACTGATTTTCTTTCAGGATATGGAAGTGTTTCCCGCCATGCTCCAGTCGACATTCGATATGGCGAAAACAGGATTGGAAATTTCTATCGGGCTTGCCGGTGTGATGTCGCTTTGGCTTGGGCTGATGAAGATAGGTGAAAGAGGCGGCATGGTACCCATCCTCTCCCGTATCGTTGGACCATTCTTCTCCAGGCTTTTTCCCGCCATCCCGAAGAACCATCCGGCTACTGGTTCGATCATCATGAACTTCAGCGCCAATATCCTTGGACTTGATAACGCAGCTACTCCTCTCGGACTCAAGGCCATGAGCGAACTGCAGGAAATTAATCCCGACAAGGACACTGCGTCCGATCCGCAGATCATGTTCCTCGTGTTGAATGCATCGGGATTAACGATCATTCCCATTTCCATTCTTGCAGACCGCGCCATGCTGGGTTCCGTCAACCCTACCAGTATATTTATTCCGACGTTGATCGCAACCTTTTGTTCAACCTTTATCGGATTGTTGTATGTGTGTATCCGGCAGCGCATCAACCTGCTGGACCCGGTATTGATGGCATACATCATTGGGATGCTGGCCCTTGTTGGAGGCATTGTTTATTACTTTTCAGGTTTGACTCCGGCGGATATTCAGAAACAATCTTCCCTGCTGACAGGTGTGATCATATTTACGATCATCGTCAGTTTTATTTTGCTGGGATTAAAAAACAAGATCCCCATATTTGAAACGTTCGTCGAAGGCGCAAAGGAAGGGTTTGCCATTTCTATCAAGATAATTCCATTTCTCGTTGGCATGCTCGTCGCCATCGGGGTCTTTCAAAAATCCGGAGTACTCCCCTATATGGAACAGGGTATATCCTGGGTTCTGGTTTCGATGGGTATAAATGCTGATTTTGTTCCTGCTCTTCCGGTGGGATTGCTTAAACCATTAAGCGGACAGGGAGCCAGATCGATGATGATTGGAATATCCGAGATACACGGTGTTGATTCCTTTGTGGGAAATCTGGCTGCGATCTTCAGAGGATGCGCCGAAACAACGCTTTACCTTGTAGCACTTTACTTCGGGTCGATCAGCGTCCGCAAAACCCGCTACGCTGTAACGGGTGGCCTGATCGCAGACGCCGCCGGACTCGCCGGAGGAATCTTTGCGGGGTATCTGTTCTTTCACTGAGAAAAGGTATAGTGGCCATAAGGGACATAAAGGACATACCTCGTCAATACCGGTCAGCCCGTCGATCACAGTACGATAAAAAACCCGCATTTGACGTATACCCATACCGTTATAATGGGTAACCTTATTCCCCTTATTCCCCTTATTTCCCTTATTTCCCTTATACCCTATACCCTATACCCTATACACTCATTCCCCTAGGGATGTAATATCCACCCCTACATTCCATCTTTCCCGTTTGTTAAAATCGCTATGTTTATCATTGTTTATGGAACGGAAAGTAGATATACAAAAAACCATCTACGACAGTGCCAAGAGTCACTTCCTGGGAAACTTTCCTGACTCCCTGCCTATCGAGCAAGCTTATGTTCACATCGGCATGTACCTGGGCTGGATCATCGACTCCGGTTTGTATTCCGAATATTTTGAAGAAGAAGCCTCCAATCAGATCTTCCGTTTCAGGAGAAGGGAAATATCCTGTACGATCCTCAGTGAGATCTGGGATGGGTACCTCGGCTTCGAATTGTTTAGTTCGCAGGGAAATTTGTTCACCTATTACTACTATGGCGGCGGACTTTACAAAACCGACTATGATGAGATCCTCGTCCGCGCGCTGCCCTCCATTTACCACGTCACCGATAGCTGGGAAAACTACGAAAAAATGAAAACCCACATCGACTTAAGGTTTGAAGACTGGAAAAAAACAATTGGGCAATTGGGCAATTGACCCGCCTGCGCTAAAGCTTCGTCGGGCAGGCAATTGTGCAATTTCTTTAAAGCCTAAAGCTTAAAGCCGGTAGTCTCATGGGGCGTTTTCCGTGAGTCCGCAATCCATTGAGACTGTAAAACAATACATTGAATCTCAACATGAGCACCACAAAAC
>JBBDXJ010000275.1:0-16391 GCA_040902445.1 Cyclobacteriaceae bacterium | reverse complement strand
CAGTATTTCGAAAAAAATTATTTTCAATTTTTCTTTATTTTCCGATACAGCCGCTTCGTTTGAAAAAAAATTTTGCAACTGTTCGACTTTTAAAAATAATCTCACGAACAAAATCAGGATAAAACCTGCTCTTGACGAGTGACACGACCCGTTAAATAATGATGGAGTACTAATGTTTAGATGCGAAACGCCACGAGAACCAAAATCTTTTACTACTTACTGACGCTGATCGTTTTGGGATTTGTTGTTGCCTGGTTTTTTTTCAAGGTAGAGAAAAAACCATTGATAGAATCCCGTTCATGGACTGTCACTTATAAACACCTCGGTACGCTTTCCTCACCCAGGCTGGCTGACCTTAATGACGATGGTACACTGGACGTGATCATCGGGGGAGGCAATGTCGAATTTCGCGCGAGTGATTCAGCGATCATAGCGATTGACGGATCAGATGGACGGATCCTTTGGACGGCCCCGGCCCGCGACCAGATTTTCGGTTCCCCGGTTTTTCAAGACATTACTTCAGATGGTGTCCCGGATGTTTTTATCGGTGGAAGGGCTGCCGAGTTGAAAGCTATCAACGGCAAAAACGGAAAAGTAATATGGGAATATTATTCCGGTCAGGTTAATATTTCGGAAAGTGATTCCGGGGCGTATAACTTTTACAGCCCGCAATTTATTCCCGACCAGGACGATGATGGCCTGAAGGATCTGATCGTAGCCGCAGGCGGTTATGTAAAAGCTCTGCCTCATGACCCGAAAAGGCCTGCCGGAAAACTCGTGGTCATTAGTTCCGCTTCCGGTACCCGCCTTGCCTCGGCTGATATGCCGGATGGCAAGGAAATCTATATGTCAGTGGTGCTTGCAGATTTTAAAGGTGATGGTCATTTGTCAGTGATCTTCGGCACAGGAGGGGAGACTCTCGGTGGAGGACTGTATAAAGCGCTCCTGACAGATCTTTTGAAAAATAGTCTCTCTGACTCAAAACTTCTGGATACAGGACATGAAAAAGGATTCATTGCTCCTCCGGTCCTGGCGGATATAACGGGCGATGGTATTTATGATATCGTAGCCAATGCAGTAAACGGCCGGATGATCGCAATTGACGGAGCCACGGATCAAATCTTGTGGACTGTGAGCATTCCGGGAACGGAAGCCTATTGCTCCATCGCCCCAGGCTATTACACCGGTGATGACGTGCCCGATTTTTTTACGAATTACGGAATAGGCATCTGGCCTGACCTGCACCGTTCAATACAGTTTATGGTGAATGGTAAAACCGGTCAGATAGAGTTCCGGGATTCACTGGGCACATTTCAAGAGAGCACCCCCGTGACTTTTGATTATAATCAGGATGGGTATGACGATGGACTCTACAGCCTTAACTTTCAACATACTTCCGGCTTCAGTAATCAGTTGATGGTAATTGATTTTCACAACGATACCATTTACGAGACAGGGCCACGACATTACGGCGCAAATGTGGCCACCACTCCCTGGATAGGCGACATCGAGCAGGATGGATACCTGGACATTGTGTACTGCAACGAGATCAATCCCTTCGATCTGCTATCGGTGACCTTTAAGGAAGGTTTGAAGATCAGCAAAATTAAAACCGCTATCCCAATAAAAGAATCTTTGTCATGGGGAGCTTATATGGGGAGTTATTACGATGGTGTGTTCAGGGGTAGGAAAAAGAACACAACTAATTAATTTCCATTCTGCGCCGATAGTTTATTATAGTCTGTGGCGGTCTTGAGAGTGCCGGAATAGGAAAAAATATCAACACGCACGGCGTCATCGGGCACAACCAGTACGCGGTCTGACTGTGAGAGGTAGGTATTTCCATAAGGAAGTTCCTGTTTTCTTTTGCGTCCATCTGAAAATGTAATTTCAGACCATGCATCCATCGGATCCAGCCGCAGGATCTTTGAGTCCTTATTCTTCTGAACAATAGCTTCCATAGGGCCACCATTTTTTGTTACCAGGAATATTACCTGTCCTTTCCCATCCATTAAGGCAGCTATTCCTTTTGAATCACCCTTTGCAAAGAAGCCGCTCTCATCGAACGGTACGGGTTGGAAATCTCCCGTTCCATTACCTTTCAGCAAAATTCCAAAAGAAGCATCATACCGGCCCAGGGAAATTTCCGGCGCATGTGAATTTCCCACTGCAATCAGATCCAGATTCCCATCGCCATCGGCATCAGTTGCCAGCATCCCGAATATTGGTGCAAACTGTGCCTCAATCGGCAGAGGCTTCAGCGCGAATTTTCCATTCCCCTCGTTTTCAAGATAGCTGCTTTCAAATATTTCGGCTTTCAGGATGTAAGCGCCATCGAGATCTTTTTCTTTAAAAATATCTGAAAATTTAGCTTTGGCATACTGTTCATACCGGGGAAATTGCTTTCGTATCATACTGATCTGTCCTATCAGTTCATCCCGTGAATGCACGAGGTGTTTCTCCCCCTGCAAATAATAGGTAAGCACAGGATCGAGGCTGGCATTTTGATCAAAATCTTTCGTGTAGAGCATCAGCGGTTCTTTTTCAGTTGGCTTATAACGGGAGTTCCTTCCGGTATTTCCTATGACATAATCAGTATCGCCATCGTTGTCAAAATCACCGCCAGCCAGGCTATTCCACCAACCCGTGGTTCGACTCAAACCCAGTTCCCCGGTAACATTTGTAAACTGTCCATTATTGTTTTTGAAAAAAGTAACAGGCATCCATTCACCCGCTACCATAAGATCCAGCTGGCCATCATCATCAAAGTCTGTCCATAGCGCTGAGGAAACCATGCCCATTCGCGCAAATTCATTTCCTCCTGCCAGGTCGGTAACATCTTCAAATTTTCCTCCGTCGTTGCGCAGCAAATAACTTTTCGCAGGCAGCGGATATTTACCCGGATGGATCCTGCCTCCGACAAAAAGGTCGAGATCACCGTCTTTGTCATAATCGGCGGCTATGACACATGAACCACTCTCTGACATCCGGGGCAACGCCGAAGGCTCGAGCATGAAGTTACCGGTGCCATCATTAAAATAGAGGCGGTCCTGGTAATAGGCCACCTCAGCCATTTCTTCACTTCCGCCACTTACGATATACAGATCCTGATCGCCGTCTCCATCTGCATCAAAGAACAATGTCCCAAGATCTTCACTGATGTAATTTTGTTTAAAGCTTTTGGCGATGAATTCCCCTGTAGCCGTTTGGATGTATATTTCACCGGGAGACTGCTGCGCGCCGCCAACATAGAAATCTGACAGTCCGTCGCCGTTCACATCCGCCACCGCTACACCCGGACCGCTTTGGGAAAATTTATGAGGCAACAAAGTCTGGATCTTAAAATCATTATAGTCAGTTTCCTTGTGCACATATTTGATTCCAAGCCTGGCAGTTGCGTTTTCGAAGAGAGTTGATTTTTTTTCATCAGGCAAGGGGGATCGTTTCACGGCATCGCGGTGATGGGCAGTGATAATCTGATTGGTCTTCACTTTGGTCAAGGTCGTATACTTACCATCAGGCCATTTAATTTCGACGCTGTCAGCAAAAGTATCTTTTCCCAGGCCGAAATGCAGAATGGATTCAACGCTGGATTGAAATCCCCGGTACGGATAATTTTCGAGATACTGAACCCCTTTTAGTGATGAGTATAATTTAACGGTTGCACCCAGGGCAGACGGGTTGAGTGAATCGCCATGAAGCTTCAATCTCAGGTAATTATTTTTTTCTGTGATCCGGGCATTATTCTCGTAAACAGAGGCGGGATCATTGATGTTGTTTACAACAAGATCAAGGTCACCATCTATATCCAGGTCCGCATAGGCAGCGCCGTTTGAAAACGTTGGATTATTGATTCCCCATGCCGCCGATTTTTTTGTAAAGGTAAGGTCCCCATTATTTTTAAAAATGTAATTTTCAATTTTTGATCCTTGCAATTCAGTAATGGCCTGCAGCTTAAAGCGATGTTGTGCCTCAAGGCTCGCGGGCATCTTAACTGCCTGGATGGAGGTTGCATATTTGTTGTACACGAGGAAATCCCGGTTCATGATATCTTTTGGATAGCCATTCGTGATAAACATATCCTTGTATCCATCGTTGTCAAAATCCGCCAGCAAGGGAGCCCAGCTCCAATCGGTATGATGAATGCCGGCCAGCTGCCCGATCTCACTGAAACTTCCGTTGCCATTGTTAAGCTGAAGTGTATTGCGCATGTAAGCCGGCAGATAACCCATTTTCAGCGTCATCATAAACTTGTCGTAGTTCTTGGTCATACTAAACAACTTTTGACGCTCATTGTCTTCGGGTTGCATGTCCACAACCATAATATCCGCGTAACTATCGTTGTTGATATCCGCGATATCGTTGCCCATCGCAAAGTGGCTGATGTGGTTCAGGAATTTCGAGGCACTCTCTGTGAAGGTGCCATTCTGATTATTGATGTAGATGAAATCATCATCAATATAATCGTTTGATATGTAGATGTCTGGCCATCCATCCCGGTTGATGTCACACACTGCTACACCCAGTCCGTAACCTTCAATGAGGATACCCGCTTCTTTAGAGACATTGGTAAACGTGTTATTTCCGTTATTGCGATACAGCCTGTCCGTTGCTTTTCCGGAACCGTCAGTGACCTTGGGGTAAATCACACTTGTGTCCCAGGTATCATTGGCGTAGGTTACAACATACAGGTCAAGGTCTCCATCAAGGTCATAATCCAGGAACGCCGCCATGGTGGAATACCCCTTATCATCTACCCCATATGCAGCAGCGCTTTCAGTAAATGAATTATTGCCGTTATTGATATATAGAAGATTCGCTCTCTTTTCTTCGCTCAAATGTCCTGCTGAACATACATATATATCGGGATAGCCATCGGCGTTGACATCGGCCACTGCTACACCTGTTGCCCAGTTCTTAGATGTGATCCCGGCGGATTTTGTAATGTCCTGGAATTTAAAATTTCCCTGATTAAGATATAAGCGGGAGGGGACCATATTACCGCTGAAAAACAAGTCCGGAAGACCATCAAGGTTGATGTCGGTTACAGCCACACCGCCGCCGTTGTAGATATATTCATAATCCAGCAGGTTGACTGAATCGTTTTCCGTGATAGTGTTCGAAAAATCAATCCCCGTTTCTTCAGGCGAAAGCAATCTGAAAAGTGTTGTCTCTTTTTCCTTGCGACATGATGTTAACCCGGAGATCAAACCGAGTATAAAAAAGAAGGGAAGCAGTCGTTTAAACATTTTACTTGAATTCAAAAGCTGTTTGTCAGCAATGAAGATTACGAAATAGGTCAAAAAAAGTAACAGGTACAAAAAGAGATCGTCAGTCACCTTAGGAAAGCGACTGACGAAATCAAATTTTAATTTGCCGGTGAAATGTTGAGTAGAGACAAGGCATGCCTTGTCTCTACTCTTTCATTACGGAAGGCCAACCAGCAGCTTACCAGCCGGGATTTTGTGACAGCACGCCATTGTTGACGACAATCTCACTCTCAGGAATCGGCAGATACAAACGATTTTGATCCGTGACATTGATGATATCCATTGCATAAGTTGGATCCCATCTCAGCAGATCGAGCCACCGCAAGCCTTCAAACATCAATTCCCTTCTTTTTTCAGCCTTGATTGCCGCCCGCATTTTGTCTTGCGTATCCAGATCGGTCAACGTAAGAGGAGGGATACCCGCAGTTCCAACAGGAGCCGTCGCTCTGAACCGGTTGTTAAACGCCGGGTCTGCGGCCCTTGCCCTGATCATGTTTAAGATATCAAGTACGGTTTGTTGGTTTGTTGCGTAGTCCAGTTCATTCAATGCTTCAGCCTTATTGAAATGAATTTCAGCAAGTCGCAGCATGGTAAGGTTAGCCCTTTCAATTCCTGCGTCACTCCAAAGGGGTACTGGTAAAAATTTAGAAGTCGCAGTATTATCTTTGATGGTAAATTCATACCGCGCGTCTTTCAAAGGTTTTTCGAATTGCGCTATTGCATCCGGTGTTGCCTTGAATTCGCCATTGCCATAAAACCATCCATGGATACCCATGTCGAAGAAACCGGGACTTCTTTCTGATTGAATTTCCAGGATCGCTTCTGAGCTATTTTGTTCACTGAGGAAAAGTCTTGTCCATGGATTCACCATTGTATACTGACCGCTGCTGATGATCTCATTGGAGAGGTCGACCACTTCCTGCCAGCTTTGTTCCATCAATTTCATCCTTGATAAAAATGCTTTGGCTGCCCATTTACTGGCGCGTCCTCTTCTTTCATTCACTGCAAACTGCGTCATGGCATTAGGAAGCATAGCTTCTGCCAGTCTTAGATCGGCTTCTGCCTGAGCAAGCACTGCCTCCTGCGTTGAATTCGGAACCTGGTTGTGTTCGGGTAGTGATCCTTTCGGGAATTCAAGAATAAGCGGTACATCGCGCCACATCATGGCCATATAGTAGTAAGAAACGCCACGAATGAAATAAGCTTCACCGAGAATTTCATCCTTGCGGTTTGCATTCGCTGTCGTTGTCCCGGTGAAAGAAGCAGCGGGAAGGTTCATGACATTTTCAATAAAGAGATTGGTGTTCGCAATGGTGATCCAGGGAGCGCGGAAATATTGTTCCGTACCTCCGTGATTTAAGGGCGACATTTCATCCCTGTTCTCTACCAGGTAACCAAACTTCGGAGGCACAGTAGTTAGATCATCGGAAGCCATGTCGAGGAGCATATACGTTCCCACAATATGGTCTTGAGAATAGAACCGGTTGTATGCGCCGACAATTCCCATTTCTGCATCCGACCCTGTCGAATAAAAAGCATCGATCTCCAGAATGGACTGCGGTTCCTGCTCCAGCACGTCACAGCCTGTCATAAACACAAAGGCAGGGATCAGTGCCATCAATCTGTATAATTTATTTTTTATTGTTTTCATCAGGTTAAAATTTTTAAATGCTAAAATGACAAGTTCACACCCATAACAAATGTCTTAGGCTGCGGGAAGGTACCGTAGTCATAGCCTATCCCCACGTTTCCACCCAAACCCTGCGCTGTGAAATGGTTTACCTCCGGATCATATCCTGAATAAGAAGTAAATGTCAGCAGGTTGTTTGATGAGAAGTAAACTCTTGCATTGGACAGTCCCAATCGCTCGTTAAAAGATGTCGGGAAATTATAACCCAGCGTCAAAGTTTTTAACCTTAAATACGAGCCATCTTCCAGCCAACCGGTGTGGGACAAGAAATGATTCTGATTTCTGAGGTCATAAAACACACCGGGATATTCAGTCTGGTCACCGCTTTCCTGCCAGCGATTGTCGAAGGCTTCACGGGTTGTATTATAACCAATGGTTGATTGCAGATCCCTGCGCATCTCCTCCATCCACTTGCGCGTATTATTGAAGATCTTGTTGCCGTAAGACCACTGGAAGAAAACGGTGAGATCAAAACCCTTGTACCGGAATTCGTTGGTGATTCCACCGATATGTTTAGGGAATGGATTGCCAGCGATCGAACGGTCATTATCATTGGGCACGCCACCTGATGCATCTTTGTCAACAATGAGTGTAACACCAGTTGTTGGGTCAACGTATCTTTCGCGTTCAAGCAAGTAGAACGAGATTGGATATCCTTCGCGAACAATACTTTCGCGCAGACGGATATCCTGGCCGCCTACGAGAGAAAGAACTTTATTCTGGTTCATGCTGAAATTGAAGTTCGTCTGCCATGAGAAATCACCGTCGACGTTGATGGTATTAACTCCCAGCTCGATCCCTTTATTCTCCATCTCACCAATATTGGTAAGTGTAGAAGCAAATCCCGAGGTCCGGGGAAGGGGTATGTTGAGAAGCAGGTCGGTAGTTGTTTTGACATAATAATCAGCAGAAACACTAAGTCTGTTATTGAACAATCCTAAATCAACGCCCGCGTTCATCTGTGTGGTTTGTTCCCATGAGAAATCGTCGTTAGGGATATTGTTCACGACAGAGCCTAAACGATTCAGGTAATTGCGTCCCAAATTTGTTCCGCCGCCTACGCCAAATGTTCCCAGGTGTGAATAATTTCCGATTTCCTGGTTACCTGTGATACCATAGCTCCCTCTCAATTTCAGGTTGGTAATAACTGGAATACCTTTCATGAAATCTTCTTCAATAACATTCCATCCTATAGAAGCGGAAGGGAAATGACCATATTTATTGTTTGCCCCAAAGCGCGAAGAACCATCAACCCTGTAGTTTAATGACAACAGATATTTTCCTGAAAAGTTATAGTTCAAGCGGCCGAAATAAGAAGCAATACCCCATGATTCTGCATCGGAGGTAGAAGTTAATATTTGTGAACCGCCATTCAGCGTTTTGATCCTGTCACTGCCAAATCCTGCTACATATGCGAAATTGCTTTCCCATTGTGATTCCTGAAAGCTCGCACCGGCCAGGGTTTGAAAATTGTGATTCTGTCCCAGCTTGAAATCATAGGTCAGGTAATTTTCAGTCAACCATAAAAGTTCGTTAAAGTTGCGCACACTTGCGCGGCCTGTGCCATTTCCCTGTTGCTGATCCGGAAAAGGAGGCATAAAGAAGTCCTCATTTTCATACCGGACATCAGTTCCCAACTGGGTTCTGAAACGAAGTCCTTTGATAATTTCATATTCACCAAAAACATTTCCGATTATCCGAACGGTGTTATTGTTGATATCCTGTGCTTCAGCCATGGCAACGGGATTCGGAAATAAACGAGCGAGAGGATCAAATGAATACCCCCCTGTAACAGGATCACGTACTGGAGTCGCTGGACTTCTTGCGTGCGCAGTGGTGAGCACCGGTGAGCCAAAAAGGAAATTTTGTTCACCGCCATCTGAGCGGGCCGCACCAGTATTGCGAAGGCGATCGTTATTGCTATAACTGACATTAAGACTGTTACCTATCTTTATCTTATCATTTATTTTCTGATCCAGGTTAACCCTCAGGCTATATCGTTTGAAACGCGACTCAATAATGACGCCCTGCTGATCCATATAACCAAGGCTGAGCATATACTGCGTTTTGTCCGATCCGCCGCGCATTGAGAAATTTGCGTTTGCAGTGGGGGCGGTCCGGAAGATCTCCGATTGCCAGTCTGTGTCCGTCGTAGGATTGTCAATAAATTCCTGTGTGAAAACAGGAGCTACGTTTACGGTAGCCAGACCCTCATTTACCAGAACAGCAAAGTCGGAAGCACCAAGCAGATCGTAGCGATTAGCCACTTGTGAAAAACCATACCAGGTGTTGAGGTCAAATTGCTGCGTTCCGGCTTTTCCGCGTTTCGTGGTTATCAGCACAACGCCATTTGCTGCGCGCGCTCCATAAATCGAAGTTGATGCTGCATCTTTCAGGATCTCGATTGATTCAATGTCAGCGGGATTTATGTTCGACATTCCATTTATCCGCTCCTCACCGGTTTGCTGATTGAAAGTTTGTGAGTTGTTGATCGGCACGCCATCAATAACATAGAGAGGCTCGTTTCCGGCGCCAAGCGATGAAGTTCCGCGTATCCTGATTGACACACCTCCACCTGGGGCACCTGAGTTGTTCGTAACCTGCACACCTGCTGCGCGACCTTGAAGAGCCTGGTCGAGACCGATTAACGGCATATCCTTAATTTCTTCTGATGATACCGAAGCGATGGCGCTGGTAACTTCAGCTTTCGCCTGAGTTCCATATCCGACGATCTGCACTTCCTTCAACGATTGTACATCGGGTACGAGAGAAATATTGATGATCTGACGATTATTGACAGGAATCTCCTGTGACGAATAACCGATATAGGAAAAGATCAAAGTGCCTGCAGGATCCGGAATCTCAAGAACATAATTTCCTGATACATCCGATGTGGTGCCTATTGAAGTGCCCGTCAAAATAACATTGGCCCCCACAAGGGTTTCACCCTGCTCATTGGTTATGCGACCACTTACCTTGAAGGCGGCTTCCTTGCTGTTGTCCAACGTGGAAGTTCTCAACGTAGAACGATCTTCCACCCTGAGATACGATTTTGGAAGACCTTTATCCGGAAAACCTGTGCCCGAATTTTTGCGTGATACGTTGCCTTTCTCCTCACCAGGCATCACGATCACAAACACGTTGTCATCAACACGTTCGTAATCAAGACCGACGGGACTCAAAAGGTTTTGCAAAGACTCTTCGATTCCAGAAAACGAAGTTGGCTTATGCGCAACAAGATCCTTCTTATTCTCTACAGCCTTAAGGTTGTAAATAATAAAGGCGTTGTGTTTGGTTTCCAGCTCCTTAATAGATTGTGTTAAGGATGGCATTTCATTTCGAGGAGCATTTTTAGTGTTCCTGTTTTCATTCAAGTGGGCCGCACTCCCCTGGGAATGAACCGAGTGAGTGGCCACTACCGACAGCAGTAGGTAAAAGAAGGATTTCTTTAGTGAGTAACCGTTTCTCTTCATAATGTTTCTTTTAAGGTTTAATTTTTAATGGATCCTAGATCCTTTTGGATAATAATTTGATCTTCATGCCTGGTAATAAGTAAATTGGACGATTTAGCCAATACGGTTAACAGTACTTCCAGATTTTCACTGGGAATGGTGCCGGCCAACTCTTCACTGGAATCGACATCGGTGTTAAAAATTACCTTTACCCCAAAGGTGTACTCTATCATTTCACTGATCTTGTATAAGGGTGTGTTCTCAAACACCCACACTTTATTTCTCCAGGAAGTCAGTATCTCTGCCTTAACCTGCTTTTTTGTTATCGAGTGATCTTTTCGCAGAAACTCTATTGCCTCATCGGGCATCATCAATACACTGCTTGTATCGCGATCGGATGCAATGTTCACTTTTACTTTTCCGGAGTTTAAGACGACGCTGGCCCTGTCATCGCGGTTAAAGACATTAAACCTGGTTCCGAGAACTTCAACGTCCATTCCCGGTGTATGCACAATGAAACGCGCGTCTTTGGAAATCCCTTTATTTTTTACATCAAAAAAAGCCTCGCCATCAAGCCAGACTTCTCTCATGATCTTATTGCTCCAATTTCCCTTGAGGGTTAATGTTGTGTTTCCGTTGAGTATAACGGTCGAGCTATCAGGCAGGATAAAGGAGGCGTTTTCGCCATACCGCGTTTGATATGTAATGGTTCTATCGTTTGAAACGAGGTCCAAAAAAAAGAAAGCTGCCCCGCAAAGGATAAGAAAACCAGCTAACGACGCGGCCATCCGGCTCCACCGGCGATCAAACATTCCACTCCACAATGGTTTGAATTCCCGGCTTGCCTCCGCGGCCAGAAAAATATTTCCACGGCCTTTTTCTGATCCCTGTATAAAGGAAAGTAATCGGGTTAGCTGCGATTCTTTGATCCTGGGAAAGGATCTGGTTCTTTTGAATCTTAGTAAGGAAAGGATCTTGATGGCTTCGTTAATTTCTGCCTGCTTTGAGGGATGCAAGCTGATAAATTTTTCCCAGAAGAGAATATCTTCCTGATTGTGTCGGAAAAAGTAAGACTGAAATGACTCATCTGCAGCCAGATCATGGCTGTTGAAATCAATGAAATGTGAAAAACGTTCCATATTAAGTCAGGTACTTCAGGTATCAGGTAAAAAGAAGCGGTATAATCCTCTTTTCAATGGATCACAGCGGGTTGCCGCTTTTATACTCATTAGAATTGAAATTTATTTTTGGGAGGTGTTTTTCATCGTCCACAGCCTTTAATGCAGGCACCAAAGCCAAAAGCATGCTACTGTCGGTTCGATTCAATATTTATAAGGATGGGGGTCGGCAGGTTCAATTGATTCTTAATAGTTTTCAGACTTTGATGGATCAGATTTCGCACAGACTGGACGTTCAAAGCCATGACTTCCGCGATCTTCTCGTAGTCCAGACCTTCATAAAACTTAAGGAGTATGGCTTCGCGTTGCCTGGAAGGAAGACTGTTCAGCGAGCGCGCTAAGGCTTCGCTTTGTTCCCTGGTGGTTTGTATAGAGATCAGGAAATCTTCATGGGAAAAGGTGATTTGAAATTCACGCTGAAACTGTCCTTGTAAAGATTTGTTTCGATTAAGCGCGATGACCTGATCGCCGATGTGTCTGCGCAGCGATTTCAGCAGATAGGGCCTGACGTATTTTACCGCCATCAATTTTTCGCGGGTGGTCCAGATCTTGACAAATAGATTTTGGACGCAATCTTTTACAAGATCTTCATCCTGCACGAGCTTTTTGCCGTAGTAATACAGGCTGTCATAATGTTCATTGAAGATCGTTGCGAGTGCGCTTTCGTCTCCACTTCTGAAGTGTTTCCACAAGGGGCATTCCTCCACACCATACATCACTTTGCTTTCCATTAAAAGAGGGGGTAACGAGACATCAGCCATAAAGGAGACTTGATATCCACCAACCAACCCTTCTAATAGCCAAACGAAAATAAATGAATTATTTCAAAGTGCATACCTCAGAATAAATTTGTATTTAAATGAATGATAATCAACCCACTCGAAGCAGCAATTGTACAGCCGCTTCGGAGAAAATTATTTGTAAAGCCGCTTCGTATCCATTGCGCTGGCAGCAGTAAATGTTGACCGGCAAGATTCATCAATCAATGAGGTACCCATACCGTTGCACGACGTGTTCTCTTTCGGATTTGTGATTTACGGTCGCCGCTAATCCAACTGGATGTCTACTGCCGATTTGCAGGTTTGATTCATTGCTGGATGTAAACCGAACGAGTGTGGACTCATCCAGCCGTCAGTTTTGTGTGCTTCTAATGTCCATCTCCGGATTTCACCTGACGACACTTGCCGCCCGGTTAAAATGACCTAAATTGAGGTCATGATTTTGAAACGGCGTTCCCATATAAATAATTAAGTCTCGACAGCCTTCGCGCGTTCTACTAATTATAAACACATGAAAATTTTAGTGACATTATTAATCAGCCTTTTTATCATGAATCTGGTTCAGGGTCAGGAAGTGCTTCCATTATATCCCAAAGGAATTCCCAACAGCAAACCGGCTCCCGACACAGAAAAAAGTGAAGTGACACAAAACGGAATGCACATTATCAGCGCCATTTCAATTCCCACCCTTACAGTTTTTCTTCCGGAAACACCTGCAAAAAGCCGGACGGCAGTGATCATTTTTCCGGGTGGGGGATATCACATTAACGCCATTAAACACGAAGGTCTGGATGTTGCCAGGAAATTCAATGAATGGGGTGTAGCAGCGTTTGTTTTAAAATACCGCATTCCCAGCGACGCCACCATGGGCAACAAGGAGATAGGGCCCCTTCAGGATGCACAACAAGCGATCAGAATGATAAGGGAAAATGCCACCAAATGGAAGATAGATCCCAACAAAATTGGCATCATGGGTTTTTCGGCCGGCGGGCACCTGGCGTCCACCGCAGCTACTCATTTTAAAACTTCCGTTTTAGAAGACGCGCAGAATGCCAACCTGCGACCGGATTTTTTAGTTCTCGGTTATCCCGTGATCAGCTTTTCCGATAGTATTGGCCACCTGGGATCACGCGAAAACCTGTTGGGCAAGTCACCCTCAAGCCAAAAGATCCGTGAATACTCAAATGAATTGCAGGTAACATCAGAAACTCCTCCCACCTTCATCATTCATGCTGGTGATGACAAAGGTGTATTGCCCGCCAACAGCATTGCCTTTTATGAAAGCCTTTTGAAACACAATGTCCCCGCGGAACTGCATATCTACGAAAGAGGAGGCCATGGCTTCGGTATGGATAACCCGACGACCACAGAAAAGTGGATGACTAGTCTTAAGAACTGGCTGGTATCCAGAGAGTTGTTGATAGTGAAATAATCAATATATTTCAGGATTAAAGGCTCTGTGATTTCTTTGTGTTTCTGGGTTTCTTAACCCAACGACATTGGTTCGTAATTGGTCATTCGTACTTCGTAATTCGTAATTTATTTTTTACTTTCGTAACGTAAACCCTAAACCCCACTCTCAATGAATGCGTTTTCCAGAAGCTGGATGATCACCAAAATAACCTTTGCCGTGATCAACAAAGACCGCGAACTGATATGGTTCGCACTTTTGTCATTTATTTTCTCAACGATCTTTGCAGTGGCCATGATCTTTCCCTCGGTAATACCAACGCTGATGGAAAATGGTTTCTCAAAGGATTCCCTGCAGGTATTTGAATACATTATTATTTTCCTGACCTATTTTGGTCTTGCTTTCATCGCTACGTTCTTTAACGTTTGCGTGGTCTACACCACCAGGATCAGATTTGAGGGCGGCAACGCTACCTTTGCGGAAAGTATAAGTTTTGCCTTTTCCCGGATTCCCGTTATATTCAAATGGAGCCTGCTATCTGCCACCGTTGGCTTGATCCTGCGCCTCTTGCACAACCTGGCCTCGAACCTGGGAAAGATCGGGCAACTCGTTGCAAACATCCTCATAGGCCTTATCGGTATGGCCTGGAGTATCATCACTATTTTTGTTGTTCCGGTTCTCGTTTACGAAAACATTGGTCCAATTGATGCCCTGAAAAAATCCACACAGGTAATTAAAAAAACGTGGGGGGAAAGCCTTATCAAAACTATAGGATTGGGACTAATCCAGGTGATGGTATTTTTTCTGATCATCGCAGTTTCCGGCGGGATCACATACGGATTAGCTACTGCTTTCGATGTAACTGGTTTGCTCGTAGGAATAGGGGCAGGCGTGTTGATGTTATTACTGGCGGGACTCGTTTTCTCTGTAGCCAGCACAATATTTAATACAGCCTTGTATGTCTATGCTAATAACAACCTGATCGCTCCCGGCTTCCAGGAAGATGTTGTGAAAGGCGCATTCAGACAGAAATAGGTCATTAGTTGTTAGTTGTTGGTTGTTAGTTCGCGAGGGTTAATTAGAAGTTGCTAATGATGAAAGACGAATTACGAATCAGGGCAAGGAAAGAGCTTCGCCAAACTACGGATAACGTGTGCTTGCCTGGAAGGTCTGAAAGTTACCGTCTCCGCAGAGTCTCCTGTCTCAGGGACTCTGCGGTTTCGAAGCGGTGGATGAGAAGTCTAAATATTTTAAATTAAGAATCACTAAATTAAGCTCTGGAAAAAAACCAAAATAGTCGCACGCCTTACTCACGATTGACGACTCACGACTCAGGCAAGGTCTGGCACAACCACAACGATGAAATACAAATAAAATGCCGCACACACCATTCACCATTCACCATTCACCATTCACATTACCTGCATCCGTCTTTCTGCTGTTCCTTGCCATAACCATTTCCAGGGGGCAGGGGATTTATGAATTCAAAAAGGGCCTGGCAGTTGCACAGTGCCATCGTTATGGTCGGGAAGCAATTGTCACCGACAAGCTTGCCTATCTGCTTTACAAGGGAAACCTTAACAAACCTCAGGCAGATGGAAAACTCTTTACTGATGATCAAGGCAACGATCTTGTCTGGAAAAATATAGAAGTCGACAGCACTGGAAGGTTCAGAGGAGAAACATTGATGAACGGATACATCTATCTCACCTACGATGCCGGACGTTCGCAAAAGGCAGTGCTGAACATCTCCGGCAACAGCATGTTCTATTTTAACGGAGAACCACACGGGGGCGATATTTACGGCGATGGCTGGATGTACACTCCCGTAAAATTGAAAAAGGGCGCTAATGAATTACTGATCAGGTGTACGAACTTTTCGAGATTTCAGGGTGTGAAGGTTCGTTTGACATTTCCGGAGAAACCTGTTTTAATCACAGCCGAGGATGCAACCCTTCCGCACATTGTTGTCGGGAGATCCGGCGAGGAGCTTTTAGGGGCTGTGGTTGTGATCAACACCTCGGAAAAATTACTCACGGGTCTTTCATTTACCACAACCCTGAATGGTAAAATAAAGACTACGCCTGTGGCTAATATCGGCCCGGCTACCATCCGTAAAACACGGTTCGATTTTGATCCCGCCGGCATATCGGCAAAAGGTGAACACGCCTGCCGCATTCAGCTGAAACAAAATGGGAAAGTGCTTGATGAAAAGGAATTGACAATCACTGCCGTGAATCCAGAGGAGCATCACAGCTATACATTCATCAGCGATATTGATGGCAGCGTTCAGTATTTCAGTGTGGCTCCTAACAGCAAAATGCTGGAGGAACAACCTGCGCTTTTTCTTTCCGTTCATGGAGCCGGTGTTCAGGCAATAGGCCAGGCCCGCGCTTATAAACCTAAGAACTGGGGAATACTTGTTGCACCCACGAACCGGAGGCCGAGGGGTTTTAACTGGGAAGACTGGGGTCGCATCGATGCACTGGAGGTGTTGGAGCACGCCAAAAAGAAATTTAATCCGGATCCCGGAAGAATTTACCTTACAGGCCACTCCATGGGCGGCCATGGTACCTGGTACATCGGAGCATCCTACCCGGACAAATGGGCC
>JBBDXJ010000274.1:0-16456 GCA_040902445.1 Cyclobacteriaceae bacterium | reverse complement strand
TCTCACCTCCGAAAACGCAGCGTCCCTGAGACAGGAGACATTGCGGAGACATGAAAACGGTATCGTAGAACCTTTCAGACCTTTTCTACCTCTCAAACCTTTCAAACCTTTCAATTCGCGGCAACAGCCGCGTAACTCAATTCGGGTAAGACCCAACCGCGTTTCCAATAATATTTCTGCGTGAGCGACATTTGCTTCTCCCATAACTTGGGAATTTCTGCTCCGGCAACCTCCATCGTTTTAGTTTGTTTGGCCACGAGTTCGCCCTCATTTTTTGCAAACAATACTATAGTGTAACCCGGGTCGGTTCCGAACCTGCCGCGGTAGACACTAAAACCTGTCGCAGCTTTTTTTGCGGTATAGGTTTTCTTCCACTCACCGAAAAACTGCTTCCATCTCCATCTCTTTTCCGGGGATCGCTGTTAGAAAAAGGAGATCCACAAAGTTGTCTCCCTCCACTGGATTCAGATAAGAGAGTTCTGGAAGCCTGGTGACAATAATTGTGTTGTGAGAGTCCACGCATTTGTTTATGTCAGGCCACAGGTTGGAAAATGCTTCGTTTCCCATTTTTGTTTGGAGGTCGGCCAAAACACCTTTGTCCAGCGCGCTCAGGCCAGCAATGGGAAAAAGGTATACGAATGTATTATCGTCGTAGCGGACTGTTGTCCAGCTGGCATTTACTTTATGCAGGACGCACGCCTCTTTTATTTTCTTAATTGCCGCGGTGTATTCCGCAACCATGGATGGCTTTACTTTGTGTTCACGAAGCCAGAATTGCTGGGGATTGGCTTTGTTGACCAAACGCGCTCACGGCAAAGTACAGGGCGCAACAACATGTTACGATGAGTTTTTTCATAGGATGGGGGTTTGTAGAACTGTCAGGAAGTTAATATTCTCTAATGAGAAAGCCTATGAAGTGGGTTAAAAATGCAGGTAGAATTCAGGTAGAATGCAGGTTTAATACAGGTTGGAATGCAGGTTGAAAGACAGGTTTGCATCTGCCTTGGACCGAACCGGTGGTTTCTGTACCCCCTCCATTTCATTGCATGAAGTATCGATCTTCCCATTGGCACTCCGTCGGATGGGGATTGCTTCATCGCCAACACGCTGGCGCGTGAAGGCGATTCGCAATGACGGACTCTGGGGCGGACCTTTCAACCTTTCAAACCTTTCCCCTTCGACAGGCTCAGGGCCCTGAGGTACCTTTCAACCTTCCACAACACGCCATCGGTGAAGCCGACACGTAAACTAAACCGCACAACCGGCAACCGGTAACTGCCTGCCCGCCGCAGCTTTAGCGAAGGTGGGGCAACTGCGCGTCAGCCTGAGCGCAGGACCAACTCCCACGTTTTCCTCAACACAGGCACTCCTTTCTTCAAATTCTCTTTCCGAATTTCAACAACCTGCTCGCCGGGATAGCGGATACGGGCACCGTTGCGTTCGGGGATTGATGACGCGTAGTCGGTGAGGATGGCGTTAATGGACGCGGCGATGGTGGTGTAATTGTGAAGTTTGCTGATGTCGATGGCGATGAACACCTGGGAGAGTCTGGTCTCGGGGCCTGCGGCAGTGATCTGCGCCGTGGACAAACCTCCGCTGAGGATGGTGGCGAGGACGTCGAGCAGGAGGGAGAGTCCCGCGCCCTTCCAGTAGCCAATGGGTAGTGGACGCCAGGATTCCATAATAGACGCGGGGTCGGTGGTGAGGTTGCCTTGTTTGTCGTACCCTCCCGGCAGGGGAAGCTGTTCATTTTTCTGTTTTTTCATTTCCAGCGCCCCGAAGGAATATTGCGACAGCGCCATATCCAGTACGATTGCTTCTTCGCCATGCGGAACGGCGATGATGACGGGGTTGTTGCCGAGCTTGCGATCAGTGGCGCCCCACGCAGGCATATTGGCGATGGTGTTGCTCCAGGCGATGTAGGCAAAGCCCGCCTTCGCCGCCTTCCACCCGTATGTGCCGCCGCGAAGCCAGTGATTGGTGTTGGCAAGGGTGACACAACCCATGCCATATTCGCGCGCGAGTTCCATGGCCCGCTCCGCGCAGATCATTGCGTTGACCGGTCCGGGACCAGATTGTCCGTCCCACTGCTCCAGGCTTCCAATCCTGTTCTTACATACGGCCTGGCTACCCGCTTTTATATTTCCCGCCTTCAGGTATTCAATAAATTTCGGAAACCGGTTTACGCCGTGGGAGTAAACGCCCTCGAGGCTGTTGGTGGCAAAGATCTCCGCGCACGTTTGCGCCTGTGAGGAGGGAAGTCCTGCTTTGATGAGGATGTTATAGAGTGTGGACTTTAGTTCGTGGAGGGGGATGAGGATGGTGTCCGCGTCTTCGCTGACGCTGCGACGCGGTTGTTGGTTTTTGGTTGTTTGTTTTTGGTTGCCGGGCTGATCAGTGTTTGGCATATTTTTCAACGTTATGGCTAAATGTAGTTTATCAACAGATATTGCATTCCTAAACACAGGCAATTTACGGGTTTGGTGGTTTTTCTCAAACGTACACGAACGCCGATGGATGTTATTTTAGGTAAGGTGCGAGACTAAGCACACGGTTGCACCACCCCAAGTACCCTGGCGGGTACTAACCCCTCCTCGAAAAGGAGGGGAAAAATGCCGGTATCCGCCTCCCTTTTTACCACACTTGAAGAATGCCCTTACGCGGCGGTTGCATCTGCCAGAAGACTGCTACTTATTTCTCTTTTGTACTTATATATTTTTCTGCCCCGGTTGCGAGTGAAGTTCCTCTACCGGAAAGGAGTGGAAATACCAGTGCACGCCTCTACTTTCAGCACACGTGAGGAATGCTTCAATTCGCTGCTTCAGAATAATCGTAACCTAATTCCGGAACAAAATATCCGCGCTTCCAGTAATATTTTTTTGTTAACGCAACTTGCTTATCCCATAGGCTGGCGATGACGTCAGCGCCAACAAGTTGATAATTCTTAGCGCGCTTTGCTTCCATGTCAGCGGGATTCTTAGCGGAGATGCTGATTAAATATCCCGCCTCCGGTCCCGATGTCATCCGGTAAATGTGAAAATTTTCGGTGGCCTTTTTGGATTCATACGTTTTTTTCCATTCGGCAAAAACCTTTTCCATCTCTGCTTCTTTGCCTTCCAGCGGTATCACATATAAGATCATCCGGTATCTCTCACCTGGCAAAGGATCGAGATATGAAAGGTCGGGCATAGCAATGGAAATACTTTCCATGCGGGAGTCGATTGCCTCCTGGATCGGCGCTACAAGGCTGGCAAAAGCGTCTGCTCCTATTTTTGCTTCAAGGTCGGCGAATAAATTTGTTTGCAGGGAAGCCGTACCTTCCACTGGTAACACGTGAGCATAAGAATTGTCGTCAAATGCAACGGTAAACCATGACATTTTGGTCTTATGGGTGCTGCATGCCTCTTTGAGTTTTTTAATACCCTCAATATAGGATTTGGTCATGGGCGGGCGCACTGCATTCTCGTGTATTATAGCCTGCTGGCCAAGTGCGCACACTGCCATGCACAGCGCGCAACAAATTGTGACGATGAGTTTTTTCATAGGGGTGGGGTTGGGATGTGTCAAGGAAGATAATAATTAGGCGGTAGTTTAAAAAGTTTTAGAAGTTTAAAAAGTCTAAAAAGTCCAATACATGCTCTTAACAACTTTTCTCCATAGGAGTCCCTTGGACAAACTTTTAATACTTCTCCAACTTTTCAAACTTTTCCAACAATTCAACAACCTCCACCAACCCTTTCTCATTAATCGACACCAACGTAATCCGCTTGATCTCATTGATAAGAACCGGATCATACTTCGCGCTTACGCGGATGTAGTTATCGGTGAAGCCGTGCATCATGCCGTCTGAGAGGTCGTTTTCGAAGAGGACGTTGGTCTCGAAACCGAGGTTGTCTTCGTAGAATTTTCGGCGCTTTTTGTCAGAGAGGATGTGAAGCATCTTCGAGCGGTCGGCGCGAAGGCTGCCGGGTACAACGTCCGGCATACTGGCAGCGAGGGTGTTTTCGCGTTCGGAATAAGTGAAGACGTGGAGGTAGCTTATGTCGAGTTCGTTCAGGAATTTATAGGTCTCCAGAAAATCTTCCTGGGTTTCGCCGGGGAAGCCCACGATCACGTCCACGCCGATACAACATTCCGGCATAAGCGATCTGATCTTCGCTACGCGCTCGACATAAAGCTCGCGCTGGTAACGACGACGCATAAGCCGCAGGATACGGTTTGAACCGGATTGAAGGGGAATGTGGAAATGAGGAACAAATCTTTTCGATTGCGCTACGAATTCAATGATCTCATCGGTTAGTAAATTCGGTTCAATAGAAGATATTCGAAAACGATCGATGCCTTCCACTTCATCCAGCGCTCTGATGAGGTCAATAAACTTTTCTGTTCTCACACCTTCCTGTAAACCGAAGTCGCCGGTGTTGACACCAGTCAATACTATCTCGCGCACGTCCGTGGCGGCAATTTCGTGCGCGGTCTTCAGAATATTTTCAATACTGTCACTGCGGCTGCTTCCTCGCGCCAGGGGTATCGTGCAAAACGAACAAGAGTAATCACATCCGTCCTGGACCTTAAGGAAAGTGCGCGTGCGGTCGTGAAGGGAATAGGAGGTGTTGAATGTATTCGCATGCGCGATGTCGGATGCAAAGATCTCAGCGTCTGGCTTGCGGACAAATCCGTCAAGCAATTCCACCAGGCGGAATTTTTCCGCCGCGCCAAGGACGGCATCCACACCGGGTATTTCAGAGATCTCTTTTGGCTTCAGCTGCGCGTAACATCCAATGATGGCGACATAACCATCAGGAGATATCGCGCGCGCTTCCCTTACGATCTTCCGGCATTTTTTGTCGGCGTTCTCTGTGACGGAGCAGGTGTTGATGATGAAAATGTCGGGTGTTTCTGTGAAGTCGACCTTTTTGTAGCCCCGTTCCTCAAACATCCGCGAGATCGTGGAGGTCTCCGAGTAGTTCAGCTTGCAGCCAAGGGTGTAGAATGCGACTTTTTTCATTTGGAACGCGCAAAGATAGCGGGAAATAAGGATCACGCAAAGGTGAAAAGGAATGGTTTAAATGGTCTGAAAAGGTTGAGAAGTCTGAAAAGTAAATGCTGCCAGACCAATGCGCAAGCCCCCCTAAAACCCGTCATCCTGAGCGAGCGCACTGGCTTTTGGTGGGCGGATAAAAGCGAAGGACCCCCATACAACAGAGTGCACAATAAGATTAAGAGAAAAGCGTAGCGATGAAATGGAGCCGGCTACGAAACACGCTATTCATCGCTACATGCAACGTTCGATAGCATCATCTCACGAAGTTTTCTCCCTGGCGTTTCGGGGTCCTCGCTTACGCCTGCCTTTGCGCAAACGCCCACGTCGCTGACTGTTTCAAACGAGGGATGAGCAAAAACCGAACATGGGTTTCTGTTCCGGCTCCATTTCATCGCTGCCCTTTTCTGTTATCCCATTGTGCACTCCGTTTCACGGGGGTCCTTCGCTTTTTGCCCACCCACCAAGAGCTAACACGCGCGCTCAGGATGACGGGTCTCAAGGGGAGAGGCTGCCCTGCGCAAGCCCTCCGCTCAGGATGACGGGTCTTAGGGGGGGCTGTGCGAAATCGTTTCGACCTTTCAAACCTTACCTTTCAACCTTTCAAACCTTTCAGACCTTTCAACCTTTCCACCTTTCAAACCTTTCAACTCAAACCATCCATCGGCAAAGCCCACCCGTAGATAAACACGCACAATCTGGCATCCGGAAACCGGCACCCGGAAACTGTTTCAGACCTTTCAACCTTTCCTTACCAACAACCCCTGCGACACAGCCGTCCAGTTGCATAACTGATACAACAACCGCGCGCCAACATTAGCATCCCAATCCCCAGCGCCGGGGGTGACTTCGTTGAGGTCAAAGGCGATGATCTTTCGGCCGCTGGTGACGAGTTTTTTGAGAATGTAAATCACCTGTTCGTACTCCAGTCCGCCGGGAACGGGTGTTCCGGTATTCGGACAGAGTTGTGGATTCAGTCCGTCGATATCAAGGCTGATGTAAACCTGTTCGGGCAGATCGCCGATGATGTGGTCGCAGATGGTGTTCCAGGTTTTCCCTTCGAACAACTGCGCTTTTATATCTTCATCAAACCAGGTGACGACTCTGCCCATGGCGCGTTTGATGACGTCGAGTTCTTCATCACAGTAATCGCGGATGCCGACCTGAACGAGTCTTGAGACGCCGGGAAGTTTCAGCGCATTGTACATTATTGATGCATGTGAATACGTAAATCCCTGGTAGGCTTTGCGCAGATCCATGTGCGCATCGAATTGCAGAATACCAAAGCGGTCGTATTTTTCGTTCAGCGCGCGCAGCAAGCCCAACGGAGTGCTGTGATCACCACCCAGCAACCCAACCATCTTTCCATCCTTCAGCAATTTTTGTGTCGTGGATTTGATATAGATGTGCAGGTTCTCGCAGGCTTCATTGATCTTTTTGAGGCCGGGGTCTGCCGCCTTAACATTACCAGTAGCCACACCGGTATGCTGTTCGGCCCATTCGCGCAGTTTGACACTTTCATCATACATCGAATGCGGGAAGGGCAGCATGCTGATGCCGAGTTTCCAGGCGTCTGGAATATCTTTGATGGCGAGATCGATCTGTGAAGAAGCATTCAGCACGGCCTGCGGTCCTCCCGCCGTGCCTGAGTGGTATGATACGGTCACCTCCCATGGAACCGGAACAATCACAAGCTCCGAGGTGTCAGGGGTGAATGGCAAACCGAAGAGTTTACCGGGTATTCCCGCGCCGTTGGGGTTGAAGGTCTCTATTTGGTCTTCTTTGGTCATGTGTGAAATGCAAGTCTGAATGCAGGTCTAATACAGGTTTAAATGCAAGTATAAAGGCAGGTTGATTGCAGGTTAAAAGGCAAGTCGAAAGGCAGGTTTAAAGGCAAGTCTAAGATGCAGGTAAAAAGGCAGGTCTGAATTGCAAGTTTTTACGTGACACTGTCCAACCTGTCTTCAAATGTAAACTGTAAACCTGAACTTTTAACCTGTGTTTAAACGTCAATCTAAAAGCATGTCACAGGTTCTCAACTGCATCTAACCTGTATTTCTACCTGACTTTAAACCTGTATTATACCTGTCTTTAAACCTGCATTAAACCAGTCTTTCAACCTAACTTTCTACCTGCATTTTTAACCTGTATTCACTCACAGAACCATTTGGACTTTTTAATCATCGAATCAAGCATGTTACCAATAGAATTGCATTGACTTAACAAGTTATCGGCCGTCTTTTTTGGTAGGTAAGAGCAGTCAAGTGCGGTATCAATCCAGTGCTGGGTTTCCAATTGTTCAGCGTTAGAATCGGTTAGTTTACTCACGAAGTGTTTTTCGTATTTTCGTTTTCCCCAGGCCTCAGCGATTTGCGCGCCTGTCGATCTTGAGGCTCTTCTGATTTGGTCGGTAAGAGAATACATCTCTTCTTTAGGGAACAGCTTGGAAAGGTCAAAAATCTCTTTTGATAATTGACGGCAGAGCTTGTAGACTTCCAAGTCTCTGAAATTTGTTACTTTTTTCATAATTGAGGGTTTTTTATAAGCTAAAATAACAGCAATCGTTTTAAATACAATGTCACTTGAAGAAAATTAACCTGACCTAACCAGTATTTTAACCCTGCATCTAACCTGTATTCGACCTGCCTTTAGACCTGTATTTTAAACCTGACTTTAAACCTGTCTTTAGACCTGACTTTTCACCTGCCTTTTAAACCTGCCTTTTTACCTGCATTTTTTTCCCTGCATTTAACCCGTATTCGACCTGCCTTTAGACCTGTATTTTTAACCTGACTTTAAACCTGTCTTTCGACCTGACTTTTCACCTGCCTTTTAAACCTGCCTTTTTACCTGCATTTTTTTCCCTGCATTTAACCCGTATTCGACCTGCCTTTAGACCTGTATTTTTAACCTGCCTTTTAACCTGCATTCAACCTGCCTTTTTACCTGAATTTTAACCCGCCTTTCAACCTTAATATTTCGCTACCTCCTCCGGCGTAGTATACCGCACAAGCTGCCCCGAGGCCTCACTAACTTCTTTCCACGAATTTTTACTAAACTTTATGATCGCCACGCTCCCCGCGGCCATGTCTCCGACGTCGGCTTTGGTGAGATACTCAGCCAGGTAAGAGATGACGGGGTTGTGGCCAACGATGAGCACGTGGTGATAGGCATCCTCTATATTATTTATATAGTCGAGGAATTGCCGGACGGATGCTTCGTACAACACATCTTCAAGCAGGATCTTCGGGTTCTCGAGTTTCATTCCTTCTGCAGCCAGCGTCGCTGTTTGCTCCGCTCGTACCGCGCTGCTGCTTGCGAGTAGATCAAAATGAAAATTTTGTTCGCGGAACCACGCCCCCATGTGCAAGGAGTCCTTGAGTCCAGCCTGGGCGAGTTCACGCGCTTTGTCTTCCTGACGGGACTCCTTCGCTGCTGCTTCAGCGTGACGAAATAAATAGAGATGTTTTGGCATTCGTTATTTAATTTATTCTGAATGTTTAAAAAATGAGGTAGAGACGAGGCGTTATTTAATTTATTGTGAATGTTTAAAAAATGAGGCGGAGACAAGGCAGGAGACAAGGCAGGCCTTGTCTCTACGATGTTTAAACCTTTCCAACCTTCTCACCACGTCAGGGTAAACCCACACGCAAATAAAACGCAACACCCGGCACCCGGCAACCGGGTAACTGTTCAAAAAAGCCGTTCTGTAAAACTATTTTAAAAAAAAGATCCTGATTTAAAATAATCATGCACAATCTGTGAAAAAAGGTATTCCAAGGGAAATAATCACTGTAAAAAGATTAGTTGGGTTAAGGAATCAGATGGGGGTAAACGGGTGGGTGCAGACCTGAAACTTTGATTTTTTAAAAAATTCGTGATATTTGAACCTTTTGAACTTAACTATAGGCATGTCGAAAAACCTTGTAATCGTAGAATCACCCGCCAAAGCAAAGACCATTGAAGGGTATTTGGGAAAGGATTTTAAAGTGGCTTCCAGCATGGGTCATGTGCGTGATCTGCCCAAGGGAGGGGGGGCTATTGATATAGAAAACGACTTTGAACCGACCTATGAGGTCAGTCCCGATAAAAAAGACATCATCGCCAAACTGAAGAAGCTTGCAAAGGAATCCGAGATGGTTTACCTGGCAAGCGATGAAGACCGTGAGGGAGAGGCCATCAGCTGGCACCTGAAAGAGGTACTTGAACTTAAAGATGCCAAAACGCGGCGCATAGTATTTACGGAGATCACAAAAAAGGCCATCCTCAACGCCATTGAAAATCCTCGCGGGATCGACGTGGACCTCGTCAACGCCCAGCAGGCCCGTCGCGTGCTGGACAGGCTGGTGGGTTACGAACTTTCTCCTATCCTCTGGAAAAAGATCGCGACAGGACTATCTGCCGGCCGCGTGCAATCAGTAGCCGTCAGGTTGGTAGTGGAACGCGAGCGTGAAATTACGGACTTCAATGTAAAGTCATCTTACAAGATCAACGCGCTCTTCGACCTGGGAAAGGGCAAGACGCTTGTCGCTGAGCTGCCCGAGCGCTTTGAGAAAGAAAAAGACGCCACCGACTTCCTGGAATCTTGCAAGAACGCAAAGTTCAAAATAGCCGACCTGCAGACCAGACCTTCGAAAAGATCGCCCTCACCTCCGTTCACGACATCAACCCTGCAGCAGGAAGCTGCCCGCAAGCTTAGTTTTTCCGTCATCCAGACGATGATGGTAGCCCAGAAGTTGTATGAAGCGGGAAAGGTCAGTTATATGCGTACCGACTCCCTGAACCTTTCGGATGAAGCGCGGCAGGGCGCGGAAAAGCAGATCAAAAAAGCTTTTGGAAATGAGTTTCATCAGGCACGGGCATTTAAGACAAAATCTTCCGGGGCACAGGAGGCGCACGAAGCGATCAGGCCAACGGATTTTTCTGTCACCGATCCGGGTATGGACCGCAATGCATTCCGGTTGTATGAACTGATCTGGAAGCGCTCCATCGCATCGCAGATGGCGGATGCAGAGCTGGAGAAGACAACGGCCACTATCAGCATCTCTACCAATCCAAGGACCCTTATTGCAACCGGAGAGGTGATCAAGTTCGAAGGATTTCTCAAGGTATATATGGAATCCGGCGACGATGAGGATGAGGAAGAAAACAGCAAAGTACTTCCTCCTCTTACAGTGGGACAGGCTCTTACCCTCGATGAACTCGTCGCGCGCCAGGTATTCTCGCGGCATCCACCGCGTTATGCCGAAGCGAGTCTTGTGAAAAAACTGGAGGAGATGGGCATTGGCAGGCCTTCGACATATGCGCCTACCATCACTACCGTGCAGAAGCGCGGATATGTGGTAAAAGAAACGCGGGAAGGAAATGAGCGCAGATACAATGTGTATACGCTGAAAGACAACAAGGTGGTGAAGCGCGAAGATACCGAGGTCACGGGCGCGGAGAAAAACAAACTTTTTCCTACCAATACCGCCATGGTTGTGAATGATTTTCTAGTGGAGCATTTCCCGGACATTACTGACTATTCTTTTACTTCCGAGATCGAGCAGGAATTCGATGAGATCGCCAGTGGCAAGCTGAAGTGGAAGAAGATGATCGCGGATTTTTATAAACCCTTTCACAAAAAAGTGGCGAGCACGGAGAAGGTTGAACGCTCCTCGGTGGGAAAGAGTAAAGAGCTTGGCGTTGATCCCAAGACTGGCAAAAACGTTTATGCTAAGCTCGGCAAGTTCGGGGCCTATGTTCAGATCGGCGAAAATCCGGATGACAATGGCGGCGAAAAGCCGAAGTTCGCAAGTTTAAGACCGGGACAGTTCATTGAGAACGTCACCCTTGCAGATGCCATGGAGTTGTTCAAGATGCCGCGCGACATGGGATTGTTTGAAGAGAAAGCTGTGGTGATCGGCATCGGAAGGTTTGGTCCGTACGTTCTACACGACAAAAAATATGTTTCCATCCCCAAAGATCACGATCCTTATACCGTCACTTCCGCAAAGGCAATTGAGCTGATTGAAGCCAAACGCGTGGCCGATGCGAACAAGACCATCAAGGTCTTCCAGGAGAATCCTGATATCCAGATCCTGAATGGCAGGTTTGGTCCTTACATCAAAGCCGGAAAGAAGAATGTAAAAATTCCCAAAGGCCGCGAGCCAGCATCCCTCACGTTGGAAGAATGTGTCACCCTCGCCGAAAACGCGCCCGAGCGCAGGGGAAGATTCGGGAGGAGGTTTGCGCCCGCAGCTCCTGCCAAAACCAGCGCAGCTAAAAAAGCCGCGACTGTGAAAGCGCCCGCTGTCGCGAAAGCGACCACGCTCACGAAGGCATCTGCGGTTGTAAAAGCTCCGTCAGCTAAAGCAGCATCGAAAACTATGGCGAAGAAGGCACCTGCCAAGGCTACGCGGAAAACTGCAACGAAGGTGGCTAAGAAGAAGAAGAAAAAATAGTCTGGGAAGTTTGAGAGGTTTAAGAAGTCTGAAAAGTTTGAGAAGTGATTCCTTCCCCTAAGACCCGTCATCCTGAGCGCGCGCATTGGGTTTTTGGCGGGCGGATAAAAGCGAAGGACCCCCATGAAACGAAGTGCACAAGAGGATAACAGAAAAAGACCAGCTATGAAATGGAGCCGGCTACAGAACACGTCTTCATGGTCTAGATAAAGTTATCCCCTGGGCCCGTGATCCTGCGCTCGGGCGTAGACTCGTCTCTTGCGCACCGGGGTCCCCGCCTAGACGCACGCACGGATGTCGCGTCATCGAAATAAAAAAATCAGGAAAACCGAACACATCGATCGCCGTCCGTTCAGAAACATTTTATTACCTTCCACTATGCTTCCCTCAGCATGGGTATATATCCTTACCAATAAATATCATACGACATTTTATGTAGGTATCACGAATAATTTGCCCACACGTCTCTGGGAACACAGAACGAAACAACATGTTCGGTCTTTCACGGGGAAATACAACCTCACGAAGCTAATATATTTCGAATCATTTGGGGTCATAACCGAAGCAATCAAACGGGAGAAGTACATCAAAGGAAAAAACCGCAAATGGAAAAACAGATTTTATTACTAAAATGAATCCAGAGTGGACAGATTTGACGGAGGAGATCAACAAAACTTACCAGTAAAGTTCACTTTTTTGGAAACCGTCATCCTGGAGAAAAACTCCGTGAGATGCTTTGCACTAAGGCCATAATGCGTGTAGCAAGGAGAGTGTGTGTTGTAGCGGCTCCATTTCATAGCTGTTCTTGTCTGTAAACTTTTAGCGCGCTCCGTTGCAAGGGGGTCCTTCGCTTTTATCCTGCGCTCGGAAACCCAATGCGCGCGCTCAGGATGACGGGACTTAGGGGGAACCTTGCCGCCGCAGCTTTAGCGCAGGTGGGATGACGGGTCTTAGGGAAGCAACCTTCAATCTTTCAACCTTTCAAACCTTTCAAACCTTACCTTTCAACCTTTAAATTCAAAACGTCCATCGGTAAAACCCACTCGCAAATAAACATGCACAACCGGTAACCGGCAACTGGCAACCTTTCAACCATTCAGACCTTTTAACTCAAACTAACTCCAGTAGCTCGCGCCTCACCAACTCCATCCCCGTGCTCGCTTTGTCTTCGATGAATTTTGTGAATGGAATATTTCCTACGTCGGGAAGTTTTGGATCTACGATGTACTTCATCGTGTCGAAGGGTACGTAGTGAATTAGACCGGCGGCGGGATAGACTACCATGGAAGTGCCAACGACGATAAAGATCCCGGCCTGAGTCGCGAAGGAGGCCGCTACCTCCATCATGGGCACCATCTCGCCGAACCACACAATGTTCGGACGCAGCTGCGAACCCTTCGCACAACACTGGCCCATTTTCAGTTCCCATCCATCAATGGGATAAACTAAATTTTCATCAACACTGCTGCGCGATTCAAACAAACTTCCGTGGAGGTGGATCACGTGACTGGACCCCGCGCGCTCGTGAAGGTTGTCGACATTTTGTGTGACAATGGTGACTTCAAAATATTTTTCCAGCTCGGCGAGGATCTCATGTCCGCGGTTCGGCTTTACCTCAAGTGCTTTCTTGCGCCGCTGATTGTAAAATTCCAGCACGAGCTCAGGGTCAGCATGCCATCCTTCCGGCGTTGCCACCTGCATCACATCGTAACCTTCCCACAAGCCATTCGAATCACGGAAGGTTGGGATACCGCTTTCGGCGCTGATGCCGGCGCCGGAGAGAACTACTAATTTTTTCATAGGCATCTGTAAAAGGGTTGAAAGGTTGAAAGGTCGAAGGTCGAAAGGTCGAAAGGTCTTTGCCTTCGGCCCGTTTGGGCGAATCAAGTCGAGCAAAAAGAGGATGATTTGTCCATCATAGATTTGAGCATTCTATGGACAGATCCATACCTGTCGATTAAATTTTCTCCCACTTCTTGGGAAATATATAAGCAATCAAGGGATGTTAAGATCCAGTGATGGGTTTCTTGTTGTTCTCCATCAGCATCAGTCAATTTACTGACAAAATGTTTTTCGTATTTTCGTTTGCCCCATGATTCGGCAATCTGACCTCCGACCGATCTTGATGATCTTCGAATTTGGTCGGTGAGCGAGTACATTTCTCCCTTGGGAAAAGTCTTGGAAATTTCAAAAATTTCCTTTGATAACTGGCGGCAAAGCTGATATACCTCCAGCTCTGTGAAGCTGTCTACATAATCCATAATAGAGGGTTTTTTTTCTCAATTTAAAAAAAAATCAACCCTCCGCCTGAAAACTTTCAAACTATTCAAAGACCCAAATATTTAGCCCTTTCAAACCTTTCAACCTCTCAAACCTTTCAACCTCTCAAACTTTTCAAACCTTTCCACCTTTCAAAATTTTCAAACCTCTCAAACTAACTCCCCCCAGTTAACGTCCCTAAGAAAACCCTCATCTCCTCGGTGTCATAATTCGCCATGCCGACTTTTTTCGTCTTCACTTTACCATCGGTGCCGATGATGAAGGTGGTTGGGATGGTGTTTACGCGCAGGAGTTTTGGCAGAGGGCTGGCGGGTTGGTAAACAGGGAAGGAGAATTCTTTGACGCGGATATATTGAACGATCTTGCTGTGTTGATCTTCGGTGTCCAGGGAGAGTATCACGAAAGCGATCTTGTATTTGTCCACGGAATTGTAAAGATTTTGGATCGATGGCATTTCCACGCGGCACGGTCCGCACCAGGTTGCCCAGAGGTTCAGGAAGATCACCTTGCCTTTCAGGTCAGCCATCTCAAGTTTCTTTCCATCAAGGTCCTTTATAGTGAAGTCGTAACTAAAAGTCTGCTCGTTGTCAACGGTATTTTCGGGTTGCATGTCCATCACGCCGGCTTTCATCATGGCGCTTTGTGTGAGGAAGGAAATACTGCTGCCTATTCCGGTTACCTTTAACAGGAAAAAGATACCAATAAAAATAGCCCAGGGCCTGGCAGCGACGACTAGCTTTTTCAGGCTACTATTTTGAAATATTTTCTTCATTTGCGCTGATTTATTGACAAGTTTATCCTTAATATCTTGATTTTAGGTAGATTCGGATGATAAATACCTATACCATGACAAAAATTGGGCTAATCCAGTTCCTCCTGCTGTTCCTGATTTCTGCCGCTTACGGTCAAAAGGTAAAATACAAAGATATTTATGCCCTGCTTAGTACAAAACAATTTGAACAGGCGGAGCCATTTTTGAAATATTATCTGAAGGAAACCATTGACAATCCCAACGCCTTTCTCTTCATGGGCAATATCTTCCAGGAGAAGGCTTCCAAAAACGACGTTTTAAAACAAACGCAGATAGCCATCGCCAATATGGATTCGGCGATCCTGTATTACGACAAAGCTTATAAAGCGCTTGACGATCGTGAAGTGCGAAGAAACAAAGAATATTACGAGGCTTATAACCGCCGCGATCTGCGCACGGGGGAGTTCGGCGTGAAATTATCGGACATCCAGTTCGATCTTGAAAAGAAGATCGAAGGACTGAAAGAGCGCATCGACAAAGTTAAAATGGTGAAACATTTTTTTTCTTTGGCGGATTCTTCTTACCAGCGCGCCAACGCTTTATTTCTTTCGCTGCAGCGAAAATTTCCCTCTGAAACCCAGCTTTACCTTCGCGCAGGCGAACCGACGATCAAAGATCTGACCTCGCTCTCCATGAAGTTTGATTCCTGTATGAAAGCTTTTGAGAATTACAAAACGGCTACGACCACTTTGGGAAAAACCGGTTATAACCAACAGGTCACACTTACGGACATCGTCGACTTTAAAACGGACGGCGTTGATCTCGCGGATTTTTACAAGGAAGAGATAAAGTTGTGGAACTATAAAAAGTTTGCAGACAGGTCGCGCCAGGAAATTGAAAAAGAGGTCCTGCCCATGCGGCAGCACCTGGTCTCCTATGATATGGAGATCAATAAACTCCGCGAGAAACTCAATGCCGATTCTGTTTCGGTGCGCAATGACCTGACCAAGCTCATCGACAAACTTTTATATGACCAGTTAAGGAAGTTTGATCCCGAACCATTGCCCATGATGGTGTTCGCGCTCAAAACAACAGACCTTGAATACCGTTCTGCAGTATTGGAGAATAAACCCTTCAGCGATTCGGCAGACATTCACCTGCAAATTCGCATGCTGAACCAGGAGATGAAACTGCTGTTAAAGCTCGACAGTGCCGCAGCCAAAATCCCCGAGGAGAAACTCGCGGAGAAGGCTATGGATTATGAGGATTTCATCAACAGCACCTACAGCAATGCATCTGTTTTGAAGAGCTACCTGCGGAGCCTTCGCGAATTTGGGCTGCGTGAACAGCGCAAAAAAACTGCGCAGCTTGAACAGCGATTGAAGGCACTGAATTATATTGTTGATGGCGCCGATTCCATTCCGCTTTCTTCAGAGATTATCAGTTCGTTTAAACCTTTAGTCACCACGCCTGAAAAGTTTACGATGGGTTTGTCGCTTCGCGATACCACTCACGTTCAGGGATATTTTTATACGATCACTTCCTCCCGCAAGCCCGAAGTGAAAGCTTATTTTCCTGTAGATAGATCGGCCTTTAGACCAAAGAATCTTCCATCAACAAAAGCCCTGGCCTATTCCGATATAGCAGGGCAGATATATTACGTGCTGGTATATTCGGAGAAGGCGGTGAAAGAAAAATTTCCCGCCACGCTGGCAAAGATCTACCGCTCCGACGGCCTCGCGTGGAAAGTCGATTATCCCCTCACGTTTACACCCAGTGAAATCGTTCTCAGAACCGATACGGGGGAGCTTGTCATTAAAAATGGTGCGCAACAAACTGTTGTTGACAAGAACGGGAAAGTTGTGAAATAGGTTTATGCTTTAAGCTATTGTTGTCCGGGGAAAACTGCGCCATGCGTGTGCAGCCCTGAAGGGGCGCGAT
>JBBDXJ010000273.1:0-16530 GCA_040902445.1 Cyclobacteriaceae bacterium | reverse complement strand
ACAAGGTTTAACCATTCAGCAAGCGGAAGAAATGCTGGAGAAAGCGTACGAAAAATTTTACAAGGACGCCTATGTTTTGCTGCAATTCAACAATAAAAGGGTGATCGTACTGGGCGCTCCCGGAGGCCAGGTAATACCACTCAACCAGGAGAATATGCGCCTGACGGAAGTGCTTGCATTGGCTAAGGGTCTTCCGGCCGATGCACGCGCAAACAACATCAGGGTGATCAGGCAGGACAAAGTTTTTATCGCCGACCTAAGTACTTTTGAAGGATACCAGAACCATAACTTAGTTATGCAGCCCGGAGATATTGTGTATGTTGAACCTGTGCGCAAACCTTTTATTGAAGGGCTGCGGGATTATTCGCCGGTCATAAACATCGTAACCGGTTTAGCGACATTGATTTTTATTATTTACCAAGTAAATAAATAATGCACGACTCCGCTCACATCAGGTCTTCTTCCAGCAATGATAGCATAGATTTTAATAAACTTAAGATCGTTATCAGAAGCAATTGGTATTGGATCGTGCTGATCTTTATAGCGGTCAATGCCGCTGCTTACCTTTATATCCGGTACACTAAAAACATTTATGAGTCGGAATCGTCACTAAAGCTTGATATTAAAAAAGACGCCACTGAAATGGGCATAAAAAACATGGTGGAAGAACAGAACCTGAATCACCTCTCAGGTGAAATTGAGATCATCCAGTCGAAGCTTTTCCTCAATAGGGTTTTGGATGAAGTAAATTTCGAAGCAAGCTTTTTCAGCGTCGGCCATTTGCTGAATGAAGAGCTTTACCGGAATGCACCCGCGATCATTACTTATTTTAGCAAGAACCATGGGCTTTACAACACTCGTATCACGTTCCGCGAAACTTCTCCTGATGGATTTGATCTCAACCCGGAGAATCAGAAAGCAGTATCGGGATTGTATAATAAACTAATATCGCTTGACGGACTCGACCTTATTTTAGCACGAAACGAAAAATTTCAAAAAAGCGATGAGATCGGTTATTTTTTTATGATCCGGAGCCGGGATGTTTTGCTACGCGATATTTCAAAAAATCTAACAGCCGAACCGCTGAATTTCAACGCGAACACCGTGCGGGTTTCATTCCGGGATTATAATCCGTTCAAAGCTCAATACGTATTGAATAAGATTGATACCATCTATTTACAATACAGCAACGAGCAGAAAAACCTGGCTAACAAGCAAAAAATTGATTGGGTGAGCCGCGAACTGAGCAACATCGAAAAAAAGATGGAGGACTTTGAAAATTATTTTGAAAACTTCACGCTTCAGAATAAAACCAATAATCTCGATGAGGACCTGAAAAGAACCATTGAGGAAATGAGCCGCATCGATTCACAACGGTACGAGTATACGAGAAGGATCAATGAAATCGATAACCTGATTGCGAGCCTTGAGGCGGGCAAGCGCATCTTTACTTTGGGTATGCGTCAATCGTTTCCCGAACGGCTTACGCAGCAACTGGATGCCCTTCAGGAGTTGGAACTCCAACAGGAAAAATTAAAGCTATCGTATAAAGAAATAACGTTTGCCTACCGCCAGAAGGAACAGGACATTGCCGCGCTGCGATCCAAAACAAGAATGCAGCTCGACGAATTGCGCAATCGCTGGATCAATGACCTTAAAGGCATGAATCAGCGAAAGATCGCTCTTGAGAATGAGTTTGCTTCGATTCCCGACAAGAATACCGAATTTTCAAAAAATCAGCGCTTCTATAAATTATACGAGGAGTTTTATCTTACCCTGATGCAATCCAAATCGGAATTTGAGATTGCGGAAGCAGGAAGCACCCCTGATTTTAAGATCCTGTCACCTGCCTCGTTGCCGGATACACCTTTATCCCCTAAAAAATATATGGTAGCGGGTATAGGTCTCGTTGCGAGCCTGGTGACCATTGTTTTCTTTACTGGCCTCTGTTACCTGCTCAACAACCGTATCACCAATTTATACGAATTAGAAAAAATAGATATGGCTCCTGTGCTTGGTGCAGTGCCGATGTCGAACTATCTCAACGGTCACAGCCTGCACATTCTTCAGCATCCCAAGTCTATGGTGAGCGAATCCATCAGGACCTTGCGCACCAATCTTGATTTCTTCAATCATTCAAATGACAGAAAAACTGTCGCTATTTCATCGACGGTTTCAGGCGAAGGAAAATCGTTCATTGCCATGAATCTGGGGGCGGTGATGGCGCTGTCGGATAAAAAAGTAATACTCGTGGACCTGGACATGCGGAAGGCGAAGGTCAACTTGCCGTTCAAGTCACACGATAGCACCAAAGGTGTCAGCACCATATTAATCGGCAAGAATACCTGGCAGGAAACCGTGCTGCCGACGCCTGTGAAAAACTTTGATTATTTACCTTCCGGCCCGCATCCGCCGAATCCATCTGAGCTGCTTCTTTACGGCGAGTTTTCTGAGCTGCTTGCTGACCTTAAAAAACACTACGATGTGATCATCCTCGATACCCCACCGGTGGGGCTCGTGACGGATGGCATCATGGCTATGAAACGCGCAGATGTGTCGCTGTATGTTTTCAGAGCTAACTATTCCAAAAAAGAATTCCTGCACAACCTGCAGCGTATCATCAGTATCAACAAATTTTCAAACATCACTACACTGCTGAATGCCGTGACCACTCCGGGCAAAACATATGGATACGGCTATTATGAAGATAACGGCAAGTCGATTACCTTGAAGTCACTCTTCAAATAATGGTGTTTAACTGGTTTAGAAAAAATAATCCCGCAAACCTTCCGCCGCTAAGGGTGGATATGCATTCCCACCTGCTTCCGGGCCTCGACGATGGCGTAAGCACCCTTGAGGAAGCAGAGGAGATCATCCTTAATTTTATATCGTTGGGTTATAGCCGCATCATTACAACACCTCATATAATGAGTGACGCATACAGAAATACTTCCCCGGGAATACAGGCGAAGCTGGAGGTATTAAAAAATCATCTCCTGCAGAAGAACATAAATATCTCTGTTTCAGCGGCAGCGGAATATTACCTGGACGAATCTCTGTTTAAAATGATAGAGACCGGTCAACCCCTTCTCACGTTTGGAGAAAAATATTTGCTCTTTGAAACGAACTTTATCACGGAACCCTTTAATCTGAAGGAATTTATTTTTTTAGCTACTACCAGGGGATACAAGCTTATTCTTGCCCATCCGGAACGCTACCTCTATCTGCAGAATAATTTTGACAAAGTGCAGGATCTGCTGGACCGCGGTGTACTGATGCAAATGAACATCAGCTCACTGACAGGCTATTATTCAAAGCCTGTCCAGCAAATGGCATTCAAACTTATAGACAGAGGGATGATCCACTGGTTGGGCAGCGATTGTCATCATATTCAGCATACGCACTTAATGCGGGAGGCAAGAGGCTTAAGATACTTCCGGAAAGCTTTAACTTTACCTCTATTGAACAATTCCCTGACATGATCGGCGTAACCGGAGCAAATGGTTTGTTGGGAAGTTTTATCATCAGAAAGCTCATTGATGAAAATCAAAATTTTGTAGGACTCAAAAGAAAATCAGGCGACACGAAACTGCTGGAAGACGTGAAAGAAAAAATTGAATGGCGCAATTTTGATCTGCAGGATCCGGTTTCAATGGATGATTCTCTGCAGGGTGTGACTTCAGTGATCCACTCCGCGGCGATGATCTCTTTTGACCCACGCCGTGCTACCACCATCTCGAGGATCAATACAGAAGGCACACGCAACGTAGTCAACGCGTGCCTGGCTAATAATATCAGAAGATTTGTTTATATCAGCTCTGTTGCTGCCCTGGGAAGGATGAAGGGACAAACACAAATTGATGAAACCAACAAGTGGGTGGAGAACTCATTGAATACCCCGTATGCCACTTCAAAATATCTGGCGGAACTGGAAGTTTTTCGCGGACAGGAAGAAGGATTGAGCACGGTGATCCTCAATCCATCGGTGATACTGGCGCCAGCCGACTGGACAAAAAGCAGCGCGCAACTATTCAAATATGTGTGGGATGAACGCCGTTTCTATATAGATGGTTCACTGAATTATGTGGATGTTCGGGACGTGGCTGAGGCGGCGCTGACGCTGCTAAATTCCGGCATGGAAAATGGGAGATTTATAGTGAGTGCCGGAGCGTTGTCGTATAAAGATTTTTTTGACGCCATTGCCATCCGGTTTGCGAAGAAACCACCGATGATCAAACTGAGTAATAATTTCCTTAACATTGTGGCAGGTATCGAGGCCTTCAGCTCGAGAATAGGCCGGTCTGAACCACTTATTACCCGTGAAACTGCCCGTTTGGCCGGCACGCGCTTCCAGTATCAAAACAATAAAATTAAAAAATCACTGCACTTTGAATTTCAGACACTGGACAATACGCTAGACTGGTGTTGTCGTTATTATATGCAAAAGTTTGGTCTTAAAAAAGGGTAGAAAGGACTTCGCATTACATATATTTTAGTTATTTTAGGAAAACCTTTAGTCAATGTCGAGAGAATACCGCAAAAGAGAAGAGGAAAACGAGCTGATTAAAAGATTTGAAGATCACCTCCGCAAAAGGAAAACTGAATTTTTTGACCTTGACGCCTATGAAGAGATCATTGATTTCTACATGCTGCGCGGCAAACACAACAAGGCTCTGCAAGCGGTTAATCAGGCGATCCATCAATATCCCTTTTCGATTGAATTAATTACCATCAAAGCCCAGGTGCTTTCAAACCTGGAGGAATATGATCAGGCTCTGGAGTTGCTGGATCAGGCCCATGCGTTTCAACCCAATGATCCGGATATTTTTCTCACGAAAGGATCGATCTTTTCACTGCAGGGAAATTTTCACGAAGCAATAGAGAATTATCAGCAGGCCCTGGCTTTCGCAGACGATAAGGATGAGGTGTATTACAACATCGGACTCGCCAGGCAAAGTATGGAAGATTATGCGGGCGCTATTGATGCGTACAAGAACGCTATTGAAGCGAACCTCAGTCATGATGGAGCACTCTATGAACTTGCCTATTGCCTTGATATCACAGGACAACTGGAGAGCAGTGTTTCCTATTACCAGAAATTCATAGATGAAGATCCGTATTCAGCGGCGGCGTGGTATAATCTGGGGATCGTTTACAATAAACTGGAGAAATATGATGACGCATTAAAGGCTTATGATTACGCTATCACTATAGATGAAGCGTTTGCCTCGGCGTCTTTCAACATGGGCAACACTTACATGAATCTGCAGCAGTACACCAAAGCACTGGATTCATTTAAAAAAACCATTGAACTCGAAGGACCGAGTCCTGAAGTATACTGTTGCATCGGAGCTGCTTATGAGAGCCTCGAGCAGTATGAGCTCGGACTGAAATATTTTCAAAAAGCATCCAAGCTGGATGCACTCTATGATGAAGCCTTGTATGGGGCAGGGGCCTGTCTTGAGAAAATGGAAAAATGGCATCAGGCCCTCCATTTCTATAATAAAGCATTGAAACTGCACACCGAAAACGCCGAATACTGGAAATCGGTTGCGCATGCTGAATTTAAGATCGGCAATACCATTTCGAGCATTGATGCCTACGAGGAAGCCAGCAAACTGGAGCCTGAAGACAAAGAGATCTGGCTCAACTGGTCGTTTATCTTCTATGAACAAGGTGATTTTATCAAAGCAACCGACACCTTAATGCTCGGATTTGAGAACATTCCCGATGATGCTGAACTGTTCTACCGGATGACCGTATATCTTATTGAAGCGGGCAAATTCAAGGAAGCCTTTAATTATTTGGAAAATGCTTTAATTTTGGACTTTGATGGTCACACGGCATTATTTGATTTTTTTCCTAAAATCGAAACGCAAAAGGCCTTGCACAAGATCATTGAGCAGTTTAGAAAAGAAAACCATTAATGAATTACGAACTCAAAAATTTACCTGAGCGAACCACCAAGCCCAGGCAATACGGCTTTACTATGGCCATGGACAAGGGTTTGAGTATCCGGGAGGCTGAAGATTTTGCCAGTACCTGTTCAGATCATGTTGATATCGTTAAGCTCGGTTGGGCTACTTCTTTTGTGACACCCAATCTCAAGGACAAACTTAAAGTGTACAAGGAAGCCGGCCTTCCTGTTTATTTCGGGGGAACCCTCTTTGAGGCCTTTGTTATCCGCAATCAGTTTGAAGATTACCGCAGGCTGCTCGATAAATTCGATATGTCATTTGCCGAAGTTTCGGATGGGTCCATTGATCTGGACCACGATAAAAAATGCGATTTTATTATAAAATTATCCGAACAGGTCACGGTGCTTTCAGAGGTAGGATCAAAAGATGCAGACAAAATCATTCCGCCCTATATGTGGATCGAACTCATGCAAAAAGAACTGGATGCAGGAGCATGGAAGGTGATCGGCGAAGCCCGGGAAGGGGGTAATGTCGGACTCTTCCGATCAACTGGCGAGGTGCGCTCGGGACTGGTCCAGGAGATCCTTACCAAGATCCCCTTCGAGAAAATTATCTGGGAAGCTCCCCAAAAAGCACAACAGGTATGGTTTATTAAATTACTGGGCGCCAACGTAAACCTGGGCAATATCGCACCTGAAGAGATCATTCCCCTGGAAACTATTCGGCTCGGCCTTCGCGGCGATACTTTTCTTCATTTCCTCGGAATTGAAAAAAAGACAAGTCATACGGCTCCGCCTTTTGAGGTAGATTAATCATAACTGCAGCGTTGAGAAGACCACTGGATTATATTTTTCTCTATATAAAAGGTTTATGCATCGGCGCTACAGGAGTTTTACAGGGTATATCCGGAGGTTCGATGGCGTTGCTGTTGGGCATCCATCAGGAATTTACTTTCTCCCTTCGTGAAATTGATCGCGCGTCTTTTAAACTCCTCAGACAAAAAAAGATCGCGGCATTCTGGAAAAAGATCAACGGGAATTTTCTGCTGGCCCTGACGACGGGAATCGCTACCGGTCTTCTGACTTTGCACGCAGTATTCAGTTTTTATTTTACCCAATATCCCATATTCATTTCGTCGTTTTTTTTTAGCCTGGTGATTATTGCTGCTTTGCTTCTTTTGCGCAAAATTACACGGTGGAATGCAGGAGTTATCATATGCATCTTTCTTGGTCTTGCCTTCAGCTATTTCATTACGCGATCCACACCATTCAGTTCACCTGATAATGTTTTGTTTGGTTTCCTGGCCGGAATACTCGCGGGGGCAACGTTCATGATACCCGGCGTTTCCGGTGCATTTATCTTAATGTTTATTGGGAAATATCAGTATATACTTACTAGCTTTGGCTCCCTTGAAATTGACGTAATGATCCTTTTTATCGCCGGGGGTATCCTGGGGATTACGGTCATCGCACGATTCATTGCAAGCCTGCTTGCGGATTATTTCAATGCGACAGTAGCCTTCTTCGCCGGCTTGATGATAGGTTCCCTGAACAAGATCTGGCCTTGGCGGGAAGTGTTTGAATATGCGACAACCATTGAGGGTAAAAGGATCCCAGCCTTCGATAAAAGCATTTTACCCTGGCGGTATTTGGAAATCACCGGGAAAGATCCTCAGGTATTTTATGCAATTCTTATGATGGCATTAGGTGTGTTTATTGTTGTCTTAATTGAAAAAATTGCTGCAAGGCTAAAAACCAAAAGCTGAAATGGAAAAAGTATTCGGGCTAATAGGGCAAACCGTTAGTCACTCATTCTCTAAGTCTTACTTTGATGAAAAATTCTTTCGTGAGGGACTGCGCGATCATCACTATGAGCTTTTCCCGCTGAATAACATAAAAGAAATTGAAAATCTGATCGAAAATACCAAAGGTCTGAGCGGACTAAACGTTACCATCCCCTACAAAGAACAGGTAATGGAATACCTCGACGAGGTCGACCCTGCAGCCAAAAAAATCGGCGCGGTCAATGTCATCAAGATTCAAAACGGCCGGCGCAAGGGTTTTAACACAGACATGGATGCCTTTTACGAGACGATAGAAAAATGGCTTCCTAAAGAGAAAACATTTCAGGCGCTTATCCTGGGAACCGGCGGTTCTTCAAAATCCGTTCAGGAAGCCCTGATTAAACTGAAGATACCTTTTAATCTAGTGTCACGTGAAGTATCAAAGGGAAATTTTATCTATAAGGACCTGAAGAAAAAATCAAAAATAATCAAAGAATCGAATCTCATTATCAATACAACTCCGCTGGGTATGCATCCTTCCTCGAATACCATGCCTCCGATTGATTATGAACATCTCACCGCCGATCATTATGTATATGACCTCATTTACAACCCTGCCCGAACCATGTTTCTGCAGAAAGCCGAGATGAGGGGAGCAACGGCAAAAAACGGCCTGGAGATGCTGCACGTGCAGGCGGAGAAATCGTGGGCGATCTGGAATAACTGAAGGGTTGCCGGGTGGCCGGGTGCCGGGTGCCGGGGTGGCCCCGCCTGCGCAAAAGCTACGGCGGGCAGGCAGTTGCCGGTTTTTCACCATGTTATTTGGCGTTTATGTTTTGCACGATTAAATATCAATTTAAAAAGTCCGCTTAGGGGATTTAGGGGCATGGATTTTAAATTAACGAGCGACTACATTCCCACGGGAGACCAGCCCCAGGCAATAGAGCATCTGGTAAAAGGTCTGAACGCAGGAGAGATGCACCAGACCCTCCTGGGTGTTACCGGAAGCGGAAAAACTTTTACTATTGCCAATGTCATTGCGCAGACCGGACGTCCGACCCTAGTGCTCAGCCATAATAAGACGCTTGCCGCGCAGCTTTACGGCGAATTCAAACAGTTCTTTCCGGAAAATGCAGTCGAGTATTTCATCTCGTATTACGATTATTATCAACCCGAGGCCTACATTCCTTCATCGAACCTCTATATCGAAAAAGACCTGTCTATCAATGAGGAAATTGAAAAACTGCGATTGAGCGCCACCTCCGCCCTGCTCACGGGAAGAAGGGATGTCATTGTCGTGGCTTCAGTATCCTGTATCTATGGTATTGGAAATCCGGACGAATTTGGAAAAAATGTAATCAAGCTGAAAGTAGGCGAGGTGCTCGCGCGCAACCGCCTGCTTTTCGGACTGGTGGACATCCTTTACAACCGGACAGAAGTAGAATTCAAACGCGGCACGTTTCGCGTCAAGGGAGACACCGTGGATGTCTTCCTCGCTTACGCAGATTACGCGATCCGGATCTATTTTTTTGGTGATGAAATCGAATCCATTCAACAGATCGACCCACAGACCGGGAAAAAGATCTCTGAGGAAAAGCTTGTGACCATCTTCCCGGCTAACCTGTTCGTTACGGGCAAAGAATCGCTGCAAGTAGCCATGCGCGAAATTCAACACGACATGGTGACTCAGGTCTCGATGTTTGAATCGGAGCTTCGGCACCTGGAAGCAAAACGTCTTAAGGAACGCACGGAATTTGATCTGGAAATGATGCGGGAACTGGGATACTGTTCCGGCGTTGAAAACTACTCGCGCTACTTTGACCGCAGAAAACCCGGCGCAAGGCCCTTCTGTCTGCTGGATTATTTTCCGGATGACTACCTCCTGATGGTGGATGAGAGTCATGTGACCATACCCCAGGTCCGCGCCATGTGGGGCGGTGACCGCTCGCGCAAGGTAAATCTTGTGGACTTCGGTTTTCGGCTACCCTCCGCGTTGGACAACCGGCCCCTTACCTTTAATGAATTTGAGACGATGGTGCACCAGGCAATCTATGTCAGCGCTACGCCGAGTGAATATGAATTGAGAAAATCCGAAGGTATCGTTGTAGAGCAGATTATTCGTCCCACGGGCCTGCTCGACCCCGAGATCGACGTGAGACCCAGCCGCAACCAGATCGACGACCTGCTTGAAGAAATTGATGAGCGCGTGAAGAAAAAAGAACGCGTGCTGGTGACAACGCTTACGAAGCGTATGGCCGAAGAGTTGACCAAGTTTATGGATCGCGCCGGCGTGAAGTGCCGTTATATCCATTCGGAGGTACCCACGCTGGAGCGGGTCGAAATTTTGCACGAACTCCGGCTTGGCGTTTTTGATGTTCTTGTGGGCGTGAACCTGCTGCGCGAAGGGCTTGATCTTCCTGAAGTTTCTTTAGTTGCCATCCTCGATGCGGACAAAGAAGGATTTTTGCGAAACCAGCGCTCACTCGTGCAAACCATTGGGCGCGCTGCGCGGAATGTGAACGGCAGGGTTATCATGTACGCAGATTCAACCACAGAATCCATGCGGCAGGCTATCGACGAAACCGACCGCAGACGAAAGATCCAACTGGACTACAACACTGCAAATAATATTCAGCCAAAGACCATCCTTAAATCAATGCAGTCTATTCTCGGCCAGACAAAAGTTGCTGATTCAAAGAAAGGCACCAGGCGCTATTACGTGGAGAACGAAGAGACTACCCTTGCCGCAGATCCTGTTGTTGCCTATCTCTCGCGGGAAGATCTCCTGAAAATGGCTGACCGCACACGCAAGGCCATGGAAAAAGCAGCCAAAGAACTCGAGTTCATGGAAGCCGCGAAATTGCGGGACGAATATGTTGCGATTCAGAAGATGATTGAGGAAAGGAAAAAGTAATAAGTTCTAAGTTGTAAGTTGACAAGTAATCCGCGTGAAACTTGGAGAAAGGGTTAGCATTCATCTCCGCGCGGGCCTGGCTGTTGGCCTTTGGCGGTTGGCAAATGCCAAAAGCCTCAATGTCGCACAAACAGCATAGACATTCTGACAAGTAAATAACCTACAAACTAATTTGATTCAGCATTGTCAACTGCCCAATACTGCCCAATTGTCAACTGATTTGCAGGGTACGACTTTTTAATCCCGCCTGGGTACAAATCGGACCATGCGATCAATTATTCTTCCCTTAATATTTATTCTCTGTTCCATCGTTTCATTTGCTCAGCGGGCGCAACGATTAATGATCGGCGTACAGGCCGACCTGATCAAAAGTGATAATGATGGATTTTTTGAAAAACTCCAGGGTGGAATTGAGGGCAACTATTACTTCAGCCGCAAATTTTCCGCAACGGCAGGTGTGGAAGCATGGACAGGCGATCGTGTTAGTATGGTAGTCGGTGCACGGGTTTGTCCCATTGATGAGGCGTTTTTCCGAATAAGAGCACTTCCCGGCAAAGACTTTTCCATTGGAGCAGGCTTCGGTAAGTTTCTTTCGGAAAATGTCAGGGTTGAAGCCATGTCGGATTTTTACCTCGAAGGACACATTGCTATCCGCGCAGGCATCGCATTCGGTATTGGGAAGAGGCCATAGAGGCAGCGCGTCTCGCTTTGAAATTGCGTGCATCCGTTTGCCAGAACATTCATGTCTCGAATTATCTTTCCTCTGGCAAACTTTGATAATGACCTTTAAAACCCAGGGCTTCGCCTTGCGGCTCACCCTGGGCTGATTTATCGCGCCCCTTCAGGCTAAATTCAAAAAGCACTAAACAGGTCTTTCGACTTGCATTCAGTGATTCAGTAAGATTCTTCAATTATTTAGCCGCGGAAAATCTCTTGGAAACTTCGTTCCAGTTCACCACATTCCAGAATGCGGAAATATAATCCGGCCTTCTGTTCTGATAGTTGAGATAGTAGGCATGTTCCCACACATCAAGACCTAACACCGGACTTCCTTTTCCTTCCGCGACATCCATTAGGGGATTGTCCTGGTTGGGGGTAGAAGTGATCTGTAGTTTCTTTGTGCCATCAACGACAAGCCAGGCCCACCCGGAGCCGAACCTTCCTGCAGCCGCGGCCGCAAACTTGGCTTTAAACTCATCAAAATTTCCAAACGCGCCGGTGATAGCTTCGGCAATAGCGCCGGAGGGTTGTCCACCTGCGTTAGGGCCAAGAATAGTCCAGAACATGCTGTGGTTATAATGACCGCCACCGTTGTTGCGCACAACAGCAGGATACTTGGAAATATTTTTACAAATTTCTTCAATGCTTAATTTTTCAGCATCTGATCCCGCAATGGCATTATTCAGGTTGGTAACATAAGCATTGTGGTGTTTGCCATGGTGGATCTCCATGGTTCGGGCGTCGATATGTGGTTCGAGGGCATTAAATGCATAGGGAAGGGCAGGAAGTGTAAAAGCCATATTTTGATTTTTTTGGGTTGAACATTTTTTTAAAAAGGAATCAAATATACAACCTCAAACCAAGGCATAAAATTCGATTTTCGATGCGAATCTTTATTCGGGTTAATTGCCATGGGCAGCAGGTCGCGGTGGGTGTTAGGGACGCATAATTATGCCCGCCCGAACGGCCTACCAATAGGCGTTTCCGGTAATTCCATTGTTCGGTCGGGCGGGCGTCCCTACGATCCCTTGCGCACAAATTCCGCCCAAAAGGCCCATAAATATTTAAAGCTCCCGCAAGCCCTTGAAAAATTCATCAATCAGCTTTTTGGCTTCATCGGCCATGACTCCTTTTTGAGCCAGGGTTTTGGGGTGCAGAATGGGCTTGCCCAGGAGCGTGTAACCGCGCTGGCTATCGGAGGCCCCGAACACCAGTTTTTGGAGTTGTACCCAATGAAGGGCTCCCGCGCACATTACGCATGGTTCCAGGGTGACATACAGCGTGCATTCATTCAGGTATTTTGACCCCAGGTAGTTGGCCGCGGAGGTAACAGCGATCATTTCGGCATGCGCTGTGGCATCGGTAAGTTTTTCTGTTTGATTGTGCGCCCTGGCGATGATGCGGTTGCGGCAGGTAACGATTGCGCCCACCGGTACTTCGTTGATTTCAAGCGCTTTCTGCGCTTCCTTCAAGGCTTCCCGCATAAAATAGTCGTCGGTGTACAGATCCATTCGCGGACGCCCATTTTATTCTAACACTTTTCATCATAGCCTCCGCCGACTTTTCCCACTGCTGGCGGTCGTGGCGGGAACAATTAAAAGAAAATACCAGCGTTCGCTGGGACTGGATGAGGTATTGCATGTAGGAGTACTTTAATACTGGGTCGGCGTTTCCCAACTGATTTTTATTGCCATTGATCCGGGATTCAATTCTAAAGAAGATAAAAGACTTTCCGTTCACCTGGCGGATGCCCTCCTCCACTATTTCAAGCCGGTCGAACATATTCCTGAGGCTTGACTTAAAAAACTTGCTGGCAATCTCAAGATTGGCGTCCGGCCAGCGGGTAGCGGAGATATTGACACTGAAATCGACGGTGCGCTCTTCATTTGTATAGGCGGCGAGAGGAGCGCGCACAGATGGGTACCGTTCTGTAAAATCCAATCCATCCATCGGCCTCCAGTCTTTTGGAAGTGAAACGGTGATGTCGTCAGTAACTTTGACTTTTACCAGTTTGGGTTGGTCAAATGAGACCAATAACACCATCATAAGCAGAAAGAATTTATGGGGCATGGGGCTGATTAATGTTTATCCTATAACGTGTAAAGCAAAGTATTATTTAAATTCGCGGCTGCTGATCTGCGCTAAAGCTTCTACCTACGCCAAGGCTTCGGGTAGAGACGTAGGCAGGCAGATAAAAGTATTGCAAAACTAATAATTTTGACCATGTTGAGAACCCATACTTGCGGCGAACTTAAGTTATCCGATGCAAATAAAACAGTTACCCTGGCGGGTTGGGTTCAGCGGCTGAGAGATAAAGGAGGAGTTCTTTGGGTTGACCTGCGCGACCGTTACGGAATCACACAGCTTATCCTCGAAGAAGGGAAAACCGAGTCATCCATCCTTTCGGCTGCCCGTGAGTTGGGGCGGGAGTTTGTAATCCAGGTTGAAGGAAAAGTAGCAGAGCGGCTTTCCAAGAACGACAAAATGGTCACCGGCGATATTGAAATAAAAGTATCCAGGATAACGGTGTTGAACGCGGCAAAAGTACCGCCCTTTTCAATTGATGACGTCACGGACGGAGGAGAGGAACTGCGCATGAAATACCGCTACCTTGACCTTAGGAGAAACCCTGTTCGCGAAAGTTTGCAACTCCGCCACCGGATGGCGCAACAGACCCGTGCGTATCTTGACCTGCAGAATTTTATCGAAGTTGAAACACCTGTGCTGATAAAATCCACGCCGGAAGGCGCACGCGATTTTGTGGTGCCTTCGAGAATTCACAACGGTGAATTTTATGCGCTGCCTCAATCACCACAGACTTTCAAACAATTGCTGATGGTGTCGGGGTTTGACCGGTATTACCAGATCGTAAAATGTTTTCGCGATGAAGACCTTCGGGCGGACCGTCAGCCGGAATTCACCCAGATCGATTGCGAGATGGCCTTCATTACCCAGGAGGATATCCTGGACATGTTTGAAGGACTTATCCGCCATCTTTTCAAAGCTGTTAAAGGCCTGGAGTTTCAATCGCTTCCGCGGATGACTTACGACGAGGCTATGCGCACATACGGCTCCGATAAACCCGATACGCGCTTTGAAATGAAATTCACTGATATTACGTCCGAAACGAAGGGGAAAAATTTTCCGGTATTTGAAAACGCGGAACTGGTGGCGGGAATTTGTGCCAGGGGTTGTTCCGACTACTCACGGAAACAGATCGATGAATTAACTGACTATGTAAAGCGTCCGCAGATCGGCGCCAAAGGCCTGGTATATATTCAGTGCCGCACCGATAGCACCATTAAATCATCAGTCGATAAATTCTACACAACAGAAGATCTGCAGGCATGGGCAAAAAAATTCAATGCTGAACCCGGCGATCTTATTCTGCTACTCGCCGGTGAAGTAAACGCGACACGCAAACAACTCAATGAGTTGCGGTTATTCATGGGCGATAAATTGGGTTTGCGCGACAGGAATAAATTTTCGGCGTTATGGGTGCTGGACTTTCCGCTGCTTGAGTGGAGTCAGGAAACAAAACGCTACCACGCCATGCACCATCCTTTTACTTCTCCCAAACCCGAGGACATCCAGCTACTCGACAGCGACCCGGGAAAGGTACGCGCCAATGCCTATGATATGGTGATCAACGGAACAGAAGTCGGAGGAGGGTCTATCCGTATTCACGACCGGGCCACACAACAAATGATGTTTACCAAATTAGGATTTTCGAATGAGGAGGCTAAAAAGCAATTCGGATTTTTAATGGATGCATTCGAATTCGGAGCACCTCCACATGGCGGCATAGCTTTTGGTTTTGACCGGCTGTGCTCGATCTTTGGCGGCGCGGATTCCATCCGGGATTTTATCGCATTTCCAAAAAATAATGCGGGCCGCGATGTAATGATCGATTCGCCATCTACTATTGCGCAGGAACAACTGGACGAACTGGGCTTGTCGATAAAAAAATAATATCGCCTGCGTACAATGGAAATCTAACCTGGAAGCTCGTGCGGTGGCAACGTACCACCTGCCGCACCTCCCTCCCAATCCAACATCATATGGAGAAAAAAGATTACTTTTCTCAACAGGCGAAAGCATACGCGGCTTTCCGGCCAAGCTACCCGGAGGCGCTTTACAGGTTTATATTTGACCACCTGGAAAATTATTCGTGCGCCTGGGACTGCGCGACAGGGAACGGCCAGGTAGCCCAATACCTGGCGTGTCACTTTTCATCTGTTTATGCGACAGACATCAGCCAACAGCAGATCGACAATGCCTTTCCGGCAAAGAACATTTTCTATTCCGTTGCTGGCGAAGAAAATACAATCTTCAAGGACAATCAATTTGATCTCATAACTGTGGCACAGGCGTTGCACTGGTTCAATCGTCCCGGATTTTACAGGGAAGTGAAACGCACAGCAAAAACGGGGGGTCTACTGGCTGTATGGGGTTATGCACTTCTTTCAGTTGAACCGGCGATCGACAAACTGTTTATGGACTTTTACACCAACCAGATCGGCCCTTATTGGGATGATGCCCGCAAGCTGGTGGAGAGCTATTACCGCGACATCTCGTTTCCGTTTGAACAGATTGCTTGTCCGGAATTTAATATCATCGTCAACTGGACTTCAGATCAATTTACCGGGTATCTCACTTCCTGGTCGGCCACACAAAAATACATACGTACCCATGGCATTGATCCCGTTGAGTCGTTCAAGAAAGATCTTAAATCAGTTTGGAAATCCGGCGAGGTGAAGCAGGTAACGTTTCCTGTTTTCATGAAACTCGGAAGAATTTGATTGTGTAAACTATAAGCGCGTGTGCAAAAAGCATTGGGCTAAAGCCCGGGCAAATTTGTATCCTATCCACGGCTAAAGCCCATGGCAATTGATTCTGCCGGAGACATTTCATCCGGTGGAAATACATAGCGCTCGAACTAGTCACCATGAAGCCCGTGGCAATCGTTGCTGTGGGCAATCTATCATGTGCACATGTGCTTTAGTCAGGCATGGTGTAGGTGTACCCATTGGAGTAATGCGACAGGGCAATAAACTGCACTAACCCACCAGCCATTCACCATTCACAAAAGGCGCAGCAGAAATTAAGCTATCGAATGCACCATTACATTAACGCAAGGCACCACTTTCATATAACATGCCATCCAATCTCCGAAAGTTGGTGCTCCGAAGCCG
>JBBDXJ010000272.1:0-16656 GCA_040902445.1 Cyclobacteriaceae bacterium | reverse complement strand
GGAGTGAAAATATAGTCTGAGTCCGTCGGTGGAAAGCAACGGTCGCCAGTCCCGCGCAGTTGAGTTGACAACCGGTCCCAACCACACAGGATCCGACCAACTAAACTTGTCCAGGTTAGTCAGTTCACTCGGAAATTCTTCCTTGCCACACGCCATTATGCAGCACAGTAAAGCAAAGCAGGCTATGTTTTTCATGTTTTAGAATGGTTTCATACTTCTTAAACCATGAGAAAATTACGATGACGGTTTTCTCGTTGAGGGTGTGGTTTTATAAGTATGACCGGAGGCGGTCTCAAAACGTTGCGTTGGTACAGATGACTTTCAGGACAATTCCTTTAATTCTGCTTATACCACACGCCAATGTCTTGCTGTAAAAGCGCTAGGAAAAGATGACGCGCATCTGTGTGTCCAGAAAATAGTGTATCTTCTTAAACAGAATCAGCTGCTCTCTAATTTTGAAAGCACGTGCCCATCCATTGGATGAGATTATCAATAAATGGCTGAGGCTGCACTTCAAGCCCATTCGTGTCGCCGATAAAAAAAATACGACTGTTCGGATAATTTAATATTCCCATCACCGCGGGCGCAACCGGCTCGTTCGCGTCTTTTATTCCATTCATATCTAAATCACCGTAATCATCTTCGCCTAACCAACCCAATACTTCGATGTCCGGATTTTGTGCAGCATTGGTTAATACGGAGCCCGCGATATAGTCAATGGACGTGAGGTCTGCTGTGATCTCATGGGTTGCGAATGTCGTGACGATACCATTTGATGAACCCTGGAACTGCAGACCCAGATGATCGCCCAATTCATCCACAGGATCATTCTTCATATGATCTGTAAAATATACCAGGTTCATACCACGATCGATCAGCTTCGTGTAAACCTCCAACTCATTGGCCTTGTAAGTTTGAAAACCATTTGCCCGGATGACGATGTAGTAGCCAAAAAACATGGCCTCTGTCAGGTCGACTCCCCGGCCTAGCTCATGCACCTCAAAACCTTTCTCACGAAGGAGATTTGCAAAGGGCTGTCCCTGGTGCCATTGGTCCGGATTAAACGTAGCTGACTGAGGGAACCACCATACGCCTCCATCATGTGAAGCATCTATAAGAATTTTGCAGGTCAGCGGAACAGCAGAGGCGATCCAGGTCGTTGATTGATTGTTCTGATCCTTCAATTCATAAATAACGTCCTGAGAAAAATCAACCGTCGAACTACCCGACACTTGCGGGATCCGGTTTACGTAAGCGGTGTAGCCTGCAGGTATATCAAATTCAGGAACCAGTTTCGTAAAATCAACATCGTGATCGACCTCTAGCATCACCTTTTTATGCCAGGCATCAATGGACGCAGGTAGTGTTTGCCCATTAGTGGAGAATGTATTAAAAACCGCCTTATTATCCAGCGCAACCTCTTCGGGTTCACAGGATAGAACAAATAGAACAGCAATCAGAAAATTACTGAACTTGATGTCGCTGATACTCATCCCGAAGTGGCGCAGATTCATGATGAACTTGTGCATATGCTGAGGGGTTTAGATAAATATAACCAAAGTTAGCTAAAGGATAGTTAGCCCTTTTGGCAATTTTCAATCATTAATTAACACATTTTTATATGGCATACCCCCACTTTCAGGTACGATGAACTGGATCACAGAAGGTGAAATCTGCGCTATGTCTTTCTTGCAGTCATGGAGCATCAACATAGCCTACGCGATGATCAGAAATCGCAGTATGGAATTCATCAAATTTTTTTTTCATGTCAGAGCCTCTAAGATATGACCGGATGAAGACTCGAAACGTTGCGCCAGTCAATGATTTCAGGTACCCGTCTCTGCGGTCTGCAGATTGCAGAACCCTGCGTCGCGCAATACAAAATCTACTCAAAACGTCCATTTTTTTTGATATTTATCTGCTATTTAGAGCAACATTCAATCCATGAAACCAATTACGGCCGAAATCCTCACCATTGGCGATGAGCTCCTCTACGGTCAGATCGTAGACACCAACAGCCAGTGGATGGGAGTCGAACTTTCAAATGCAGGGATCAGGGTGATCCGGAAAACCACCGTGGGGGATGTAACAGAACATATTCTCGGGGCTTTTGCGGAAGCTGAGGAACGCGCAGACATTGTTTTGATCACAGGGGGTCTCGGCCCAACCAGTGATGATCTCACAAAACCCTGCCTTGCACAATATTTCAATTGTGACATGCGCATTCACGAAGAGGCGCTCGCCGAGGTGACCGAATTTTTTGCCCAACGCGGAAGAGTTCTTACGGAATTAAACAGGCTCCAGGCATCCTTGCCGGTGTGCTGTGAGAAGATCACTAACCGTATGGGTACTGCTCCGGGTATGTGGTTTGAGCGCAAAGGGAAGGTATTTGTCTCGATGCCTGGCGTACCCCATGAAATGAAATGTATGATGTCGGAGATCATCATACCTAAATTGCGTCAAACTTATAAGACTCAGTCAATTATTCACAGCATCATTCGTACGGTCGGTATTGGTGAATCTTTCCTGGCGGAAAAAATATCTTCATGGGAACAATCTCTTCCGCCGCATATCCGGTTGGCCTATCTACCGGGGTATGGCGAAGTGAAATTACGCCTTACCGGTTTCGGCACTGATAGGGAAGTTTTGAATACGGAATTGACAGCGCTCGTTGAAAACATCAAACCGCTAGCAGGTGAATACATCTACGGCTTTGGAGATGATCCCCTCGAGGTTGTTGTGGGCCATCTGCTGCGGAGTAAAAAGCTCACACTCAGCATCACCGAAAGTTGTACGGGCGGATATCTTTCACATCTGATTACGAGTATCCCGGGAAGTTCAGATTACTTCAGCGGCGCCATGATTGCCTATTCCAATGAAATAAAAATCAAGGATCTCGGCGTAAATGTAAAAACGCTAGAGCAACACGGCGCAGTAAGCGAAGCCACGATCAAAGAAATGGCAAACCTTGTGCGATCAAAATTCAATACCGATATCGGAGTCGCCACCAGTGGCATAGCAGGTCCGGGCGGCGGAACTCCTGATAAGCCCGTAGGGACAGTGTGGATTGCATACGCAGATTCAAATCAAACTATCGCACGCAAATTGCAACTTTCAAAAGACCGGCTTATCAATATAAAGATCTCCTCCATACAGGCCCTGAATCTAATCCGCACCACCCTACAAACCCACACTTAAACTCCCGTGTCCCAGCGACCATTGGTACCGGATATATATCAGTTTGTTTGGACCTCATCCAGTGCATTCAACCGGTATTCGACCTGTATTTAGACTTGCATTTAAACCTGGATTCAACCTGCATTTAAGCTACTGCACCGTAAGCGGTACAACGAAGCGGGTATCCGACCATTCAAAGATCATCTGAACGCCGTCACCCTGCGGAGCCAGGCTGATAGTAAACTGCTCGACGGGAGAAGTGGTTTTCTGTGTCTGTACTTTCGTTCGAATCACGTCTTTCTCCGTATCGGGTTCACCGGCACCCCAATCGCCCACTGCGGTACTTAAAACCATTTCAAATGATGTGGCCCCGGGAATTGCGTACATCCGATACGTTCCCGCTTTTACAGGACTGCCATTAAATAATATGTCGCGGTTGAAACTAATCTCAGTTCCTTCGTTCGCTCCAAGTCGCCAGTATTCTCCAAACGGCTGCAGTGCGTCCTGATCCTCCGGCCCGAAGATCAATCTTCCCCTGACGGAAGGCCGGCTGTAAGAAACTGACACGGTGATACCACCGGATGTCAGTGTTTCTTCACCGGGGGGACTAAGTTTGCGGTTGCGATAATTAAGGTATAAAAAAGCCACTACTAATAGCAATGCCAGTATGGCAAGGCCAATCCACAATTTTTTACTTTTCATAGGTTGTCAGTAAGTATACTAAAGATAATTAAAGCTTTTGAAAGAATATTGGCACCCTTTTGACAAAATTAATTTATACTTTTTTCGGGGGCAGATCAAACGCCTTCGCCACGTGGTCAAAACCACCCTTGTGTGATCCGTCGCAGAAAGGTTTATTCGAGGATCTTCCGCACCTGCAAAGCGAAACCAACTCTCTGCCTTGCAGGCCGTATGCGTTGCCATCCAGGTCCACAATCTCAAAATCACCCTCAATTTTCAAAGATCCATTACTGTTTACGGTCAATCTAGTTCTAGTCATAGTTTATAATTTCTGTCAAGTTAGCAAAAGCTTATTCAAAGTGATCTATACCGTTAAGTTGTTGATCCACTGATGCTTCATTCTAATAAATAATGCACCGTATTCCGTCCCGGGATGATTAAAAGCGGATTTTAACCGAGGTCTAATGAGGTTGGCATAGTGTTTTTATGAGGCTTAACCGGGAGATTAACTTTTGTACTATGGGTTACTTGCTAATTAAAAAAGACGACATAAAAACATTTAAATCCTTTCTTTCAGGCAATGAAATTGAAGTAGGCGTCAGGATTGGTTCCCAGGCCAATATTTTCCGCCCGGACGACGAAGTTTATGTTTTTTACGGCAACGATGACACCGATACCTATCAGGCCAGGATCACGCGACAAAAAAGATCAGCAACAAATGCAAGTGATCAGTCCGTTGTAATGTTAGGCCTGGTAAGAAGGTGAACACATAATTCCCCTTATTACCTCCTTCCCCTCATTTCTTTATTCCTGAACTTTCCGTTAACTTATATCTCGTTAACAAACCCCAGAAAGTTATGAACAACTTAAAGATCAATCACCTCGCTGTTATTGTTTGTTTGATTCTCATGCATGTTCTCGGATTTCTCTGGTACGACTTATTGTTTGGAGAGCAGTGGATGGCAATGGTTGAACTCGATCCTGCAAGTATGGAAGGAGGAGGAGCGGATGCGGGTGTCTGGATAACCAATTTTATTGCTTCGCTGGCCCCATTGTATTTTCTGGCCTGGTTGTTTACAAAACTCGACGTCACGTCCGGAGCACGCGGAGCTGGTATTGCATTCCTTATTTCGTTTTGTTTTCACCATCTTTCCCTCATGAGCGGAAATATGTTTGCGGGCGAACACTACGGATTGGCGTGGATCACTGGTGGGTTTCAACTCGTAGGACTAACCATTTCTGGTTTCATTCTGGGCGCCTGGACAAAAAGGAATACCTGAAAAAAAGGTTGTCTTAAAATCCTGACGACATCGATTCGGGTCATGAATATTTTCAAACCCGGTCTTTGCGTCATTTCGTTTTTTGTAATATAAGCACATGATCATTTTTCCCGGATGGTCTGGCAACCATAAGAATACCGCTTTCATTTGTTAGGGACGCCTTAAATGTTTTATTCCCGGCAGGATCAAACCACTCTCCTTCATATTTATTGTCCCATGGATTATAAATTGAAATTTCCCGGGCGGACGGCAAATAAGCCACGATGGTCTTTTGATCATCAGTTTGTGATATTGAAATAAACTCCCTGATCACAGAATCACCGGGTTGTTGCAGAAGCAAACCGGGAGCGGGTCTTAATTTCCACCATTCAATTCTTTGAAAAAAGGCAGAGAGGTAACCCACCTGAACACTCCCGGGAAGATCAAGCGATTCTTTCCACCGACTTGCATCCTCTCCCTTTCCCGCGTGATTTAAAATTTCTTCACCATGTCTCAACCACGGCCAGATCCCGTTAGCACCATAAGTGATTCCCGACGTTGGCGCAGAAAGAATACTCCAGTAGCTGGCATTCCTTATATCTGACGCAGTAATCTCAGGACGTATCTGCTCATACACAGGCTCCATATTAATGAGAACTTTCGGCGGAATTTTATCCCAACGCGAGCTTACCGGGCCTTGGGTGATCCATGAACGAGTTCCATCGGTGTTGTTGTGACCTGTTTGATAGCCCACAATATCGAGCCAATCCTCCTGCGCGTAGACATCACCCAGCCACGACTTTCCCGTCGGATGAAGTGCTACAACGCCCGGATGTTCTCCGGCAAAAACTCCACGGCCAATATTCTTCCATCGATGCTCGTAATCTTCTGTATATCTTCCATCCCCACCCAATATCCACACAACATGATGGGCTCCGTAACGGGCAACCATATACTTCGCCAGCAGAATAGCTTCTGCTTCCGGTAAATAATATCCGGGACTGAGGTAACGTCCTGTAAAGGTCGGCAACGCCCACAGCAATACCGGTGCGGCTACCAGGCCTACTCGATTGATCTCATCAATTTTTTTGTCGAGGTGTTGAAAAAATCCTGGATTGATATTTATCACACCACTACCTTCAAAGGCAACCTGGCCTAAACTATTATTATCTCCACCCCTCCACTGTGTGGTAACAAACTGAATAACTGTATAATTGTTCTTCACACGGTGGTTGAGGTAATACTTCCATTCTTCATCCGTGGATTTGAGCGTTCCGTTCCAGGCCGTACAGGCAGTCCAGAAGAAAGGAGACCCATCGGCGTGTTCCAAATAGTAGCGACCCGGTTTTTTTGTTACAGAACCCTTCTGATAGATCTGGAGATTGCTATTGTTGGGTGTGCACTTAAATGAGCCGGTCTGGCCATTGAGACTATTATTGGTTTTATCGGAACATTCTGAATTCCATTTCCATGTTCCTTTTTCATCTGGCATAAACCGGACTTTCCATGAACGTTCTCCATCCCAGAATGCCTGGATGCTCTTAATCTTACCCGTCGGCGAAATGAATCGTATGTTAAACTTCAGATCATACATGGGATTGGTGTAATCTTTGGAACTTGTGAACTCTTTTTCAAAACGGCTCCATATCCCGATGTCCTGGCCCCTGACCGCAGCTGGTTGAAAGACCATGAAGACCATCGCAATAACCAACGTCTTAGCAGTATGATTCATGGTTTATTCCGGTTTGTGTTTACAAGACAAGATAATAATCTTGGTGACCATCTGTTCAAAAAGAAAGATGAGCACTTAAGGTATGGGTTGTTCGCCGACTCCTGATTCGGCCATCAGCTTTGAAAGTTCGGAGATGATGTTTTCAGACGCCGGTTCGTTGGCAATGTTCACAAACGCATGCGGATCATTTTGGAGGTCATACAACTCATAGGCTATAACTTCATGTGGTTGTTTTCTTTTTTTCCATTTAGTGAAGCGGTAACGGTCCGTGCGCATACTGTAACCCATCATTTCACCGCGGGGATATTGGCTGAATGCGGTTTTTTTCCATTCCATCGCGGGATCATCCATCAACGGCACAAAACTTTTGCCCGGAAGATCCGGTGGGGCCGGCAGCCCCGCAAGCTCACATAAGGAAGGGTAAATATCGATAAATTCCACCAGCGCATTCGTTCTTACACCCCGGGTTTTCATTTCCGGACTGCGCACGATTAACGGAGCCCGTGTGTCTACTTCGAAGTTTGTATGCTTCGCCCACATCCCGTAATCGGCAAGTTTCCATCCGTGGTCTCCCCATAAAATCACGATCGTATTTTTATCGAGGCCACTTCTTTTCAATTCTGCCAGCAAACGGCCCACCTGGGCGTCGGTATAACTTACACAGGCGCGGTAACCGTGGATCAGCTGCACCGATTGCTCTCTGGTTAACAGACCATTCTCAGGTATTCCGTAATAGGATCTCAGTTCTCCTGAGTTGTGACCTGCAAACTCAGGAGCGCTGTCGGGAGGGTATAGATGTTCCGGCAGCGTGATGTCGGCGGGATCATACAGATCCCAGTATTTCTTTGGAGCGTTAAACGGTAAATGCGGCTTTAAAAATCCTACTGCCAGAAAAAACGGTTTATTGGATGTTGCAAGTTTTTTTAAGGATTCGATGGCGCCGTCAGCAATTTTTCCGTCAGGATACGCATTATCGGGAACCTCAGCTATTTCAAATGCAGGACCCCTGCCATCCCGTTTTCCGGCAATGCTTCTACTTTCCTCCAAAACATAACCCCGCCAGTTCGAACTGGCTTCATACTGGCGGCCAGGTACCGTCCACGACAAGCTGTCAAGTAAGTTTGCATGATAGATCTTTCCCCACCACTCAGTATGGTAACCGTCGTTCTTAAAGTATTGCGGAAGGGTAACTACATCAGGAATAGTATTCCTGAAATGGGTTGTAAGGTTAAAAACTCCGGTAGCATCCGGCCGAAGTCCTGTTAAAAGACTGGTTCGGCTGGGTGAACATACTGCCTGCTGGCAATAAGCTCTTTCAAATAATAAACCTCCAGAAGCAAGTCCATCAATATGCGGTGAATGAATAAATGGTTTTCCATAACAACCCAACTCAGGTCTGAGATCGTCTACTGCAATGAAAAGGACGTTCTGTTTTTCAGTTTCCTGATTTTGTTTAATGACACTGCATGAAATGGCAAAAAGAAAAAGCGGTACAATCAGGAACTTGCAGAACCACATCAAAGGCATCTTCACTATTTGAAATTTTATATTGTTTATTTATTTAATTCAGGTTTGTAATTGCTCGGCGCCCCCTCTACCGGCGGGCCAAAATAAAGATATTGGTCGAAAACAACGTTATGACTACTGGTTACGCGGGGATCGCCCGTTCTGACCTGCCAGTCATTTAAATGTTTCTTTAATTCGTCAAGGATCTTCAAGTATTTTTTATCAGAAACCACATTATTCAACTGATCAGGGTCGGCTTTCAGATCGTAAAGTTCCTCCGCATTGCGTTTGGCAAATGCCCTGCTGAAAAAAGGAGCCACGGTGGCTTGGGTTCTGTTGGAAAGAATATATTCCTTCGTAGGTGAGGCATCGACATCACCATAAGGTCCTACCGAATGATATACTTCCGGATCACCCGCGGGCCACCGGTCGGGCTCATAGTTCCTGATATATAAATACTCATCTGTACGTATAGCGCGCGCCGGATAACCTAACTCGGCTTTCCTGACATTAGCATGCCGTTCACGTTCAATAAAAACCATTTTTCTGTTATTAACTTTTTCCCCTATTAGCAGTGGCCAAAGTGTGGTTCCGGTCATTTCTTTGACAATGTCCTGGCCGGTTAACTCAAGAATGGTTGGAGCAATATCCGTTAGACTGACAAGCTCCTTAACCTCTGTACCCGGATTTATCTTTCCTTTCAGACTCATGATCAGCGGGATCTTTGCTCCCGAATCATAAAGCGTAGCTTTTGCTCTGGGGAATGGCATTCCATTATCACCTGTGATAATAATGAGTGTATTCTCTATCTCACCGGACTCGCGTAGTATGCTAAGAATTTCACCCAGCTGTCTGTCGAATTGTTCTACTTCATGATAATAGTCGAGGATATCATGGCGTACACCAGAAACATCCGGCAACCATCCGGGTACTTTCACTTTTCCGGGATCTTTTCCTGAAGCTAACCCTGATCCCGGTTCGTATGGCCGATGCGGATTTTGAGATCCAAACCAGAAAGAAAAAGGTTGGCCTTCAGGTCTTGCTTCAAGAAAAGTTGCAAAATCTTTGTAGGTTTTTCCGGCAGGATTGTGTTCATAACCCCCGGCCTCAAAATTTCCCGGACCCCAGCCTTTGCCCGTTAGTCCGACATGGTACCCTGCTTGTTGAAGGATGGCTGAATAGTTGCTATATTTTTTCGGAAGATATCCCCACAGGCTGGCGCCGGCTTCAAGTTCGTGCGGATATCGGCCGGTCAAAACCGACGCCCTGGAGGGAGAGCAGGATGGAGCTGCACAAAATGCATTTAGAAAGACGGCACCTTCTTTTGCAATGCCATCAATGTTCGGCGTTTTTACAACAGGATCGCCGTAAACACCTGCATGACCATGAGACCAGTCGTCACCAATCACAAACAAGATATTTGGCCTGTCAGGGTTCTGCGGGAACGAATTTTTTGAGAACCCCAGGAAGAAAAAAATGATTATCAAAAGGGATTTATTGGCCATGATATAAAAATAAACAAAATTCAGGGAATGCCGCCCTGGAAGTAGGCTGGATCTTTCCTTATTGAAAAGATTTTTTTTGGTGCCTTTACAGTGAGCTACACCATTCGAATCTCAAGTTGACTTCATAAACCGAAAAAAGTCTCCCGCTTCAGAAGACGTAAACGTTCTTCCGTCCAAACGTCAAGATTTTGTCCGTTATCGGATAATATCGTTCAATATCGAAAGACCTTTAAAAAAATGTGACGTTATTTTTGCTGTGGAGACGTTTTGAAAAGTGGCCAAGTTCTTGAGTACCACTCCTGGCCATTCACCAAAGTAGATGTCAATACTTCCAAACCGCTTATTTTTCCGGATCATCGCCAAAGGAAGGGAAGTCTATTTATTGAAGATCATTTCTCTTGCGATTGCCTTTGCTTGCTCCACACTGATCATACTTTTCTCATTGCATGAATTCGGATTCGACCGGTTCCATCATGAGCACAACTCCATTTTCAGGATGCTGCAAAGGAATAATGATGAAGCCTACAATGGAAATCGCCTTTCAAACAGAATTCCGTCAGAAACGATTTCAATTATGAGAGCAAGCCCGGTGGACTCAGTTATTGTGTCGAGAGTAAAAGTTATGGATGGATTAACCATCCTGGCAGGCACCCAAATCTTCAGGAGTGAAAAGTTCCATGCTGCAGATACTGAAATAACCGATATTTTTTCCTTTAAGATCCTGCATGGTTCAATCGACGAATTCAAAACGAATAACCATTCCGCGATCGTTTCTGCGTCGATAGCCCTTAAATATTTCGCGACAGTCGACGCAGCAGGAAAAGAGCTTAAGATAACGACCTCAGGTGATACACTGATTTTTAATATAGTTGCTGTTTACAAAGATTTTCCGCACAACTCGCACGAACAATTTAACTCCTTCATCCGGTTTGACAGTTTATCAATACATTCGTTGAATTTTAACCCTGAGGACACGGGCATTTATGGAGAAGCGTATCACCAGGACTCTCCATACCTGCAGTCAGTAAAAAACAGAATAACGAAGTCAGAGAATCTCATTTACTTTTTTCAACCAATTTCAGAGATCTATTTTGGCCCGAGGGTGCTTGGTGAAGATTCAATACATGGAGACCGGTATAGCATCATAATCTTGATCTCGATTACTGCACTCATTCTTTTCCTTGCTCTTGTTAGTTTTGTTAATCTCACAACGTTGAGCCTGCCTCACCGGTCAAAAGAAATCGCTATAAAAAAGCTGGCGGGTACCAGTCAGTCAGAATTAATTACAGGCTTCACTGCGGAGTCTTTCCTGATTGTGGCTATTTCTTCCATCCTGGGTCTGATCCTCTTACTTCTCACATCGCATTCAATAGAACAAATCCTCTCGATAGATATCATTTCCCTGTTGATGGAAGCTGACCCGCTGTTAATTCTTATATGGTCAGCACTTTTTCTGTTTTTCGGTATTCCCCCGGTCATCATGACGTTGAAGTTCATCCATACTTCTCCCAATCGGCTACTCAGTTCAGAGACCCTGTCGTTTCCGGGCTTGAGGAGAGTGATTACATTCTTACAATTAGGCATTAGCATTTTTCTGATCGTTTCTTCGCTTGTTATCCGCCGGCAGATCAATTATTCATTACTAAAAGAACCCGGCAGGAACCATGATCAGGTCGTTTACCTTGCCTATCCCCCAGATCTGACTGATGCTGGTCTTAGGAGCCTTCGGGTGAGTTGGAAAACGTATCACCCCAACGTTCTCGATTTGATGGCGACTTCGCAATTGCCTGATAAAATAAACAGCAAGGAGCTGAATTCGCCGTTCTATTTTATGTCTGTTGATCCTGCTTTCAACGAATTCTTTAATCTGCATATCATTCATGGCAACTGGTTTAAAGCCAACGCTGGAGATTCTATAACGGTGGTAAATGAAAAAGCGGCAAGTTTACTGGGTACAAATAAAAATAAGGTGCTCGGAGTATTTAAAGACATGAGCGGCTTATTCAACCAACCAGAAAAGCCGGTAAAAATAAATATTGCACCGTATTTCAATTATAACTTCCTGTGTATCCGCGTCCTTGAGGTTGACATCCGAAGAACGGTGGGCTTTTTGTCGAATTATTTTAAACACGGACAAACAAAAGCGCAAATATCATATCTGAACAAGAATTTCGGGAAATGGTTGACGTATCAGGACTCACTTAATGCATTATCGGAAATTTTAGCGATCATTTCCGGGATCTTATCGTGTTGTGCAATTTACGGTTTAAGTATCAGTATTGTTCGCGATAAAATAAAACAGATTGCTCTCCACAAATTGTTCGGTGCCAGTACTCTGAATATTACCAGACTTCTGGTGCGCGAATTCACACGGCAAATGTTAATCGCGATCCTGGTTTTTGGTCCGTTAACCTATATCATTCTAAAAGAGTTGTTGAGAAATTTCGTCTATTCAACTCATCTTAGCTGGGTGGATCCCCTTTACCCGCTTGTTTATTGTGGCATCGTCATTTTTTTGCTTTGCAGTTTTCAGGCACTCAGTTTGAACCGCGCGGATCTGTCAACCGCCTTAAGGTAATAGCATTACATTGTCAGGTCAGAATTGTTCTAAAACTGTTATTTACCAGATCTTTACCCGGTCTGTTTCAGGTCTGAACATTTTGTCACCTTCGGAAACCTTGAAGGCTTCATAAAACGGAGTAAAGTTTGTTAAAGGTCCGTTCGCCCTGAACATTCCGGGTGAATGCGGATCAGTAAGCACTTGTGTACGCAGGGTTTCATCGCGATATTTTATGCGCCATATGGTAGCCCATGAAATAAAAAATCGCTGTTCGGGTGTGTATCCGTCAATAAGCGCCGGTTTTTCATTCTCGCGATAAAATCTCTGGAGTCCTTCGTATGCAGCAGTTATTCCACCGAGATCGCCAATATTTTCTCCCAACGTAAATTGACCTTGCACAAAAACATCCGGAAGGGGTTCGTATGAATCAAACTGTTTGGCCAGGTTTTTTCCTTTTTCTTCAAAACTTGCCAGATCCTTATTGGTGAACCAGTTCTTTAAATTTCCCTGAGCATCAAATTTTGCTCCCTGATCATCAAAGCCGTGTGAGATCTCGTGTCCGATAACAGCACCGATACCACCGTAATTTACAGCCTCGTCCGCGCGGTAATTGTAAAAAGGTGGTTGCAGGATTGCTGCGGGAAAAACGATCTCGTTCAGTGGTGGATTGTAATAGGCGTTGACCGTTTGCGGAGTCATCCCCCATTCTTCACGATCAACCGGTTTACCGACTTTTGCCAGCTGACGTTTTGATTCGAATATGTTGGCGTTAACGACATTCTGAAAGAAAGATGATTTCTCCGGATCTTTACTCACTTCGAGCGTAGAATAGTCAATCCATTTTTCCGGATAGCCGATTTTAACCCTGAAGGTGGCGAGTTTCTTCAAAGCCATCTCCTTGGTTGAGTCTGACATCCAATCGAGTTGTTTAATCCTGTCTGCAAATGCCAGCTTAATATTCTCCACCATTTCCATGGCCTTTTGTTTTGCTTCAGGCGGGAACGTTTCGTCAACGTACAACTGGCCGATAGCCTCTCCCATAAGATTGTTGGTGTTAGTCAAAACGCGCTTCCAGCGCGGACGCATTTGTTCAACGCCTGTGAGATACTTCTGATTGAAATCAAAAGCCTCCTGCACAAAAGCATTATTCATATAAGGCGCCGCAGACCTGAGCAACGATGTCTTCAGATACGTTTTTAACTCTTCTGGCCGCGCATCATTCATGATCTTTTCGCACTCCTGTATAAACGCCGGCTCCATAACAACAACCGTATCCAACTTTACTCCGAGTGAATTGAAGTAATCTTTCCAGTCAATTGAAGGCATGAGTTTGCTAACTTCTGAAACAGTTTTCGGATTGTAGATCTTATATGGATCGCGGTTATCTTCCTTACTCAGCATTTTTTGAGCGAGCCGCGTTTCAAGCCTGAGCACAGATTCAGCTTGTTTTTTAGCATCTGCTTCCTCTTCGCCCGCCAAAACCAAAAGATTGGTTAAATGCGCAACGTATTTCTGACGCGCTTCTTTGGATTTATCATCTTGTTTTAAATAGTAATCTCTTTCCGGTAAGCCGATACCTCCAGCTGTAAGATAAGCCGCAGTGCGGTCGCTCTTTTTAAGATCCGAAAATACGGCCATGTTAAAGAAGGCGCTTCCTCCCTGCAACATATCCCGTTCAAGATAATCCTGAAGGTCCTTCTTGTTTTGTATGGATTGAATCTTATCGAAATAGGGTTGTAGCACAGAAACGCCTGCGCGTTCAGCCATCAGAGAATCCATTCCAACGGCATAAAAATAAGCGGCTTTTCTTTGGTCAGAACCTTCTTTGTAATCCTTATTCTCACCTGCCTTCCGGACAATCTCAAGCAACACGTTTTGATTCTCCTCACGCAATTCGTGGAAACTGCCATAGGCGCCCAAATCAGCAGGGATTTCATTTTTTGAGATCCAACCCCCGTTGACAAACCTGAAGAAATCATCGGATGGTTTTATCGTCGTATCCATGTGGGCGACATTTATACCCACGCCTTCCGGAAGTTTTGTTTCGTCGTTACCGGACGAACAAGAAACAAACAGGGCAGCAGCCAATAGCCCGGTACTAATCAAAGCAATTTTCATAATCTTAATTTATAAATATGGATTGGGTTTCAAAAATAGAGAAAAATAAAGAAGAAAAAGAAACGGCGATAATTCTTTAAAAGCACGTTCTGCAGAATAACCTGTCCTGGGGGATCAGAAGGATTCTGAAATGAAAAATCTAAAACCCGGTCTTTAATGGCGGGATAGTCAAAACCGGATATATCACGTGAGAACGAAATCAATCAGCCATGGCACTTCTTTACCACGAAAGTTGTTGGTGCTTAAGTCAACGTGGACGTTACGCGTGAAAGATGAACATGAAACTAAAACTCAGTATCCTTGATCAGACTCCCGTTCGAAGAGGAAGTAATCCCTCAGAAGCTCTCAAGGAAAGTATCCAGTTAGTAAAGCTCGCCGATGTATCCGGATATACGCGTTATTGGATATCTGAACATCACAATATATCCAGCCTGGCCTGCGCAGCACCAGAGGTCCTGCTTGCCCGCCTCGGAGCGGAAACAAAGAGGGTTCGACTGGGATCAGGCGGAATCATGCTGCCCAACCACAGCGCACTGAAGGTGGCCGAAAATTTCCGTCTGCTGGAAGCCTTATTTCCTGAAAGAATAGACCTGGGCATCGGAAGGGCTCCTGGAGGTGACCGGCTTACTGCATCGCTGCTCAATCCCGGAAATACTTTTGATCCGCAGGAATACGTGCAGCAGATTATCACACTCAAAGCTTTCCTGCTCGATGAGTCGATACCTGAAACCATACATGAAAAAGTAAAAGCGATCCCCCGCATCCATACCGTGCCACAACTATGGATGTTGACCTCAAGCGGTGAAAGCGCTTACCTGGCTGCGCACTTCGGCATGGCACTCTCGTTTGCACAATTCATCAACCCGGTGGGCGGCGCGGAAGCCGTGAACCAATATCGCAAGCGGTTCAAAGTTTCCGATGAATTATCAGAACCAGTCGCCAGCGTCGGAATCTTTGCTTTTTGCGGAGATACTGAGGAAAAGGCAGCACGCGTACAGGCAGTAATGGATTACCGCCTGCTCAACCTGTCAAAAGGTCAAATGGATGAAGCTCCCTCGTATGAATCCGTGAAAACTTATAAATATTCCAGCGAAGAGTTAAGGCATGTGCAGTACAACAGGCAAAGAATGATCATTGGCACACCCGACGTTGTTAAAGAAAAAATGCTTGTGCTCGCACACGAATTTATGGTGGACGAAATTGTCGTCGCTACGTTTGCAGATTCAGCCGAAGATCGCCTCCGCTCCTATGAGCTGCTCTCAGATATCTTTGACCTGAAAAATGAACCTGCATTGCCTGCGACACAAAAATCTCTTAATCCCTAAACTCACACCAGCCGGTTCTACCCTTATACCGCATACCCTATCCCCTATACCTTATATCCCTATTTCCCTATGTACTTATATATCTATATACTCAGAAAATACTAACTTTACCGGCGGGAAAAACGATTTCACTATGGCCATTGTAGAACTGGTAATGCCTAAAATGGGTGAAAGTATCACGGAAGCCACTATCCTGCATTGGCTTAAAAACCCGGGAGACAAGATTGAGCAAGATGAATCACTTCTGGAAGTGGCCACCGATAAGGTCGATACGGAAGTCCCGTCCACCCATGGCGGGATACTGAAAGAAATCCTTGCCAGGGAAGGCGAAGTGGTAAAGGTTGGAAAAGCAATAGCCATAATCACCACGGAAGGGGAAATCGAAGTTACTCCGGTGGTACCCAAAACAGAGGCAAAAACTCCCGTTTCGCCAGGGCCACAGGAAAGTCCCAAGGAAGAAGTATTGTCCAACGGGTCAAACGGTTCGCAGCACGCTGAAAATTTTAAATCGCCTGCCCGGTTTTATTCTCCCCTGGTAAAAAATATTGCAAAGGAAGAAAACATAGATGTCGCCGAACTTGAAGCCATTTCAGGCACTGGCTCTGAAGGGCGGGTCACCAAAAAGGACATCATAGCGTACGTTCAGAACCGGAAGCTGGGGGCTGCGGTACAAGGGTGGGGAGCGCGTACTTTTTCGGTGCAGACTCCACAGCGGATTCCTGTTTCCATCAGCGGGGGCGATGAGATCATTGAGATGGACCGGATGCGCAAGATGATTGCCGAACGCATGGTG
>JBBDXJ010000271.1:0-2434 GCA_040902445.1 Cyclobacteriaceae bacterium | reverse complement strand
GAGAAAGTTGGTCAACATGATTTGTTCCAGCGAGGATCTGAAAGGTTGAAAGGTGGAATGGTTGCGCGCTGGACTTGCGGGGGAGATTTAAATAGATTGAAAGATTGTACGAACCGTCGCGCACCAATCGCTTTTAAATTATCCGCATCCGTTTGCCAAAAAATGCGTGCGCCGAATTAGTTTTCCAATGGCAAACATTGTTAACTGCCTTTATTCCCAGGGCTGCGCCTTGCGGCTTACCCTGGGCTGATATATGGCGCCCTTTCAGGGCTAAATGCGAACATTCGCAGATTGAATATTTTCGATTTCTCTTCGTTCCCTTGTATGGTGGGTTCGCGCGTAGTTCCTGTGCGTCCTTTCACAGGGATGAATTCGCATATTCGGCATCCAGGTGCAATGCAATTCATGGTAATCATTTTTGCATTAGCCCTGAAAGGGCGTGATACATCAGCCCGGGGTGAGCGAAAGCGAAGCCCCGGGTTAAATTGGAGTTTAGAAAGTTTGCCACAGAAGAGTCCAATCAGGAGATGAATTTTCTGGCAAACGGATGCACATCGTCAGATGGTTGCTCAACACAACCATCCCCGTTTATGAAAAACCTACAATTAAACGTCACCCAACCGGGAACTGCAATCAGAAAACTGCGCGCAAGCAACACGGGCAGATTGCGTTAGGGATTGAGCGGCATGTCTGAGCCCGAAGTGGCATGTGTGCGGGTCGGCGAGTAGCGAAAGCCCGGGCCTTTAGGCAACGCCATATCACCCTAAGCGTCAAGGTTGTTTTACGCAAACCTTCCGGAAAAAATAAATCCTGAATAAACGAGAACAACCCGGAAACCGGAAACGGGCAACCGGAAACCAGGACACAACCGATTTGATTTAAACACAAAATCTCCTAGTTTGCCGCCAATTCAGATTAAACTTCCAACATGAACATCCACGAATACCAGGGCAAAGAACTTCTGCAAAAATATGGTGTCACTATTCAGCGCGGCATCGTGGCCGATACGCCCGATCACGCGAGCCAGGCGGCTAAAGAACTCGCGGCGGAAACAGGTACCAAATGGTTTGTGATCAAATCACAGATCCACGCCGGCGGACGCGGAAAAGGAACGGTGAAGGAAACAGGATCCAAAGGCGTCGTCCTCGCCAAGAGCGCGGCGGAAGTTCCTGAGAAAGTGAAAGCGATCCTCGGTGGAACTCTCGTAACGATCCAGACCGGACCGGAAGGAAAAAAAGTAAATAAAGTGCTCATCGCCGAAGATGTTTATTACCCCGGCGCAAGCGAGCCCAAAGAATATTATATGAGCATCCTGCTCGACCGCTCGAAAGCATGTCCGGTGATCATGGCATCAACCGAAGGCGGGATGAATATTGAAGAAGTAGCTGAAAACCACCCGGAAAAGATCGTCAAGGAATGGATCGACCCCAGCGTGGGCCTGCAACCGTTCCAGGCGCGCAAGATCGCCTTCGCTATGGGTTGGGAAGGAAATGCGTTCAAGGAGGGAGTGAAGTTCATCAACAGTCTCTACAATGCGTACCTGGGACTGGACGCCTCCATGTTTGAAATAAACCCCCTGCTGAAGACGTCAGACAACCGGATCCTCGCCGTGGATGCAAAGGTAAACCTCGACGACAACGCCCTCTTCCGCCACAAGGATCTCGCGGAATTGCGCGACATCACGGAAGAAGACCCGCTGGAGGTCGAAGCCGGCAAAGCAGGACTTAATTACGTAAAACTCGACGGCAACGTGGGCTGTATGGTCAATGGCGCAGGCCTGGCCATGGCTACCATGGATATTATCAAACTCTCCGGCGGCGAGCCTGCCAACTTCCTGGACGTGGGTGGAGGAGCCAACGCCGAAACCGTGGAGGCGGGTTTTCGCATCATCCTGAAAGACCCCAACGTCAAAGCCATCCTCATCAACATTTTCGGCGGCATCGTACGCTGCGACCGCGTTGCCAGTGGCGTCGTCGAAGCCTACAAGAAGATCGGCACCATCAAAGTCCCGATCATCGTCCGCCTCCAGGGCACCAATGCCGAAGAAGGCGCGAAGATCATAGAAGAATCTGGTTTGAAGGTGAGGTCGGCTATTTTGTTAAAGGACGCTGCGTTGCGGGTGAAGGAGGTCTTGAAGTAACAGGTTTGAATGCAGGTCTGAATGCAGGTCGAAAGGCAAGTTGAAATCCAGGTTGAAAGGCAGGTCTAAAGGCAGGCTTGCCCGACGAAGCTTGCGGAGGTTTTGAGCGGGGTAGCGCAGTTGGGTTTAAATGCAAGTCTAAAGGCAGGTTGAATGCAGGTTTGAATGCAGGTTGAATGCAGGTTTGAATGCAGGTTGAAAGGCAGGTTGAATGCAAGTTGAAAGGCAAGTTGAAATCGAGGTTGAAAGGCAGGTTTGAATGCAGGTCCGACAGTTCAAATTAACATCATTGAT
>JBBDXJ010000270.1:0-86494 GCA_040902445.1 Cyclobacteriaceae bacterium | reverse complement strand
TCATATCCTAAACGCACCGCAGTTTCCGCTTCGGAAATAGCTTGTGTCGTGGGGCCAACTATGCCGGCTACTTTTATGAAAGGACGTGTCAGCGAAGCTGAGGCTACTTCTTCCGCGGCCAGCGCCAACACGCGGCTGTAAAGATTGATCTGTGGATCGCGGATCTCAAATTGTGTTGTATGAACTCCGACGGCAATTCCTCCCGCACCACTCGCCATATAATACTGGGTCAAACCACGCTGACGTTTTTCATCGAGGTTGCGCTTTGAATCCAACGCAAGAGGATGTGCGGGAATGACGGTACCCTGGTGCAGCAATTTCTTTACATCGGTCTTAAGTGTAATTGTCTTCATAAGTCAAAACTTGCCATTCCTCTCCTGAAAATGTGTCGGTTTGTTTAAGGTCATTCCTCCCTGCTGTAGCCACGCAACCGTAAGTTCGATCATTTGCCGGAGGTTGATGCGCGGATAACCGAATAACTGATGAGCGAGCGACGCATTGCTGAGTAAAGCCGTTGGTTGCGTTTCATTTAGGAACATGGGCGCTTTTCCAAGGATGGTCCCGAATTGTTCTGCGAGCCATTTGATCGAAACCGTTTCAGGCCCCGTTACATTCAGAATCTTTGCAGGCACTTCACAATGGTGTAATGCCCGTATGGCAATTTCATTTGCATCGCCCTGCCAGATCACGTTTACAAAACCTGTTGTAAGATCAATGGGTCTTTGCTCTGATACTGATTTCGCGATCTCAAGCAACACACCGTATCGGAGGTCAATGGCGTAGTTAAGTCGGTAGATGAGCGTCGGTATATTATACTTTGTGGAGAAATATTGAAATACCCGTTCACGGCCGAGGCAGGATTGCCCATACTCTCCTATTGGTCCCGTCGGTTGATCCTCTGAAACGCCGCCACTGGTTACGGGTGAAAAGGGATAAACATTACCTGTCGAAAAAGCGACGATCCTTGAATTCTTATAACGCTCTGCTACACGCCCGGGCAGGTAAGCATTCATCGCCCACGTTAAAGATTCTTTGCCTGTGGTGCCAAATTTTGTTCCCGCCAGATAGATTATATTCGGCGCGTCGGGTAACGATGCGAGGTGATCTTCGTTGAGCAGATCTGCCGCAAATGTTTCAATTCCTTCAGCCTCAAGTTCCGCCTGCATATTCTGCTCGGAAAACCGCGACACACCGATAATCCGCTTTTTAACCCCTGCGCTATTGGCAGCCTGCCTGGCCAGCTTTGCCATACTCGGTCCCATCTTTCCCGCGACTCCCAGCAAAATAATGTCTCCCTTCAAAGCCGCCATATCTTCGATCAGCGCATCCGAGGGCTTCAGCAGTTCTTGTTCTAAAAGTTCCAGTTCAGTCATTTCAATCACTTAATCTTTTTATTTTAATTAACCATAGCGTTCGACCGCGCAGGTAAATAATTCTGTCACCTCCGGGTGTGAACCAGGAATCGGAAAGTCATCGACTCTGAAAGATTCCGGCAACAAATTAAAGCACAGGCATAAGGTTCCATCTTTAATTTTTTGCTTCGCCTCTTATCTTCTTCACTTCCGCCAGCGTAACAGTTTCCTGTTTTTGCCCAAATGCGGACCGAACGTATCCAACCACATCAGCCACTTCCTGGTCGAAAAGAAAACTGAACGACGGCATTTCCGTATCATACTTTACGCCGGCCAACGTGATCGGTCCCGATAATCCCTGTAATACCAAACGTATTAATTTGGTTTTATCCCCCGTCACTTGGTGCGTCCCCTTCAAAGGCGGAAACGTACCAGGCACACCTGCGCCATCAGGTTTATGACAGGAAGTACAATAGTTGTTATATACTATCACTCCGGGAGCGTCTGATCTTACAGTTGCTGCCCGAGCCGACGATTTCATGTTCCTGGTTTTGCCACCGGCGTCCGACACGATCTTACTGGTTTTGTTTCCTGATATTTTAATGATCCTGTCGTCATTTTCCTTTGGAAACCCTTCTGCCTGGTTCCAATCCAGGTTGCTCGTGGATATATAAACCTCCCCGTCAGGGGAAACACAGATATCCCGCAACCGTCCGAAACTCTTCTCGAAATACACCCGATCCTCTAATACAGAATCGCCTCTTTCGTTCAGTTTTAAGACCCTCAGACTTTGGGATTTCAAGGTAACGAGTAAAAGAGAATTTTGCCATTCCGGGATGGCTGAATTGTCATAATAATCCAGTCCTGCAGGCGCAATCGTCGGCGTCCAGGCAATTATAGGAGCTTTAATTGTGTGAGAAGCGCAGTATTCCAGCTCCCGTGGTCTGTCGCACACCCCGGAAACATTCGGATATCCGTAATTCGCGCCCTTTTCAATGAGATTGACTTCATCATTGATCACATTGCCATGTTCAGCGCTGTATAACTTGCCGTTGGATGCATATACCAAACCCGGGGGCACCCGAAACCCCAGTGCCCAGACAGGACTTCCCGGAAAAGGGTTGTCTTCCGGAATAGTGCCGTCAATGTTCATCCGAAGGATCTTGCCACTCCACGACTCTAAATTCTGAGCATTGCCTGAATTGGCAGCATCATTTTTATGATCGGCGTCACCGGTTGCCAGTATGAGTTTCCCATCAGGAGCGAAAACAATACGCGAACCGTTGTGACCAATATCAGCGGGGATTTCAAACAACACGAGTGGATCTTTTAAGGTCGTGCCCGTATAGGTGTAGCGAACCCACTTTGATTGCAACGACTTCAAATCGCTTCCCTTCATATACTGATAGTTCAAAAATACATAAGGGAAATTTTTCATATCCGGATGAAGGGCCATACACAACAAACCCAGGGTATTTTTGCGGTGAACATCGGGGACAATTCTCAGCAGTAACTTTTTTTCGCCGGTAATAGGATTCACTTTGCTTACAGTGCCGCGCTGTTCAGTATACCAGATCCAGTTGTCGGGACCCCAGGTGATTTCCCAGGGTACATCAAGATGTGATGCTATCGTGCTTATAATAAAGGTGGAATCCAGGAGCGTCAATTGATCTCCCCCGTAAACTACTTCTGTCACTGTTTTTCTCCCGTTCATGCCGCGATCCTGCATTCCCGCGGTTTGCCTCGGCTTTGCATCAGCACCGCGGCCTTGTGGAAGGTCGGGCTCGTCATCGAAAATCCAGCCGAGGATAAAATCATTTTCTGGTTTACCTTCCCTGAAACCCGGCACAGCGTAACAACCCACTTCTTTCGCGGCAACAATATCCGCCGATCCGCTTGTGTGCGTATTGAAACCGAGATCCCTCAGCTGCCGATAATTTTTGGCCGGCTGGGCCCACGACATAATGGGCAAAAAAGGTTTTCCATTGACCAATAGCTCCCGGTTTTTGCCAATTTTAACCCCCCTGATGGGTTCCGGAGAGGTCTGCTGGGCTTGGGCATTAATCACTATCAACCGGAAAAAAGTGCCGTAAATGAATAATTTGAGGGTTTTTAGGGGTATTCTTAGCAGCGTATATGAAGAATTGGTCAGTTTCAAATCGAAATAATATGTCATCGCGCGGAATTCAATCATCATTACGGGTACGTACCCGAAATGTATACAATTCTTTCAAAAAAGAAAAATTCATTTGGGAATAATCCCCCGTTCAGACAACGGAAGATCGATTGCAGAGCCCGCGAAAGCGACTGTGCGTTCGTGGGCCGGACATGATCACAATTTTCCGAAACGGGTTTCAACCGGAGTTGATAGACAGGCGCTCCATCTGTGAGCATCCATTTATCACCTCAAGGTACCCGAAAAGTAAAATATTTGTATAATTTAAAAATTCATTGGTTTTTTAAACGGGCGATTCGGAGCAACAATGCCTGACCGCTTGATAACCATGAGAAATTCTTTTCCTAAGAAAATGCATTCAGGTCAGAACTTCACCTTCCTGTTATGCCTCCTCCTACCCTTCATCACAAAAATAAACCCGGCATCAGGTCAACATCACGCTGAAGAGCGAAACATTCTGATGAAAGAACTTCAACAGCTGGATCTTTCCAAAGATCTCATCACCGATCATTCGTGGATCCTGTTGCCGGATCATAAAAATCGAAATTTCTGGAACAACCTCTCCCCGCAAATCCGCGAAGCGTACATAAAAGCAGCGGAAAGCCAACTCAATTATGGATGGCCCGGAGTCAAGGCAACCGATTATATGGAGATTGTCCGCTCAGGAAACCGCTTGCAGGAAGTGTACGCCGGACCAAAATCAGCGTTGAGCGCGCTCGTCATGGGAGAACTCGCAGACGGCAAAGGTCGCTTTATCGATCAGATCATCAATGGAGTATGGTATTACTGCGAACAAACATGGTGGGGATGGTCAGCGCACTTTTATTTGCAACAGGCTCCCAATGGACTTCCTGATGCAAATGAACCAACGATAGATCTGGGGGTCGGTGAAGTTGCAAGCATGCTCGCCTGGACCTGGTACCTTTTTAAAGATGAGTTTGACAAAGTGCACCCACTGGTACCCATCCGCCTGAAGGATGAGATCATGAAAAAAGTTATCGTCCCATATTATAATCGCGATGACTTCTGGTGGATGAGTCTTAAACCCAAAGAAGGATATAGTGTCAACACGCCGGACAACCCATGGAGAGATTACAGTAATGAACTGAATCCAAACCTTCTTGTTTCAGCCAAGATAACCGGATCCGGAGTAAACAACTGGAATCCCTGGGTAAACTACAATATGCTGAACTGTATCCTCTTGTTGGAAGATGATCAGGATAAGAAACGCGCGGCCATCCGGAAACTCGTTCATTCACTCGACCAGTTTCCCAACAGTTACCCTGACGATGGCGGTTGTGATGAAGGTCCATCTTACTGGGGCGTTGCCGGATCAGTTCTTTATCAGAGTCTCGCTACTTTGAAACAGGTAACGGGTGGAAAATTTGATGTGTTCGATGATCCCCTGATCCAGAATATCGGTAAATATTTTTACAAAGTGAATATCCATGCGCCCTACTTTATCAATTTTGCCGATGCCGATCCCACAACTGGTGGAAATCCCTATCAGGTCTATCAATATGGAAAAGCAATTAAAGACCCTGTCATGCATCAGTTCGGTGCTTATCTTGCAAAGCTGAACAAGTGGGGAGAAAAAAATCTTTCTGGAAGAATCAATGATCAGATCGAACAACTCAGCAACCTGAATGAGATCCTGAACGCTGAAGCAAAGGAAGCGTTGCCGGGAGAGTTCTGGTTGCCCGACACCCAGATAGGCGGAGGAAGGGATCAACAGGGAAGTTACAAAGGTTTTTTCTTCGGCGCCAAAGGCGGTCACAACAGTGAAGCGCACAATCACAACGATGTGGGATCCGGTATCATGTATTACGATGGCAAGCCGTGTCTGATCGATCTCGGTCGCGAAGAATACACGGCAAAAACTTTCAGCCGCCAGCGTTATGAGATCTGGACCATGCAATCCCTATACCATAATGTGCCCGTGATCAATGGTGTTGCACAAATGCAGGGCCGCAAATACCAGGCGGAAGGGACGAGCTTTCAAAACAATGGACGGAACATTATTTTTTCAACCAATATTGCAAAGGCCTATCCCGAAGATGCAAAAGTGAAAAGCTGGATGCGAACATATAACCTTAAACGCGAAAACAGTTTTTCGATCGGCGATAAATTCGAATTGACTGCGAAGTCTGAAGGATTAACGAGCTCAAATTTTATGACCTATTGCAAAGTAACGCAGGCAGAGCCGGGCATCCTGAAATTCGAAGGCGAGGGTTTCACGCTGGATATGCGCTATGATTCAAAAGTAGTAAAACCGAAAATTGAATTCATCGAAGTGACCGACCCTAAATTAAAACAATACTGGCCGAAGGGAGTATCAAGAGTTGTGCTTGAATTTATTCAGCCGGGATTAAAGGGCAATCATGAGATTGTTTTTACGGCGGGGAAATAAGTTTTGAGTTGTAAGTTACCCCCTATTCGTCTCTGCAGTGTCTCCTGTCTCAGGGACGCTGCAGGTTCGAAAACTTCCCAACGTTTCAAACCTCCCTACCAATCATCGGTGCGAAAGGGAGAAGCCGGTAATCCTCTCCCCTTTGTCTGCCCATCCCCAGACACCAATTTCATGGTTTCGCTGAAGGACCATCTCGCTGGAAAAAATACCAGCCAGCCTCACCTCTGCTTGCAATGGCAGAATATTTATCAGTATTAAAACCAGTACAACTGACCAGGCTCTTTTCGATCTTCTCATTTGATTACAATTTTTAATTTTATTTTTTTTAAAGTTTTTTCCAACGGACATTCCTGACTTTTCGTGCTCTCCATTATTTGATTCGCTGCTTTCCGAGTGCTCACCTTTCCCCGAGCAACCCATCAGCAAAAACCCGGATGTAAAAATCAGCAAAAAATAGTTCGAATTTTACAATTAAATCTCACTAGAACGTGACTATTAAAATATAACTCCTCAAAACTTACTACTTACTACTTACCACTTACAGCTTACTCCTTACAGCTTATTTGCTGTTTTTCAAAAACGCCAACAAGTCCGCCATCTCCTGCTGATTGATATCCTTTTCCAATCCAACAGGCATCGCTGACATATTCATAGCTTTTTGCGACGAGATCTCCTCCCGGGCGATCGTATTTACCTGGCCGGTTGCATTGCGCACGGTAACGGAAGAAGGTGTCTCTGCTGTAATGACACCCTGCAGCGATTCGCCGTTTTTTAACACCACATTCCATAAGTCAAAACCATGCGAGATAGATTGATTCGGATCAATGATGTTTGCCATGATACCGGAAGCTGGCCAACTTTGGATGGTACCGAGGTCAGGCCCAAAAGGAATACCTCCTTCGCCTTTCACCTGATGACAGATGGCACAGCTCTTCCCATAAACCAATTTTCCATTCGCAACATCGCCATCGAGTTCGAGCGCGGGTTTGTAATCTTCAATCACTTTTTTCGTTTCATCATCTTTTGTAAAAAATGCCCTCGCGCGGTTTCGGAGTTCGATATTGCGTTGCGTCATAAGACGGATGCTGCGACCCCAGCCCACGCTGGTCTTCTGGACTTTGCCGGCTTCCAATGCATCGACCAGGACCCTTACACGTGATTCATTTTCCATGAAGGAATTCAAGGCTGCATCCTTTACCGCTGGGTCAAGCTTAGGCCAATTCTCCATGGTAAACTCGGTAATAGTTTCATCGGGAATAGCACTCATGGTCCGGATGGATGCCAACTGAACAGGAAGTGATTTATCCGACAGGACCAATGTCTTCAGCAATGGCGCATCAGGCGCAGGATTTTGAAGCGCAAGAAAATTGATAGCCAGCGCCCTTTCTCTTTCGGGTACCTGATCATCGCTGGCCACCTGTCGCGCTCTTTGCATGGCGGTTTTGATCTGCTGGCCTCCGGTCAACTGTTTGGATTGCAACACCTGGAGGCTTGCCTGCCGTACAGAATGGGCAGGGTGGTCAAAAAATGATTTGAACAAAAGATTCTGTTCCTGTTGCGATAACAGTGCCTTCCTGCCGTTGAAACCTCGGGCAAGCCCTTTGAGAACAGGCACCTGCCAGCTCACGCTGTCTTCCGGAACAACGGCAGTACCTTTCTGCAGCAGCGTGTAGGCAAGCCGTGATTTTTCCTCCGCTGCAGTCATGGCGGTCAAACTCTGAACAAGCGATCCATAGGCCGGAACGTTCCGCTTATATTGCGCAAGCACGGACTCCAGCAGGTTTTCCGTTTGGGAAGACGGTGCGGATAAAGCGGCCACCTGCACAAACTCGTCCTGTATATCTCTGAACAAGAGTTTATTTCTCACCTCGGCGGCCTCCCGTGAATCGATAAAGCCCAGCGTACAAAGCAGTTGAAATCTTACTTTGGCGTCATCATCATCGTGAAGAGAGATAAGATTTTCCCCCAGTGTTGGTTCATTCTTCAATTGAAACTCCGCGAGTTTAATAGCATTCACGCGGACACCTGCTTCAGGATCGCGCAAAGCTTTTTTAATGTGTTCCGGCGTTAGTCGCTTCATCCCCTGTAGCGTCCATAGGGCATGCAGGCGTCCTTCGGCAGAAGCTTCGTTTTCAGCCATTTTCACAAGAGCGGGAACATTGGCGGAGTTATTCCGATCAAGCAGCATTCGCTGCGCATTGCGCCGCCACCAGATATTATGATCAGCGAGCTTTTCAATAAGCTCTTCATCAGTGGCATCGCCAAAAGCAAGGTCTTTGGTCCACATGGCAGGCTTCGCATCCGTCGCGGAGATCCGGAATATACGGCCCATATCATGACCGTTGTAAAGCCTTCCGGAATTAATCACTTCATCTGACAACCACTCGGGGTGTTCAATGATCTCCCGGTAGTAATCCACTACGTAAAGGGCTCCATCGGGTCCCGTATAAAGGTTTACAGGCCTGCTCCACATATCGGTAGAGGCAAGAAATTCTTTTTTATCGTGTAAACGGCTGGCCACAAAGCTGGACCCATTTGATTTTAATCTGTCGACATGAACAATATTACTGACTGGTTCGGCAACGAATGTTGTAAGGGTGTTATATTCTTCGGGAAAAGCTCCGCCCGAATACGCTGTTATTGCACACGCGGAAGTCATCACACCCACATCGGTGAGCAACTGGCGGTCGGGCGTTTTCGTGATGGGAAATACTTCCGCTGCATTGCCGTGATCCGGAAGTGAACTGGTGCTCCTTGCAACAAGCAGTTTAGGATTTCGGTTTAAATATTCGTCGGGGATAACAGCGTGCATGGCATGGTTGGAATTATTCACGAGCAGATAATTACCCCATACATCAAAACTGTGTCCGTATTGAGTGCTGCTCGCGAGCATTTCCAGCTCGTGCGACTCAGGCCGGAAACGCACATTCATTCCGTTGGCATTTTCCGGAAGTCGCACAGCGTCGGGTTTTGCGGGAAAGTAGATGTCACCGCCACGATCGCCAAACTTATCTTTGTATACTTCACTACCCAGCGCTCTTTCGTGGGCAAGGTAGATCCAGTTATCCAGTCCGAGTATAGGGGTGTTCACATTGTGCTGGGGATTTGCCAGGGCAAAACCTGTAAGCATCACCTCGATGATATCCGCCTGTCCGTCTCCGTTGGTGTCTTCCATGTACAACAAATCCGGAGCATCCGTTACAAGTATGCCTTTCTTCCAGCGTAAAACACCGGTTGGCATCATCAGGGTATCCGCGAAGATCGTGCTTTTATCCATCCGCCCGTCGCCATCAGTATCGCGAAGCATTTTTACTTTGCTCGATTTGGTCTTATCAAGCGGGTAACCATGATTTTCAACCACGTACATATTCCCATTCTCATCAATCTCCATGGCAACCGGATCAGCGATCAGCGGCTCGGCGGCAACCAGCTCGATCTTAAAACCAGGTTCTATCTCGAAAGTCGATACAGCATTTTCCGCGGCGACGGGTGAATCAACGGTCAGGGGACCACTTTGTTTTTTTTCGCATCCGGCCAGGAAGAAAAGAAATGCAAGCGGGAAAAAGTAATTTGACATTTTACACGGGAAGGCGTTGGTCATTTTTATTTTTAATTTAAAGAACTTCTGGGTATTAACGCTGTAAATTTTCTTATAAGAGTTACTGTAGAGAAATAACGGGTACGTACCCGAAATTTATTAAAAAGATCATCTCAAACAAATCAATTTTAAAGGGGCGGCAAGATATACATAACACGCACCAACAATTGCGCCCGACGGCAGATGGTTTATTCAATCACTTTAAAAAATATTCCAGGAACAAATAAGCCTTTTCGTTTGAGTTTGTGTTCGGCGTATGATCGGGCCGGTTGGTCATGGCAACGCGATTTTTCTCACCCAAAAGTTTGTTGACGGCAAGGCTGTGGTTCAGTGGAATCCATCGTTTGGCCGGATCTTCCTCACCTCCCGAAACAAGAAAAGGCCGGGGCGCCATGAGGGCATGCAGTTCATGGAGGTCGTAGCCCTCCGCGACCAATTTTGAATATACTCCCCTGGCTGGATTTTCTTTAGTGATCAAACCTCGCTTGCGCCATGGCTGCTGATGGTATCCCAGATACCAGGGTTCCCAATAGTTTATACTTTCGCGCGATGCTTCAAAGACGATACCGGGGTCTGACCATACGCCGCAGGCAAATTTTTCAAAAAGACAAGTGGCAAACATCGCCCACTTTCCTCCAAATGAATGGCCCATGATTCCAATGCGCGAGGAATCGACGACATCAATCTTTGCCAGGACGTGCCATGCATTCGCCGCGGCATACGCCAGCATCGACAAGGGTTGAACCTGAGCATTCTCGAGACTTGGATAGTACAGAGCATATGTTTTGGCTTCTGTAGCCAGCGTAGTTCCTATTGAAAGCGTAACAAATCCCCGCCTGGTCAACTGATACGCAAAATCACGGTCGGGCTGACCTTCCCCAATAGCGGTTTCGGGTTCATAATAGACAGTGATGACCGCCGGCTTTTTTTTCTCGCCTCCATCCGGTATCAAAAGATAACCTTCTGTTTTTTCGTGCGGGGTCCAGTTAAACCTGATACGATGTTGTGTAAAACCGTCGCGGCGTGCGCTGTCAAGAATTTCCATTTGCTGATCCTTGAGAACCGCAGGCCATTCTCCCATCAGTTCGTGCCATAGCCCGAGTATCTCTTCCCTCCTTTTTTTCCAGTCAGGTTTTGTTTTAACAGCCCTTCCGTCATGAAATTTTAGCGGGCTGCGGTAATCACCAAATTTGCCCGCGTATTCCAGTGGTGGCGAAAAATATGGGCTGATCTTTTTCCATATTTCCCCTTTCGAATGCTGAACGTCTTCTATGCTTTTTGATTGCTTTTCCTGTGCGGAGATCCCTGAACAGAATCCTAAAAACAATACAGGAAAAATCAGTTTTTGCAGGAAGTGTGGATGCCCTTTCATTGACTTGGATGTGATCAAATTTTATAGTCCTCTATTTTATAACCCCTCCGAAAAAATCAGCAATTTCCTCATACATCGAATCTGTCATTCGATCTATTTCAGGCGGGGTTTGAAACCGGACCTTCTGCTGACTTTTATAAAGCCCATATATATCCGTAACCTTTGCCATAGTTTCTTTGACAGCAGAGGGATCAGCGTGCCGGTCTAATGAAGGGGCAATGACCATTAAAGGCCGTGGCGCAATAGCGGAAATGATTTCCGCGTAATCCACGGGCACCACTGACGGACTCGTGGCAAAAAAGCCGAGCCTTGGCATCAGTCCATATAGGTGGGAATTGCTGCGAATGCTTTCATACTGCGAAGTACTCGTTCGCCAGGGAGAAAAAGCGGACAAGACTGCCACGCCCGCAACACGGTCGTCGAGAGTAGCGCTCATCAGGGCAATATTTCCCCCGAGCGCATTTCCCAGTAAAAAAATATTTTCACCGTCAATAAAATCAAAAGTCTCCAGGGCATCTACGCAATATTTTACATCGGTGATCATTTTTCCCATCTTCGACCATTGAGGATACCGTTGATAGAAATATTGCGCTTCCTCTATGCGTGTTCCGAATCCAAAAAGGTCTATCGCAAGCACGGCAAAACCTTTGTCGAGCAAGGTCTGAAATAATCTTGCGTTCCCGTTTCGATAGAATACATCATAGCCGTAAGCAAAGCCGGTCGAGTGGGCGTATTGGTGGAGGAATATCACAACAGGCATCTTTCCATTGGAACGCACTCTCTTGTTTCCATCTTTGTCCACCGGGTGATATAATATGCCTCTTAAAAAATCGCCCATCGCGTTAGTAACAGGAAAACTTGGACCTATTTGTTGCACGACCGCATTGGTTACTTTCGGGCGGCCCGTGATATTGTCAATCCAGTCTCCATCGCGCACAAATCCGATTTTGGCAGGTTTAACACCCGAAGGATCGTTCCCTAATAGCCACTGCAAATTGGCAAGTATTGACTTTTTGTCGACCTCCCATGTTTTGATATCGTATTGTTTTTGAAGCTTAACGGGTTTTAACTTTCGAGAGGCAAGGCTGTCCTCTGTATGACTCTTAGCCCAGGAGTGGTAGAAATAATCATCGTAAAAAAGCTGACTCTCCCAGGGAATGGCTTTGCGTTTGAGACGGTTGTCGAGGTAATCTATGCATTTCTCAACATCGCGCGCATTGACAAAGTGTTCTCCATATCGGGTCGACAGGTTTGCATTTTGCTCTGCACCCAACAGTTTGTAAACTCTTTTTACGGATTGAAAACATTGCTCATTGGCCCACGGGTTTAATCCTCTCTCAACAATAGCGTAATGATGAAGTAATATTCTCGGGGCGATCAGGGAGATCAGCAGGTTTTGATCAACGGGTAATTTATCTTCCCTGCCAAAGAAAAAATTTAAACGCGGGTGAAACCAGTGGCCATTGTAAGCCGTGACGAGATCAAGCGTTTCACTGGCATATTGGGGATCGCCGAGTCGCCAGGCTGTGATGCCACCTGTTCCGGAACTACAATCGACCACAGCCGCGATCCGCTCGTCAAAAGCCGCCGCCCACAACGATTGTTTTCCATTTCTTGAGAGTCCCATGATTGCGATCTGATTCTTATTCACATCCTCGCGCGTGAGTAAAAAATCCACCACACGCGAAGCTCCCCATGCACGTCGCATGAGCATGCTCCAGTCAAAGTTGGGATATAATTTTTGATAAAGTTCAGTATCGTCTTTGGAATCGGCCGCCGCGTATACGCACGCCAGGTAACCTCTTCTGACAGCGATTTGCGCGTAATCACGATGGTCCCATTGCGTCATCAAAACCGGATGAGGTCCATTCCCCTCTGGAATCATGATCTCCACGGTCATGCGCGCCTTGTTATCCGGACCAAAACGCAACTCAACCATTTGGATATGCGTTCCCGATTCGCGCCTTTCAGACAAGATCTTCACCTGATGATCTTTCGGTGCCGGCGGCGCTACGCCTGATAACCAATAAGCGTACTGGCTTTTGATCCAAGCCCGTTTCTCCTCCCAGTCTTTTTTAGTCTTGACAGGATATTCCCTTCCATTTTTATAGAGCACCAGCGGATCAGGCAAAAAAGGCATCGAAGGCATTTTGGAAAAATCCGGAGGTAGCTCTCCCGTGCGCTGAAGCCAGTCCTTCCACGTACTGTCCCGGGCAGTTACCCTCCGCGTATTTCCCTTGAACACTTGCGGCGTATTGATGCGAATTATCTCTTCCAGATATCCTTTCCTTTTCTCCAGGTCATCCTGTGCTTTCAACGCAGAACCCGTGGCACATATGACCAGACATGAAATGATTAATTTTTTTCCAACGATCATCACTTTATTAATTGTTGAACTTTGAATACTATCCCTTTCAATGGGTATCGTCTCATCACACGAACCTGCTTTTTGCTTTTTGCTCTTCTGCCTTCTGCCTTCTGCTTCCTGCTTCCTGCTTCCTGCTTTCACTCAATCAGTTTCCTGAAAAAATCCGCCACCGTCTCATTCATTCCTGTGGTCATTCTGTTTATCTCACGGGGTGAATCAAAAACCAACTGATCTCCTTTTTGATACAAATAATAAACAGCTTTTACAGATTCAATGGATTTTTTTACAGAAGGCAGGTCAGCGTGGCGATCGAGATCGGGGGAAATAATCAGCAGATAGTCGACGACACGCGACGCCCCCCATGCGCGCCGCATGAGCGCACTCCAATCGTAGTCGGGATACAAAGCCTGATAGGCCTCCGTGTCATCCTTTATATCAGCGGCTGCATATACACAACCCATGTATCCTCTTCTGACGGCCAGCTGCGCCCATCCGCGATGATTCCATTGGGTTAAATAAACCGGGAAGGGTCCATCACCCGGTGGTATCATCAACTCAACTGTCATGCGTCCCCGATATCCCGGGCCGAATTTAATTTCAAACATCTGAATCCGGGTTCGGGATTCCTGCCTTTCCGAAAGTACCTCAACTTTAAAATCTGCCGGCGCCGGAGGTGCAGTCCCGGAGATCCAATGTGCATATTGCGCTTTGATCCACTCGCGTTTTTCCTGCCAGTCTGCTTTATTTTTTACAGGATGATCCTTTCCTTTTTTGTTGAGCATCAGGGGGTCTGGTAAAAAAGGTTTCGAGGGCATAATGGAAAAGTCAGGCGGCAATTCACCAGTTCGATGTAACCAATCAGTCCAGGTACTATCTTGAAAAGTTACCCGGCGTGTCGTTTGCTGAAAACGCTGGGGAATATTGATTTCCAGAATATCTTTTAGATACTGCTTTCTTTTTTCCGTGGATTGTGCCATAAGGCCTGGGCCAGTAAGCAGGGCGAGCATGGCGAACGGCAGAAATTGATGGATCATATCTTTATAATCTCCGGAATTAACAGGGATAACGCCGATGGTTTATGAAATCAACCTTCGGTCCGAAACTTGAATAAATATAGAAAATTATTTTATACTTTCGGGTACGTACCCGATAAAATTAGGTTCTTAATCATTTACCTATATATAGAGAGAAAATGTTTGCCCCGTCTTTTCTTTTTCAGGCCAGGGATTGTGAATTATTTGAATAATTGTTAATGAGACTTTAGAAACCACTAAAACAAAAAATAATTTATTAAGTATATGCCCATTACGTATAATCCAAACTTCCGTCTTTTTTTAACTCTTTCACTTGTTTTATTTTTTACAACAAGCCTCTGGGCACAGCGGGGCACCCGCGAAAACCTGAGTCCAAAGGCCTACGCTGAAAGTATGATCAATAACCCTTCGCTGGTAGAAAATGCGAAGGGTGAAAATTTTTGCTGGCATGCGCGCGTTGGCATGGGCCATTTCATCGACAGTTATGAGTTGACAAAAAACACGGAATGGCTGGACGCTGGAATTAAATATTATGATTTTCTCGTGAGCAAGATGGACACCGACCCCGATGGATATAAAGGATGGATCGGTCCCTACGGTTATGATGAGAGATTCTGGCAGGATTCCCACGTCGGAGATGCAATTCTGCTTACCGATATCCTGGATTTCTCAGTACTGGTTCTTGAGGGTAAGGAATTAAGAAAGAAATACGGTGCGAAAGCGAATGAGTATGTGCAACTGGCTTCGAAACACTTTGTTGAGAAGTATGACAAAAGAGATGGCTACCGGGAATTTCCTGTGGTATTAAATTGAAACCCTTGTGGTTCTCTAAGAATATAACTAAATATAACCTGCGGGCACCCTGCAGGTTATATATTTCTCTAACAAGGTACGGACGGTGAAGGATTCATAGCAACAAATGCTACCTTTAAGTATTGCGCAAAAGACGATGGCTGCATTTAGAATGTATTTTTTACTTCTCTCATCCCTGGCGATGCCAGGCTGCTCCTCCATGGCTCAAGTCAATGATCAGAGTACGAGTAATACCCTGTCTGTCAAAGGAGATCAATTTTTCATGAATGATCAACCTTTCGATATGTGGGGAATAAGGGTGGCCAGCGCCTCTCAATCAGATGAACTTACGGATCATCTGATCAGTCAACTGGATGACTATTACAAATACGGGATCAATACCATTGATGTTTTCTTCCAGGGATCAAGCGGAAGCTTCAGCGATCCCTTTCGGCAAAACGGGAACCAAATTCTGGAAGATCACCTGAAGCGAATGAAAAAAATAATTTCAGCCTGCCAGGCACGAAGTATGGTTGTCATTGCCGGAATATTTTATCAGCGATCCATGGCTGACCATGACGGTGTCAGAAATATCAAGGATGCAGAAGGTGTAAAGAATGCCGTTGAATCTGTTGCCAAACTTCTCAGCGGATACGGAAATGTAATATTGAATATTGCAAATGAACAAAATTCAGGTTATTACAAAAATTGTGAATTTTTTAACTTCAATGATCCGGAAAATATTATCGCTTTGTGCAAACTGGCAAAGTCCGTTTCTCCCGATCTTCTGGTCGGAGGGGGAGGTTATCACGATGAGAGCAATATCATCATTGGAAAATCTTCGGCAGTTGATGTCTTGCTTTTCGATACCTATGACCTCGATGCGGAAAATGATCAGCACAGCCAGTGGCACTATGATCTTTTCACAAGTAAAGGTGTGAAGGGCAAGCCCATCGTAAACGTCGAAATGTTCGGCGGCTGGACAAGAAAATTTATGCCGCCGGGTGTGTTCCCGGAAGATGGCAAACAAAAACATTTTAAGGACGTAGATGAGGCTGCCGCAACTCCAGGACTGTATGTACATTTTCATTCCAACCCCTGGTGTCAGGGGCCTTCAATAGGAAAAGAAACGCATTATAACCTCGGTGGCATGGGCACGCTCGAAGAACCTGGCATCCGGTGGTGGTTTGAGTATGTCCAAAAGACAATTGCAGCCACAAAGACACTAAGACACTAAGGGCATTCGGTATTAGAATTAGCAAAAACCCAGAAATCACCCGCGGATGTATTTACCAATAATCAACACCAAACAATCAATCTAACAGCATGAAATTTCATAAGAAAAAATACGGCATTGTGATCGCGATGTTTCTTTTACTCGTTATTGGATGTAATAAGACGCAACAGGCATATGAGGCGGTGGATGCGGATTATCGCAGGGAAGTAAGCCAATACGGTATTACATGGACATTTGATAAACTCGCAAAAACCGGCCAGTTTATTACCGGCGACTGGTGGGTTCAGGGCCCTGTTACTATTGTAAAGATTACCCCTGCGCCAGGTCCGGTTCCTAAAGAAAATCTGGAACTTAAGGTCAACCGCTGGAATGATACCAGTCTGAAAGCTGATACAACCATGCGCAATGGTTCTATGATCGTGCTTAAAGTTGGAACGCGACAAGGTTATGATTCCAGGGCAGCGGGTTTCCGTGAAACAGAATCGGTAAAACTTCCACTCGAGTTAAGTCCGAACCTTTCATTGATCTCCTCGATCAGCAATACAACGCTCCCCGTAGATCATTTCGCGAAAAATATCATGTGGGATAACGAGAAAAAATCGGAGAACGTTATGAAAGCCGCCGCGGTTCTGACTTGTGTAAAAGATATTCCCCCGCACGACACCTTTCGCCCTCCCTATGCAGGCGCTGAAAAACCTTTTTTCGGGGCTCAGAATATTCAATGGGATCTTCTCCCCAAACTCGGTCCGGCTGGTGAAGTATCTTCGTGGGAAGAGTTCGAGCGCTATTTACAACGTCCATGGATTGATCACCTGATGAGCTGGTCGCAACAACAACTGGTTCCCAATGAAAACGGACCGAACTATGGTCGCGAGCACGCGCGGATCATCTCCATCGCAAGCCTCATGGTGTCTTTGGACGTGCCGAAAGAGCAAAAAGAAAAATTGACCATCGAATTGATCCAGCGCGGTATTGACCTTTACTGTCTTGCCATGGTGGGTGGCTACTGGAACGAAGGCGGTGGTCACTCAAGCGGACGAAAGTGGCCGATCTGGTTTGCCAGTCTGATGCTGAACGATCCGAAGTTAAGAGAACTTCCTGAGACCGCATTTTTTCAGGAGGATACCCAAACATATTACGGAAAAGGATGGTTTGGACAAACTGCGCTATACTGGATGATACAACACCACGGTAAAAGAGAACGGTATGAAGAAAAGATGCCTGAAGAATGGGAGCGCTGGGACAGAACCACTGAAAGTTACAGGACCTGTTGTAACGCCGTCGCCTGGGTGGGAACCGCGCTAACAGCGAGGTATATGAAAGCAATCAAAGAATGGAATCACGAAGCGCATTTTGATTATGTTGACCGCTGGATGCGAGAGGACGACCCTTATGCAGAGGCACGTGGTGAACGCGGACGCCCAAAATCTGAAACAACAACCTTTGATCCTTTTGTGACGGCCATGTGGAAAGCGCACAGGAAAAATGCACCCGAGCAGGAAATGGCGGGAAATCCGAGAATGTGGGTGTGGGGAGAAGAAGACAAAGGAAAGTGGATACCGAACCCAAATTAGTTTCCGGTTTCCAGGTGCCGGTTTCCCCGGCCGGCGCTAAAGCTTCTTCGGCGGGCAGGCAGTATCCCGTTGTCCAGTGTACAAGTGGGCGTGTCATGTATTGGTTAGTGGCAATTGAAAAAAACAAAAAATATCGTTTAATGAGTGGCGAATAAATAGTTGGAGCATCAATTGCCTCCACCTTTAGTCAGTATGTTTGAAAATGCATAGGTTTTGATGCGGGCTTCAGCCCGATGAGTCGGGTGATTGTTAATCGAGTTTCGGATAAGAAATCAACAATGAAAAAGGCTGCGCTTAACCTGATTGTTTATCTGTTTGCCGGTTGTGCAGTTAACGTTGCGGCGCAAAACAAGGAGCCTAATATACTTTTCATTATTTCTGATGACCACGCTCTGCAGGCAATCAATACATATTCCGGTAAGTATGGCATTACACCTAATATTGACAGGATCGGCAAAGAAGGGGTTGTATTCAGGAATGCTTTTGTCACCAATTCCATATGCGCTCCGAGCCGCGCTGTATTGCTGACCGGAAAATACAGTCACAAGAATGGCCATCGCGATAACCGGTCGAGATTTGATGCTTCACAGGATGTGTTCTCCCGCAGGCTGCAACAGGGTGGCTACCAGACAGCATGGATTGGCAAATGGCACCTCGAATCTTATCCTCAGGGGTTTGACTACTGGAAGATCCTCCCTGGCCAGGGATTTTACTACAATCCCGAATTTATTTCGATGACCGGTGATACTTCGAGCATCGATGGTTACTGCACAGAGGTTATCACCGATCTTACCCTTGACTGGCTGGACAAGCGCGAAAAAGACAAACCTTTCTGTCTGGTTGTCGGCGAGAAAGCCACTCACCGCACATGGATGCCGGATCTTCAGGACCTCGGCAGGTTTGATAATGTGGATTTTAAGTTGCCTGAAAACTTCTGGGACGACTATGCCGGAAGGAAAGCCGCACAAAAACAATTCATGACCATTGAAAGCCTGCACTTGAGTTATGACCTGAAACTGCAGGCCGATACCGGTATGGGCAAGGCAAATTACCTGCGCTTCGATGCCGGACAAAAAAAAATTTGGGATGCCTACTATGATAAAATAGAGCTCGAGTTCAGCAGCAAAAACGTTTCGGGCAAAGACCTGACTGAATGGAAATTTCAGCGGTATATGCGCGACTATCTCAGCACCGCTGTTTCAATGGACCGAAATATCGGCCGCATCCTCGATTATCTTGATCAACACGGATTGAAGGAGAATACCCTTGTTGTTTACACCTCCGACCAGGGTTTTTACATGGGGGAACACCGTTGGTTTGACAAGCGCTTTATGTATGAGGAATCCATGCGTATGCCATTGCTGATGCGCTATCCCGGAAAGATAAAAGCTGGAATAGAAATAAATGACCTCGTTGTCAATATTGATTTCGCGCCTACCCTCTTATCTGTAGGCGGCGTGCAAGTGCCAGAAAATATTCAGGGAAAAAGCCTGCTTCCTTTGGTGGAAGGAAAGAGAACGGAGTGGCGCGAATCGGTCTATTACCACTATTATGAATATCCTGACGAACACCGCGTGATGCCGCATTTTGGCATCAGGACCAAACGCTACAAATTGATCCGTTTTTACGGAGACGGCGATTTTTGGGAACTCTATGACCTGTCAAATGACGCCCGCGAAATGAACAATCTGTACCCTGGCCGGAAATACGACAAATTGGTCAAGGCGCTGAAAGACGATCTGAAAAGCCTGATTCAACAATACGATGATCAGGAAGCGCTGGAAAAAATGATGGATGGTAAGTAAAAACTTCCGTTTCTCCTTTAATTTTACTCCCGTTTATAAATTGAATTTCAACTGTCATTCCTTCGGGAAACCGGCAAAATCGTACCTATGAAAAAATGGTTTTTAGTTATCTCTGTTTGGATGCTGTTGTGTGGTTCGATATTTGCCCAGGATCGCGAAAAGGGCGTCAACGATCCCGATTTTTTTCCAATAGCCGTTTGGGCGCAAAACCCTGTTAATGCGTCCGCTTATAAAGAAAATGGCATCAATATGTTCATCAGCATTCACGGGGGACTGGACCAGGAAAAACTGGATCACATGAAGAAAGCTGACATGAAAGTCATCGCACATCAAAATAATTTTGGACTTACGAAGCTCGATGAGCCTTTGATCTACGGATGGATGCATGGTGATGAGCCCGACAATGCGCAGAGAAGCAAAACTGAAAACAAATGGGATCCATGCAGGGATCCGGCTGTGATCGTCAGTGATTACGAAAAGATAAAAAAGAATGATCCCACACGCCCGGTATATTTGAACGTTGGCCGGGGAGTCGCTTACACAAACTGGGTTGGCCGCGGAGTTTGCCGGGGTAAAACTGACATGTACAAAGTTTCCAATAACGGATATCTTAAAGGCTGCGACATCGCCTCCTTCGATATCTATCCCGTTAATGCCAGAGAAGATGACGTTGAAGGCCAGCTGTGGTATGTGGCAAAAGGAATAGACAACCTTCAGGAATGGTCGGATAATAAAAAGCCCACATGGTGCTGGATTGAAACCACCCGGATCGGCGAAAAAGCGAAAAGAAAACCTACTCCGGCCGAGGTGAAATCAGAGGTATGGATGGCCCTTATACACGGTGCAAAGGGTTTTGGATACTTTTGCCATTCTTTTATTGGAAAAACCGACGACGCAGCATTGTTGCATGATGCGGAGATGATTCAGGGAGTGAAAGAGATCAATGAGCAGGTTACTTCCCTGGCTGCTGTGCTGAACAGCCCAGATACAGAGTATGCCGCAGTTCACTCAAGCAATCAATCTGTTCCTGTAGATATCCTTACCAAGAAACAAGATAAGGCAAATTATATTTTTGCCGTAGCAATGCGTGAAGGAAGAACTACCGCGACCTTTGAAGTTAAGTCAGGAAAAACCGTGGCGGTACTCGGCGAAAACAGGACCCTTAAAATCAAGAAAGGAAAGTTCAGCGATGAGTTTTCAGGTTATGGGGTTCATTTGTACAGGATTACAAAATAAGCGTTTAAACACCGGTCTTAGAACTTAATATATAGGCACAAAAACAAAAAATTAGTCACAGTCATTTGGAAGATGTATTCCGGCGTAACCGTATTTTTTCAAGTGCAAAAAAGCAGATGGGTACTGGTATTTTTCCCCTCCTTTCCGAGGAGGGGATAGTTCACGCCGGTGAACTTGGGGTGGTGCAAACCGTCAGCCCTGCGCTAAGCCTTCAAACCTTTCACAGCCCGTCGCGCCCACACGCACAACTTTCTGAAAGTTTGTCCAAGGGACTCCTGTGGAGAGAACTTTCAGAAAGTCGTCTTATCGCGCGACCTCTCAACCTCCCAGACTTTTAGAACCATTAAAAACCTGCATTAAACCTGCATTCAAACCTCTCCAGGTGACAGCCAGAAAGCGTGCTTATTAACGGGATACTATAAATGTCGAAAGTTTTCACATAAAAAACTTTTAAATCCTAAAAATTATATGGGAAAATAAGGCCCGCTCAGAATTTCCTTACTTTTACGGGTGCGTACCCGAAAGAAACGAGATTTTATTTTGAAAACTACCATAAAAACAAAATACGGCTGAAAACTTATATGAAAGGCATTTTCCTTACATCCAGATGCCGGAAAAAGCATCATCATTTTAGATTTTTCGATGCTGCCCTCTCCTGAAACCTCCGGACAGTTTGTTTTGACCATCCCTGTATAATATTGAGCAGCCTTCCTTTATGAATTCTTTTATTGCAAAACCTTCTGACACAAGACAGCTGCTTCTGAAAATTAAACTTCACGATAATGAACAAATGGAAAATTTTTCTCTTTCTGCTGATAGCATGTTTTGTTTCTCCAGCCTTAACCCCTCCTGACGGATACCCTGCCCCGGAGGAAAATCCTTTAATGGCAGGCGCGGCGAAAATTATCATCACTCCCCAGAAGCCAATACCCATGAGCGGATAGGGCGGAAGAAAGGATCCGTTTAAAGGTGTGCACGATGATATTTACGCGCGTGTCGTTGTTTTCAGCGATGGAAAAAATAAAGCCGCCCTCATTTCTGCAGAGCTGGTAGGAATATCCAACGTATTCTGGCAGAATGTATCCGAAGCGATCGAAAAGAAAACCGGAATCAAAAAAGAATTTATATTCCTCTCGGCTGTTCACAACCACAACGGGCCATCGACCAACGTTTATAATGAAAGCCCCTCTCCTGATGTTTTAGCATATACTAAAGAGTTAGGAGAAAAGATCATTGCCACCACCGACGCCGCCATGAAAAATATGGTACCCGTCAATATAGGAGTAGGCAAAGGAGAATGTAAAATGAATATTAACCGCCGGGCGCAGAATGGCAAAGGACAAATTGCTCTCGGCCGGAATCCTTATGGCCCCTGCGACCAGGAAGTCGGTGTGATCCGCATTGAGGATAAATCGGGTAAGCCACTCTCTATCATTATGAACTGGCCCTGCCACGCGGTGGTGTTGGGTCCGAAGAATTATATGATCACCGGCGACTGGCCCGGCGCGGCATCGCATTATGTTGAAAAAGAATTTCCGGAAAATTTTGTCGCCCCTGTAACTATCGGCGCTTCGGGTGATATAAATCCCATCTATGGTCCGCATATTGATTTTGAGTCTAATTCAGCATATGCATTTGGCAAGGATGCTATTGGTGAAGATCTCGCAAAAGTCTCCATGAAGGTTGCGAAAGAAATGAAAACGTTTTCCAACGGAATGATCAACGCCACACAGCGGGTCGTTTCGGTGCCAGCGAAAGAAAAAGAGGGACCGGCAAATATTCAGCAACCGAAGAGCACTGAGGATGGTTTTCTCAAGATCCGACTCTCCGCTCTAAGGATCGGAAACATTATTTTAACAGGTGTATCCGGAGAAGTATTTAATGAGATCAGTGTGAAAATGAGAAAGCAGTCGCCGTACAGCAACACTTTTATGATCACTCATTGCAATGGCAGCAGCGGTTATCTTGTTACGGATGCCGCATATGCCGAAGGTGGTTATGAAGTTGGTTCAACCAGAGCAAAGAGCGGAGCAGAAAAAGCGGTCATCGACAATTTGCTGGAGATGATAAATGAGCTGTAGTTCCAAAAAGGATTTAGCCACGAAGACACGCCTACGTGAGGCACTTCGGCGCGCGCAGCACTAAGACACAAAATTTTTTTCAGATTGTAGGTCTCACCTCTTTCCTCAGATCTGAAAGTGTCAATCTATAAAAATAAGTACCCTAAATAAATAGAGCATTATCCATCGAATAACGCTCTATTGCCAAAACTAAAACCAAAAACTAATAACTTATCCCAATCTGTGTTTATTCTGTATCTCTGTCGCTTCGGCGAGTTGCTCATCGTAGGTGGGAAGATCAAATTCCTTTAGAATATCCCTTACTTTGAGGTCAGCATCCAGGCTTTCAAGGGTAGCCCAGTTTTCTTTGTGGAATACGTGGAAACGTATTTTTCTTCCATACTTTTTCTGGATGTCCTTGAACTTCAGGGTCTGCGGCCAGATGTGGATGAATTCTTTTTCCAGATTAATGGGAGCGCAAACCCATCTCGCAAATTCGCCATCCTCTGCAATCACATCACCCGTAATATCGATTATGCGCGAGTCCTCGCCGGTAGCGGATACGATATAATAATGATTGACCCATGCGTGATCACTCAGCGCATTTGAATAAGGACCCTGTGACGGGAATAATACCACTTCAGCACCGTCTTTCTTTAAAGCCTGCCAGTTCTCGCTCCACGCAGCATCCATACATATCTGCATCCCTACTGTGCCAAAATCTGTTTTGAAAACAGGCGGCCGCAGCGTTCCGGGCGTAACACCGCCTCCTTTATAATAAGTGCGGGGAACAATTTCTGTAGCGGTAGGACGGATCTTGTGGAATACTCCATCGATCCTGCCCTGGCGATTCAGCAATATTGAACTGTTGTAATACTTGCCATCCTTCTTTGTTATCACCGGACATGTTATGTAACAATTCTGTTGTTTGGCAACCGCCGCAAGCATACTGGTAATAGGACCGGGAGTGGTCTCATCCTCGGCAATCTCTTCCAGCGTTTTGGATTCTTTTACCCAGGATGTCTGAATGGTTTCAGGAAGCACGATTACATCAGGTTCAAACGCATAAAGGTTTTCCATGCGTTGCAGCACATCCTTCATCCTTTTTTCAATTGTGTCTACGGGCCAAAGACCCTTGAGGCTCACCGCGGCCGCCCACACTTCCCTGGGCAGCCTGTTTGCTTTTTTGCTGTATTTGTTCATTTTTATTGTCGCAAAGTATTAGACTCTTTTCGAAACTACTATTTCCTTAATCAGGGGGCATATCCATGACGCCTAACTTTCTGCTTTCTGCTTTCAGCCAACTGGTTTCACCCCGGCCGGTATTTTTGCTGCACCTCGATCTCTTTCTTTAACAGGTCAACATAGGTCGGGATGTTAAACTCTTTGATGACGTCGGCAACCTTGAGTTCCGGGTCGCGGCTCTCAATGGTAATGACATCCGTTTCACTCCAGACTTTGATATCCAACCTGGTTCCATACTTGCTGAACACATCGGGTAGGCGGTCTCTCGTTGGCCATGTCGTTACCGTCGCCTTGTCGAGATTGATATTTCTCCAGGCGTAACGCACAAATTCGCTGGTCACATCCAGGTTGTTTCCTGATTTATCGATCACCCTTGCATCGCCGCCGGTACTGGATACGATGTAATAATCATTTTTCAACGCGTAATAATTCAGCATTCGTCCCCCGGGAAAGGCGGACGAAAAGAAAACGATCTCCGCACCATGGTTCTTCAGATTGTCCCAGCCGTCAACCCAGTTTGCATCGTAACAGATCTGCAAACCCACTTTTCCAAAATCAGTCTGGATAACAGGTTGATTCAGAGCACCCGGTGTGACGCCACCTCCCTTAAATGCTTGATCAGGAAGGATTTCAGTTTTTGTCGGGTGAATTTTGTGATACACGCCCGCGATCATACCCTTGCGGTCGAGTAGCAAACTGCTGTTATAAAAGTTGCCATCTTTTTTTGTCATGATTGGGCACACAACGTAACAGCTATGCTTTTTTGCGAACTCCGCCACCCGGCTCGTAACGGGTCCGGGTACTTTTTCGTCTTCAGCGTAGTCGCCAAGTTTTTTCTCCTCGGAGATCCACATGGTATCAAATAACTCGGGCAGGCAAACCACATCCGGTTGCAGTCCTGCGACGTCATCCATTCTGGCGAACATTCTTTTAAGCCTGGACTCGGTGGTTTTATCCGGCCACAAGCCCACCAGGTCGATACTCACCACCGTAACCTCGCGTGGTAATTTTTTATTTCCGGCAACAGGTTCTTTTTTAAAAACGGGAAGCGAAACTCCCGCCATACCGGCGCCCAACCCTAGTGATGACTTTCTTAAAAAGTCTCGACGGGATGCATTTTCATTATTTTGCATAAACTAATCATTTAACTAAAGCAATTTATTACAGTTTCACGCAGATGTACGACCATTGATAAAATCGATGAGCCCTGCAAGCGCTATTCCCGGATTGAAAAACTCCATGCGAAAACCGGTCCTATAAAATTGACACAATTTTTATCAATTTCATACAAATATGAGTAATTTTCGGGTACGTACCCGAAAAAAGTACGTAGGTCGCTAAACTCACCTGCTCAGTGCCGGTCCAGTGCCTGGTGAAAACGTGGCAGCACTAAAACCATTCAACCAACGCGCAGATTGCCTTTACTAAAACCTCAAAGAAAACCATGAAAATCGTGCTGAAATATTCGTTGATGCTTTTGATGATCCTGTCGTGGACTTGCGTCACAGTCCATGCCACGGAGCCCAAACTCGCCGACCTTGACCAATACTTGAAAAAATCCATCAGCTGGAAATCGGCTACCCTTAACCGCGAGATACCGCTCAAAATATATTTTCAGGGAACACCGAATGAATTGGAGGAGCCTGAAGTGATCGTGTATCTGAAAAACAAAGCCTGGGAAAGAATCGGACAGGAACCTGATCTCCCCATACTCAGCGATTATATTCAGAAAAGGTTTATTGTTATTACTGCTGATTACGGAAATGATCCAAAGGCGATATCTCCTTACTTCGATAAGGACCTGAACGAGATCTTCCGCGGAGTATTTGGTTTTAAAACTGAGTCTCTGTTGAAGGACCTCAATTTTAAACCGAGAGAATACCGCTGCTTTTTCCTTCCGGAAGGATACCGTGTGGCTACCGACCTTGTCTATTGGGAGATCGACAAACACGGCGCATTTGGAACGATGGAATTTATCATGGAATCCTACAACGAAGACATCGTTCCGAAAGTACCGGGTTTAAAGACCGTCACATCGCCGAAGGATATGGTTGACAGAAAAGGCAAACCATTCGACTTCACCGTGAAAATGGATATCGTCTACCCGTCACAACCAAAGAAAAAATTACCGATAATCATTCATTCCGAAACTTTGTCGCAGCATAATCCCAATGAGCGGCCTCATAATTATTCTCCACATTTTGCCGGCTTTCTCACCCGCGGTTATGCGTATGCGGTAATGGGGCATTGCTTTAATCCTTGTGTGAACCACTACTTTCACTTTGGAAAATTTACGCTTGATCACAAGAATGGATTTGCCTGTTATACAGCGGCCATCCGGTTTTTGCACGCCCATGCCGACAAATACAGTCTTGACCCCAACCATATCGGTATGATCGGCTACTCTAAAGGAGAATACGCCATCACGCGTCTTTCGGATCCCAACCACGCAAGGGGCACCGAAAGTCAAAGGTATGAGGGCTTTCCGGAAGGATCGCCCGAACCTCAACCCTGGCCTGGATACCCATCCCGAATCTCCGCCGGAATGCAAGGGATGGGTGCAGGACTTTTCGAAACAGAATATATTACCGCGGATTACGTACCGAATATTCTTATATGTGGGGAAAACGACCGCGAAGTAATCACCAAACAGCACCCGGTATTTGTAAACAGACTCGAAGAACTGGGGGCTAATCACATCAGCCTGTTTATGCAGGGGCAGGGTCATGAGCTACCCTATGGTTACGATGAAAGAATGGGCGTTGACCGCTACCAGCTCGTTCACGATTTCTTCGACCGGTATGTGCGGGTAGAAGCAAAACTTCCCCCGGTAGTACTGGTTGTTTCTCCTTATAATAATAGAGAAGACGTATCGCCGTCTTCTGAGATCTCGGTACAGTTTGCCCCAGTCGTTGATGAACCAAGTATTCTCGAAAAAAAAGCAGTGAAGATCATTCGGGCAAAAGACAACAAAGAAATAAACGGCAGCTGGAAAGTGTCACACGGGGGTACCAAATTTACTTTCCAGCCTTCGCAGGCGCTTTTAAACAATGAACAGTACAAAGTTTTAGTTACCACAAAAGTGAAAGATAAAAAGGGCACAAAACTCGAAAAGGAAAAGATCGTCGTGTTTAAAGTTGCGGGAAAATAAATCGAACCAGATAATAGAACAACACCATAAAAACGTAAAAGCTAAAAAGTATTAAACATGAAACGCACAAAGACAATTGGTTTTCGAATAATTTTCACCCTCGCTATTCTTTTGTGGCACTCCGGAACCACCTTTGGTCAGGAGGTAAAACTCGACATTACGCCAGATGAGTTATATGAAAGAATGGCAAACAATCCCTCCTTTAAGGAGAATTTTGCTGGTGAGGCGTTCTGCTGGCACGCGCGAAGCGGTATGGATCAGTTTGTAGACAACTATGAAGTGACAAAAAATACGGCATGGCTGGACGCAGGCGTTCGTTACTACGATTTTCTGATCAGCAAAATGGAAGCTGGCCCCGATGGTTATAAAGGATGGGTTGGCCCTTATATGTATGATAACAAGTACTGGATCGACTCACACGTAGGCGATGCTATTCTGCTGAATGGTATTCTGGATTTTGGTGTGCTTGTCTGGACCGACAAAGATCTCAAGAGCAAATACGGCGACAAAGTAAAAGGTTACACAGAAATTGCGAAAAAACATCTCATCGAAAAAAATGACAAACGCGGAACCTGGAGGGAAGACGGGCCGATCGGCGGATATGTATCTTATGAGAAATACATGGAACCACGAAATCTGAAGGAATGGAAGTACGGAAGTGAAGTGATCAAATCAGGTATGAGCCATCCTTTCAACAAACAGATGGACATGGGTCAGGTATGCTTGAGGATCTATCAGATAACCGGTGAAAAATTCTATCGCGACAGAGCGGAAAAAATATTCCTGCGGACGAAAAGGCAATTGCAGCTAACCGACAATCATTATGAATGGAATTACTGGGAACCTTTTGGTCCGTGGGATATAAACCTGGAAAAGAACGAAACGCGTCATTGGGTTGGCATCAATCCCAGCCCGGGTTATCAGTCGCGCGAAGTTGCACAAATGGTGGACGCATACCACGCCGGAATTGTATTCGACGAAACTGACATCAAAAGACTTATCAATACTCATCTGGATGTGATGTGGAATAAGGACAAGGAAAATCCCCGTTTCACAAATTCGTATGTTGCTCATGGAGCCGATAAACCAGGAGAAAAACCCACAGGAACTCTTTGGACTTCCCTGCTGGATTTTGATCAAAGGATCAGAGATCTCTATGTTGCGCGTTTTGATGACGAAGACCTTCAGTCCGCGGCAGACCTGCGTTATATAAACGGTGTTGCCAAGAATCCGCCGAGCTTTAAAAGAAAATATGCAAAAGAACCAATAAAACTTCCTGTAGTGAATTTTTCGGACAGCAAGGACATACGCATGGCCGTTGTTACCCCCGGCATAGTTAAGAAAGGTGAAAAATTCATTATCGCCAACAGCTCATGGAAATCGGATGACGAACTGGAAGTCGCGTTGTATTCCGCAGACGGAAAAGAAAAACTCGCCTCCCTCTTCAAAAGCAAAAGGCAGATGAATATTTTCGAATGGGATGGAAAAGACCCAGCGAAGAAAAATCAATACAAAGGAGATTACCGGATTCGCTGGACGCTGGGGAATGGGTATAGGGAGTATCTTGTGAGTATAAATTAGTTGCCGGGGTTCCAGATGCCGGTTGCCGGGTGTTTAGCGGCTAAATTGGAGATGGGTTTACGCGTTTGAGGGTAGCCGGTGATCAGTAAGCGATAAGTGGTCCAATTGAATTGCTGGAGACGACTTGCCCATTAGCTTCATATTGAAGCGAACTTAAAACACTCATTGAGATAGAATGATCCGAGATCTGACGAATGAACCCAAAGCCGGGAAAATATTCCTTGGCGCCTTTGCGTGATGCATATTTTGAAAGTTAGTACATACCTTAATATTAAAAACACAACGCCCTATGAAAACAAGGATCAGACTTTCAGCCGCAGTGCTCGTAATGTTTGTACTTTTTTCGAACGCCGTAAACCATGCCGTCGCAGATTATAAGTCCGTCAAAATTGGTGATCAGGTGTGGATGGTTGAAAATCTGAACGTCGATCGTTTTCGTAACGGAGAGGCTATCACACATGCAACCACGAGCGAGGAATGGGTTCGAGCCGGAAAGGAAGGCAAACCCGCCTGGTGTTACTATGAGAACAAGCAGGAGAACGGCCAGCGGTATGGAAAACTATACAACTGGTATGCTGTGACCGATCCCCGTGGAGTGGCACCCGAAGGTTATCGCGTTGCCACCGACGCAGACTGGCGCCTTGTAACAGACTTCCTCGGCGGTGAAGATGCCGCAGGTACAAAAATGAAAAGTCCCGGCGGCTGGGTCGCCAAAGGCAATGGAACAAATGAAAGCGGATTCAGCGGACTGCCGGGCGGAAGCCGTAACCTGTACGGAGAATTTCAATACGGCGAACAAGGCGCGTATTGGTGGACGTCAACTGAAAGAGACCGGGAGCTAGCCTGGTATCGCGTCATCGACCAAAGTCCCTATTATGTTTACAGGACGAATTATTCGAAAGCAAATGGTTTGTCGGTGCGGTGTGTGAGGGTGTAAGCTGTAAGCTGTAATCGTGGCCGGATGCGGGCGGGTGTGTAGGGACGCATAATCATGCGTCCCAAGAATAATGCGCAACTCATCGATTCTTAAATACATCAATCCTATTCAATAATACCATGAAAAAAAATTTACTCCTTCTTACAATTCCCTTGTTGTTATTTACACAGCGTCAGCTATTTGGCCAGGCCGAAACATCGACAGCGGAATTCTGGCAGAAAGCCAACGAAGGTGTCCCTGAACATTATCAGAATTGGAAATACCCTGACTTTGAGTTTCCGGCAGACGTAAATACATGGAAGAAAGTACGCACTGGTGTGCGGCAAACCTTGCAGAAATTACTCGGAGAAATTCCCGCGCGCCCTAAACAGCTAAAAATCAAAACCGTTTCAAGGGAAACTATGAATGGGTATGTGCTGGAAAAGCTTTTGATCGATAACGAGGTAGACGGATGGATCCCGGCATACCTGGCCATCCCTACTGATGTAAAAGGGAAAGTACCCGTCGTGCTGGGAATGCATGGCCACAGCAGCAGCAAAGATAATATTTTCGGCTCGGATCCAGCGACGCACCAGAATGTTCTGGCGCTTCTGATCTCTAACGGATATGCCGTGATGGCGATCGATAGTTACTTCAACGGGGAGCGTCGCGGCACAGGACCTGCGGGCGCAAATGAAATGCAACGGCAGGGAGTGGATCAGGAACTATCTCAGTTCAAGATCAATCTGTGGTTCGGCAGGTCGCTGTGGGGCATGCAGCTTCGCGATGAACAAATTGCGCTGGACTATCTTGTAAGCCGTCCGGAAATTGACAGGGAAAAAATCGGCGTGGAGGGAATGAGTATGGGCGCCACACGGGCGTGGTGGCTCGCAGCACTGGATGAACGCGTCAAAGTCGTTGTTGGCGTTGCCTGTTTTACGCGTTACCAGGAATTGATCGAACAACGCGAGCTCCGTGCCCATGGCATTTATTATTTTGTTCCTGGCATGCTCAGTCACTTCGATACTGAAGCCGTTATGGGACTCATTGCACCAAGACCTTTCCTCGCGCTGACGGGCGACAGCGACAAGGGCTCGCCATTGAGCGGTATGCTTGTCCTGGAAAAAAAACTCGACAACGTTTATTCGCTGTACAATAAGAAAGAAAATTTCAAAAGCATCATCTATCCCAAAACCGGTCATCTCTTCACAGATGATATGAAAATTGAAATGCTTCAATGGTTTGAAAAATATCTTAAGTAGTTAATTGGTCCATGGTCGATAGGGTATAAGGGTATAGGGGTGTAAGAGCATTGGGGATTTATGAACATTTGAAATATGAAAAGAATAAAATTTACGGTGCTGTTGTTCGTGGGCGTTGGCTTGATGGCCCATGCCCAGGAGGTTCCGGAACAGTACAGGGAAAAATTCTCAGCGTCTTATCCAATCCGCAAAGAACAGCATCTCGAGCTCAAGGCTTATGTCGACAAAGTTCTTGAGCGGGGTATCGAAAAATCGCTTGAATCGTTGAAGCCCGATTTCTCCAGCATAGATAATTATCGGAACTCACTGCCTCCCTACAGGAAAAGCGTTGAAAGCTTTTTTGGCACCACGCCTCCGGGATCAAAGGAAGGTAAGGTCGCCAGATTCGAAAAAGCAGGAGAAGACGCGCATGCAAACATTTACCGTGTATGGGTCGAGGTCATGGAAGGCGTTCATACCTACGGGATTTATATGGTTCCTAAAAAGTTGCGCGGAAAGGCACCCCTGATCATCGCTCAACATGGCGGCGGTGGAAATCCTGAAGCCATCGTGGATTTTGACACGCGAATCAACTACCATTCATTCGGACCGGAGGCAGTAAAACGCGGATACATTGTGTGGGCCCCTGCCCTAACCATGCTGAGCGGTTACGGCGGAGACGCGGCAGTACCAGGCGTGAGCCGGGAACTGCTCGACAGGAAATTGAAAATGGCCGGGACCAGTATCATAGGCGTTGAGATCCATAAAATAATTGAAAGCACAAAAGCATTGATAAAAAGCCGCGCCGAAATCGGCGGCGACCGGATAGGCATGACTGGTCTGTCGTGGGGCGGTTTTTTTACCATGTATACGGCAGCGGTTTGGCCTGCGATAAAAGTAGCTGCTCCTTCCGCGTATTTCCGAGACACTGAAATACTTTTAAAGAGCGCTGTAGCGGATGATTCGAAAATGCCTCCGGAAAGATTTCTATTTCAGGGTACCGGACATTTTCAGGCTGTCGGTCTGATCTGTCCGCGTCCGTGTATGGTTCAGCTTGGCGAAACAGACGCGTTGTTCGATATAAAAGGGGCAAAAAAAGAGGCCGAACGGGCTTCTCAATATTATAAAAAGCTCGGAATCGGTGACCGATTTGAATTCAGCACCCATCCGGGGGGGCATGAATTTGACAATGCAAGCATCTTTCGCTTTTTTGAGAAACACCTCTAAAAATGTTGGAGGGAAAATTTGCCTTTAGAATAAAAGATCAAACCAGAATTAAATAACATCACTTTAAGACTCATTTTTGAATGACTTATTTCAATAGTTATTCAACTGCGCTTGCAGGATCGTAGATCCACATAAAAGAATGGCGAAGATTTTCGGCGATGATGATTCTTCCGCTCTTATCAGCGCATATCACACTGCATTGCGCTGTATTTTCCGGCCAACCCTCGCAATCAATTGAACCGATTGTAGCATCATAACTTAGGATCCATGAATTATCTTCGTCGCGGCCGCCGAGCATATACAATTTCCCATCGCGGGCATAGGCTAGCGATTTTAGATTCCAATACTGAAAGGCCTTTCCTTTATTGATAACGGTGGAGGTAGAGGGATCAAACTTAAAAAGAAATCCGTCGTTGATCGTTCCGCACCAGAAGCCGCCATCGCGCGCGCGGATGGCGGAGGCTATACCGTTTTCATAAATAGGATCGGAGTCCATTCCCTTCTGCGTAGGTATGATCGCGCCGGTGAAAACCGGGGCGTTATCACCATAGGCGAGGCGGTAAATACGACCACCCGACAGTGAGGAGTATGTGTTCTCCCCGCCTTTCATTTGTTCCTCTTTTACAAAAGCAATGTCGCGGCGGTAATAAGTTGAGTAATAAACGGTGCCGGCATCATCGAGCATCAGCACTTTTGGAACACCCCGCCAGGATACGCGGCCCATGTCCTTCACGCGCCATGGCGTCATGACTTCGCCGAAATCTTTTATCGCCTTGCTCTTAGTATCGTATGAAAACAAGTGACCGGCAGGATAGGTTACGCCATAAATTTTTCCGCGCACTGAATCCGCTGCAATGCAATTAATTCCCTGGCCGGCTGCAGCCACACCCAGATCTTCGATCTTGTTGGTCGCTGGATTAAATAAGAACAGGTGACCGCCATCGTATTTGTTGTTCTTGTCATCAAATATCTCATTGTAGGTAGAGGTACTTCCAAATAACACATTTCCTTTGCCGACAGCAAGATCGCTGATGGTACTCTGACGCGGGAGCTTTGAAGTAATATTCAGAATGTGTTCAACTTTTTCTCCATCAGTCCGGAACAAATGGCAGTTTTGTGCGCCCCAGGTTGCCTTAGTGCTGCCATAAACCCATCCGTTGCTCATGAGCACCAGGTCCGTCACCGCGCTTTCACCGCCCTGGATCGGACCTTTAGGTCCATGGGAGATCAGCAAACGTTTCTTGATTGAATTTTTAGGAAGACCGCCAGCGCGTTGTGCAACAGAAACAGTAGTGTCTAACACAAAAGTTAAACACAATACCAAAAGCAAGATTATGTTTTTGTTTTTCATTTTTTTTATCTCTGATACAATTGTTATTTGACAAATATTTCTAAAAGTTCGGCAGCTTGTTGAGGTCGGGGACGCATAATCATGCCCGCCCGAACGACTTGCCTACACATAACTGTTTAACGTCACGTTTTAACATTTCTGGCAATTCTTTTAGTTCGGTCGGGCGGGCGTCCCTACGCTGCCAGCGCACCCCCTTCCCAAAGTTGTAAGAATTCTACTTACTACTTATTACTTACCACTTACAACTTATTTCCCGCCACTTTGCACTTTTGGCAGGGACTCAAGGTCTTTCGGCGCATCGTATCGGATCAGGTAAGGCCGGGTTACGGCTTTGCCTTTTTTATCGGTAACCACTTTATTATTCTGGTAGAGGTGACCAAAGCTGCTGAAGTAAACTGAATGATCCTTGCTGGCTATTGCGCCAAAGCATCCTTCCACGCCTTCCACCTGTCCTATCCAGTAGAACTTTTTCTTTTTGAGATCGAGTGCTGTAAGGATCTCCAGCGCGCTTTCAAGAACTTTCCCGCCGTGATTACCCGCCATAAAATACAGGCGACCCCACTCTTCATCCAGGGCAATGTTGGGGGTATAGTGTCCCTGTTGTGGCATTCCGATGATGTGTCCGAAATCTTCCAGCTTGTTGCTCTTTGGATCGTAACTCCAAACGAAACCATCAGTTGAAATTGCGTAGATAATATTTTTGGATGATACGACCGACGCGCGGAAGTCCATTAATTTACCGGGCAACACAATGTCAAGGTCTGTAAATGTTTCTTTGTCCGGATCGAATTTAGTGAGTCCGCCCACATCATTGGCGAAGTAACAGAAGCCGTCCTTATCCATAATCATTTCACGCACGCGGTCCTCGACGCGGCTCATACGCGCAATGGATTCGTAGTGGTTGAGTTCCATGGTGGTGAGGTTAACGCGAAAGAACTTGGCACGGTCTACCGTGATACCGTTGATGATATTGCGCTTTTCGTCGTAATAAATACCTACGATACCACCGTTGGGATAGGGTACGCCCAAAAAGTCAACATCCTTTGTAGCGGGGTCATAGCGCACCAACGCACCGCCCGCATAGCTTTTTGGATAATACGCGCGGGTATATTCATGGCGATAAGACAAACCCATATAACCGGCATAATACACCCTGCCTTTGGAATCCGAAGTTATATTGGAGTGACTCTTACCGTGTCCCGGTGTTTCGGTATTGGAATAAATGGAACTTGAACGGTTTAACTCCAGGGGGTTATTGTCATCGTCAGTGGCGACAAAGGACTTTTTGAGGTTGGGGTCATAATATGATATGGTGGTATTTCCAAAACCCCAGGGTCTCTCGTAGCTCTCGCCTTTTGCCCAGGGTCCTGTGATCTGATCCGATCCCCAGTGGTCACCGCCGCAGAACCAGATCTTGCCGTCCGGAGTTTCAGTGATCTTATTCCAGTTCGTATTTTGCGCGGTTTCTTCTTTCCACATCAATCCTTCCGCCGGAAACATTTCCAGCCGGATCTTCTTGATGTTGGTGGTGTCAATGGATTGAGCTATGCTGCCGAGGGGAATCAGGCAGAAGCTTAAGAGAAGAGACCTTGGTGCTATTATTTTCATGCTTTAACGTTTAAAATTACCGGTAGTGGTATTTGAATGTTCAGGGTATCCGGACTTCACTCACTTTTATCTTACTGCGTCCGTCACAGAATCTTCGGGTACGTGCCCGAAAAATAGATACTTTTTGATTAAAAAACGGATTTTCAGTGTACTTTATAATTTTTCATCAGGAATCACCTGCCGCGTCATGTATTTTCCCGATTTATCGCCTTACAAAGAAAAAAAATACCATTCATCAAAGCCACCAAGACGGGCGCATTTTCCTGCCGGATGAACTTTTTTACTGCAAAAGCCTTTCCGGCACGTCGTAACATTCTAAATGAAACCTTAACGCATACCCACACCGTTAGCATCGGATCGGAGACGGCGGTTGGTTGGAAACCAACACAAATTTGAAATCGGTACCGAAGTCAGCTCTCATCGATCAACGCTGGCGGTTAATTATTAACAAGAGTAAAGATATAGAATCTATTAATTTACTGTAATTTTTAGCAAGACGCTGCAGTGATTTTTTTTGTTATCTTAATGGCAATATCAAAAATCTAAATTCTCTCAAATGAAACTGACCACAGCTTTTTTTATCAATACACTGTGTTTTATCCTGGTTGCCGGCTGCAATAAAAGTCAACATGCCACCGTGATGCCAGCAACTGCTGACATTATTTACACAAAAGAAAACAGACCAGCGACACCGAGAGTTTCCGATCTGCCCCTGATGGATAGCATATCACAATACGGGATCACCTGGCGGTTTACCAGGAAGGTACCGGTTGGAAAATTTATTACGGGTGATTTTTATGTGGTGGGACCCGTAGAGGTTGCGTCGATCACACCTTCGCCGGAAGCAGGCAGGAACGGTTCTATGCTCAACGGGCCAACAACTTCTAAAAGTGGTCATGACAGCCGGACAATTGAATATGATGCAAAGTTAACTGTAAAACCACCTGTCAGACTTAAAGCAGGTTATTCTTTAATTTCTTCCATCAGCCTCGGGGATGATGAGTTAGATAGGCCACCCGTTATGGCGCGCAACGGAAAGCCGCAAACCAATTTGAAATCCGCGGCCGTGCTAACCTGTGTTGCTGCGCCAGTACCGCCGGACGGTTTTCGTCCTTCTTACAGCGATACGAGCAATACCATTTACCGGGCGAGTGATCTGAACCGGGCAGCGCTGCCTTCATTGGAACGGGTTGCGAGTACACCCGACCTTTTAACATGGGAACGGATATTCCAAAGACCCTGGATAGACCATACCCGGGGATGGGGAAACCGCCAGACCCATCCTACCGATAACATGCCGGAATATTCCAGGGAAACTTCCAGGGCTGTATCTATTGTTTCTTTGATGTTGATGCTGGATTTTACTCCGGCAGAGAAAGAGAAATTACTTATATCTTTTGTGCAGTACGGCATTGACCTTTGGGGCGCGGCAAAACACGGCGGTGGTTGGCACGCTGAAGGCGGATATGGAAATGGAAGGAAATGGCCCATAATATTTGCCGGTATTCTGCTGGGGGATGAGGAAATGCAAAACCCAAACAATAGCATGCCCGGTATCCGCTTCGGTGAGGATGACCAGACGATGTACGGAAATGGATGGACCGGAGCGAAAGCAATCTTCGCAGGACATACCGGAAAAGACGGAAAAGGTGATCGCGGTCTTTACGAGCATTTACCGCCAGCGCAATGGCCCGGGCCAAACAAAACACAATCTGAAGCCTATCGGCGTTGTTGCACCAGTATTTCCTGGGTCGGAACCGCGTTGTCAGCACATCTCATGGATGCCAAAAAACGCTGGAACCACGATGCGTACTTCGATTATGCCGACCGATGGATGACAGAGGACGATTCCGTTTTCCTTCAGGAAATAAAAAAGCAAACCGGGAGCGACCTAAGTTCACAACCGCAGCGAGTAACGTGGGATAAATTCGTAGATGAGATGTGGGCCAGGTACAGAATGAACAGCACTGAAAAATGAGCGGACTTTATCTTGCAGCAGAACGCTCGCGGTTTTTGATTAAATTTGTTTCTGAAACTCCATCACAATGAAGGAAAAAGGCAACGATAAGATGAATAATAATAACAACGAGGAATCTATTGGTGTGAAAGAGATTGCCAGGCTGGCAAATGTTTCGCTGGCCACTGTAGACAGAGTGCTGCACAACAGGACCGGTGTTTCTGAAACCACGCGCGCCAAAATACAAAAGATAATAAAACGGTTAAACTACAGGCCTAATATCCTTGCAAGAAGGTTGGCATCGGGCAAGGTTTACCGGTTTGCTGTGCTCATACCTGCAGTCTCGGAAGAAACCGCATACTGGCAGGCACCTTTGAATGGCATTAACCGGGCTGAATCGGAACTAAGCCAGTACGGCATCAAAATAGAAAGATATTTTTTCGATCAGAACGATAAGAAATCCTTTTTGGAAAAGGCGAAGGTCATCCTTGAAAATGAGATAGATGGGGTTGTGATGGCGCCTTCATTCATAGAAGAGTCCATTCATTTCACGAACTCGTGTAAGGAGCTGAAAATTCCCTACGTTTTTATCAACTCGGATATTCCCACACAGAAAAGTTTGTGTTATATCGGCCCTGAACTATTCAAAAGCGGTTATCTGGCCGCTAGTTTAGCAGGCTACTCCAAACGTGAAACCGGTAAAATACTCGTCGTAAACATCGTGAAGGAGATCGATAACCAGCACCACGTTGTTCGAAAGGAAGAAGGATTCAGAACTTATTTCAAAGATAAGAAGATCAATGCCGACATAATCGAGATGAATATCAATCAGACCGATTACAAGGCCGTAGAGAAAAGCCTTACGGAAGTTTTTGAACGCAATCCCGATATCACTTCGATATTTGTAACCAACTCCAGGGTTTTTTCAGTGGCGAAATTCATGGAAAAAAAAGGCAGAAAAAATGTGCTGCTTATCGGCTATGACTACATCGAGGAAAATATTCAATACCTCAAGAACGGCAAGATCAATTTTCTCATCTGCCAGAAACCCGAAGAGCAGGGATACCGTGGTATAATGGCCTTATACCATCACCTGATCCTGAAAATTCCCATCGCCAATATTGATTACATGCCCATTGATATAATTACCAAGGAGAATTATGAGTTTTATAAGAACTGATTGCAGTCAGTAATCGGTAATCGGTAATCGGTAATCAGTAATCAGTAATCAGTAATCAGTAATCAGTAATCAGTATTCAGTAATCAGTATTCAGTAATCAGTAATCAGTCTTCGTAATTCGTACTTCGTAACTCGTATCTCCTTCACGCCGTTTTCTTATAATTGAGCACGGCCCACGTATTGAAAACAATGGCAAATAAAATTACTGCGCCGATGTGGGGAAGAATATCAGACAAGCCACTCCCCTTTAACACAACCATCCGCATCACATCAATAAAATAGCTAACGGGATTTAACCTGCTGATAAGCTGGGCCCATTCCGGCATACTGTCAATTGAAGTGAATAAGCCGCTCATTAGAATAAAGATCATCACGAAAAAGAAAGCAATAAACATAGCCTGTTGTTGCGTTTCCGTAAAAGTAGAGATCAGCAGCCCCAGGCCAAGAACAGCCAGTAAATAAAGACCGAGGAAAAAATACAACAGCGCGAGACTGCCCTCCGGTATCATACCATATACCAGCCAACCCACAAGGAGGCCGAGGGTAAACACCACTAACCCCAGTATCCAGAAAGGAATGAGCTTGCCAATAATGAAGTGATGCTTTCGTATAGGTGTAACGTTGATCTGTTCAATGGTCCCCGTCTCCTTTTCCCTGACAATATTCAGCGCTGAAAGGTAACCACCGATCATGGTCACCAGAATAGCGAGGATACCCGGGACCATAAAAAGCCGATAGCTCATATAAGGATTATACCAGTTGGAAGGAATAATATCGATCACGGGACTTGCGTTTAAACCCGAAGTTTGCACCTGCGAAATTCTGATCTCCTGATTGTATTCGCGAATGATCGCCGTCAGATACGCTGCTCCCAGCCCGGCCTTCACACCATTAATGGCATTTACTGCAATAAAAAGCGTCTGTTGATTTTCCCTGATGAGATCCTTTTCAAAATCACGGGGGATTTCAAGCACCAGGTCGGCACGGTCGGATTCGATATCTTCAAGAGCCCGGCCGATGGAGTATTCCAGGCTTGTTAACTTAAAATATCCGGATGCCGTGATCTTTGAGATAAGTTCCCGGGCAAATGAGGAGTTATCAAAATTAACAACTGAAAGGTTAATGTTTTTCACCTCATAATTTGCCGCAAGGGGCAGGATCAGCAACTGCACAACAGGGACAACCAACATTATGGCGAGCAGCGTTTTGTTCCGGAATATTTGCCGGAATTCTTTTTCGAGAAGAAATCTGATGGTTCTCATGCCAGTCTGATCTTAAAGTTTTTAAGGCTCACGACTAAAAAGAAAACTGTAATGCCCAACAGGATCACAGTCTCTTTCCAGATCGCCGAAAAGCTGAGGCCTTTGATCATGATAGATTTAACAATGATGTAATACCATTTGGCGGGTACAATATTGGAAATGTATTGTAAAACCTTTGGCATGTTTTCGATAGGAAACATAAAACCGCTCAACAATAGAGTCGGCAACAACATACCCATCATCGAAACGAGCATAGCCGTCTGCTGTGTTTGCGCCCTTACTGAAATAAATAATCCCAATGAAAGCGAGGTGATAATAAAGAGCGTACTTTCAGCAAAGAGCAACGCTACACTTCCCTTCACGGGAAGATCCAATACAAAAACACTCAACAACAGAATGGAAGTGACGTTCACCAGAGAAAGAATGAGATACGGCACCGCCTTCGAAAGAATAACGAGAACAGGTTTGAAGGGAGATACGAGCAGGATCTCCATGGTGCCCAGTTCCTTTTCCCGCACTATGGAGATCGACGTCATCATCACACAGACAAGCATAAGTACGAGCGCCATCACACCCGGAACAAAATTATGGGCGCCTTTCAATTGCGGATTGTACAGCATTCGTACTTCGGTGCTGATTTGCAGCGGTATGTTCTGACTGGCGAATTTCTGCGACTGATAGCCAACAACAATATTCGTCAGGTAATTCGTCAGCGTGTTCGCTGTATTGGGATCCGATGCGTCTGCAATTACCTGAAGCTGTGCATTGTTGAAATGCAGGAGGTCACTGCCGAAACCGGAGGGAAAAACTACAGCCAGCTTTATCTTGCCTTCCCTGAAGCTATCATTAATCTGTTGATGCGTAAATGGTTTCTTTTCAAGCTCAAAGTATCTGCTGGCGTCCAGTTTGGAAATGATCTCCCGTGAAATCTCATCTTTGGCATTGTCGACTATGAGAATCCTGGAATTTTTCACTTCATTCGAAAGCGCAAATCCGAAAATAATGATCTGCACAACAGGAAGGCCAAAAAGGATCAGTAGTGTTTTTTTGTCGCGCAGAACATGGGTAAATTCTTTTTTTATGAAAGTGAGGAATTGTCGCGCTGATGTGTTCATGTGTTGATGTGTTGATGTGTTGGCGTGTTGGTGCTTCTGTCCTCTTATTGCAATGCCTGTTTCTGTTTTAGCAGGTTATCCAGTCCATAGTCCATGGTCCATAGTCGATAGTAGAGTCGCGCTGAGTGAAACGTTAACACTTCGATTATAGATTTTAGACTATACTCTTTATCCTTTCTAACTTCCGCAAGCATTTCGCTCATAACTAAACTTTAATCTCTAAACTATAAACAATGAACGCACCCGACACCCGATAAACTGGCAACAGGTCACAGGCAACTTCTCAGTCCGCGGTTCGTTCAGCCTCCCGTGCAAGTTTGTAAAACACTTCATCCATGGAGGAAGCGTGATAATGTTGCCGGAGGTCTGCGGGTGATCCCAGGGCTTTGATCCTGCCGTCAACCATTATTGAAATCCGGTTGCAATATTCTGCTTCATCCATATAGTGTGTCGTCACAAATACCGTCATTCCTTTAAGGGTTGCGGCATAGATCAGATCCCAAAACTGTCTGCGGGTGACGGGATCAACCCCGCCGGTTGGTTCATCCAGAAAAACGATCTTTGGGTCGTGCAGAATGGCGACAGAAAAAGATAATTTCTGTTTCCACCCAAGCGGAAGAGAGCCAACGAGTTTCTTCCTTGCGGATTGCAACCCCAGCTGTTCGACGAGGCTTTCACTTTTTTCACGAAGTGTTTTGCCTGACAATCCGTATATGCCGCCAAAGAACCGGACATTTTCCATTACCGTGAGGTCTTCGTACAAGGAAAATTTCTGGCTCATGTAGCCAATATTCTTTTTGATCTTTTCTGTTTCATGGTATACATCGAATCCAGCTATTGAAGCATTTCCCGACGATGGTTTGGAAAGCCCGATGAGCATGCGCATTGCCGTTGTTTTACCTGCGCCATTGGCTCCGAGAAAACCGAAGATCTCACCGCGGCCTACCTCAAAGGTGATCTCGTTTACGGCGTAAAAATCCCCGAAGTGTTTTGTCAATCTTTCAGTCTTAATAACAGCTTCCATCAGTATTGTTTTAATAAGCGGATAAAACAATCTTCTATCGTGGGAACCACCGGCATAATTGCCAGGTCTGTATGTCTCTGTAACTCCAGGTAATTTCGTACTTCAGGAATTGCGCCTGAATGATCATGCTTAAGGGAAAAGTGAAGGTATTCTCCGAACGTAAAGCACTGCAGGGTATTTTCGTATTTGCGCAGGTCAAGCAACAACCGGGGTATTTCCCCCGCACGCACTGCATATAGGGTTTCCGGATATTGTTTAACTATGGACAGTGGTGTATCGACTGCGAGGATCTTACCGCCTTGTATCAGCGCAATGCGGTCGCAGAGTGTTGCCTCATCCATATAGGGAGTGGAGACAAGGATCGTGATGCCTTGTTCTTTGAGCCTCTTCAACATTTCCCAAAACTCTTTTCTGGAAACCGGGTCGACACCGGTGGTGGGCTCGTCAAGGAACAGCACTTTCGGTTTGTGAATAAGGGCGCAACTCAGCGCGAGTTTTTGTTTCATGCCCCCCGATAGTTTGCCCGCGCGCCGGTGTTTAAAAGGTTCGATTTGAATGTAGATATCTTTGATCAGGTGATAGTTCTCCTCGACGGTCGTTCCAAAGAGCGTGGCAAAGAAATTAAGATTTTCCTCTACAGTCAGGTCCTGGTACAGCGAGAACCTCCCGGGCATATAGCCGACATGGTTGCGGATCTTTTTATAATCCTTGACAATGTCAAAGCCATCAACCGTTGCGGAGCCACTATCAGGTAACAACAAAGTCGTAAGCATCCGAAACAAGGTGGTTTTCCCCGCGCCATCGGGACCTATCAGACCGAAGAGTTCTCCAGCGGCTATCTGCAGCGAGATGGAGTCAACGGCAGGGATATCGCTTTTGTCGTAGGTTTTGGAAAGTGTGTTTATCGAAACCATGACCGGCATTGTTAAAACTTCAGTTCGCCATACATACCAATTTTCAGAAAGCCATTATTTTTAACACGCACTTTTATAGCATACACGAGATCAGCTCTTTCCTCTTTGGTTTGAATGGTCTTTGGGGTAAACTCAGCTTTGCTGCTGATCCAGGTCAGTGTACCTGGATATTCATTGTAGCCGCCAGAACCATTGTCTGCAAACACTGTAACTTTCTGGTTGAGCTTCACAAGTGGTATTTGGGTACCAGTAATGTAGGCACGCAATTCGAGCGTGGAAATATCCGCGACCTTGTACAACGGTTTGCCTGGCACAGCCAGCTCGTGAGTTTCGGCATAGCGGGCAAGGATGGTTCCACCGAGGGGATTGACAATTCTCGACTGCTGCAATTGGTCTTCCAGTTGTTCGATCTGCGCAGAAATCGGCAGGGTTTCGCTGATCAGTCCCTGGGATGAAATGTCAAGTGAGGAACGATGCGCTTCCATTTGACGTCGGATAACTCCTACCTGCGCAGTGGCGTCGTCAACCTGTTTTTGCGTCGCAGCTTCAGCTTTAAAAAGGTTCCGGACCCTTTGTTGTTCCCTTTCGGCAGCATCCAGCTGAACGCGATAAGAAGCGAGCTGCGTGGCAATGTGGGGGCGCTTCGAAAGTATGGCGTCGATCTGCGCGCGCAACTGTTTCTTCTTTAAATAAAGCTGTGTGCTATCGATCCAACCCAGCAGCTGGCCTTTTTCGACGGACGATCCTTCCTCCACATCGAGTTGTTCGATGGTACCGGAGACTTCCGAGGAAACGATCACTTCGACAGCTTCAAAGGTGCCGGATGCATCAAAATTATTTGCGTTATCATTGCAGGAAATGAAGAGAAGGGATATCAGAAAAACTTTTACAATACTTTTCATGGTTTGTGTAGTTTACTATTGACCTGAAGCGAATTGATATTTCGCCTGTGACATCATCAATTGAGTTTCGTGCAGCGCAAGGTTTTGTTTTGCCTGATCCTCTGCGTTCACCTCGCGCATAAAGTCTGTTGGAGTGATGACACCCTCTTCAAGTTGAATCTCCGCAGTTTGACGCACGCGGGAGCGCAGCGCTATTATTTCATCATCAACCTCGATCAGTCGCCGAAGTTTTGCTACTTCAGCATCATGTTGGTTAATCGTCAGCCCGGTGTTAAAGAGAAATGTCTCTTTTTGCACATCAAGTGATCGTTGCCGCAGATTTAAGACTTCCTTTTCCCTGCGGAAAGTATAATAACCCGAGAGCAACCAGCTAAACCGTATGCCGCCGAGGTAATAAAAATTGAAGGAATTTTCCAGCATGTTCAAACCCGGCCTTCCATATCCGCCCTGAACAAACAATTCCATCCGCGGTCTTCTTCTTGCGCTGAGCAGAGCATTGTTAATTTCGATACTTTGTTTCTGAGCATCAAAGAGCGCCAGCTCGGGGCGGCTTATGGTGGAAGGTGCAGTGTTGAATTGTGGTTTTTGAAGCAAAGTGGTTTCATCGACCTTCGCCTTGATGAATATTCCCAATATTTCCCTATAGGTATTCTCCGATGATTGCATTTCAATAATGCGTTGTTCTATACGAAGTAATTCCGCTCGAAGGACATCTGCACCACTGCGGATAGCAGTTCCGTTGGCAATTGCAGCTTCAGTTCTTTTTAGCCCTGCGTTGATGTCGTCTTTAATTAATTCACTTTGTACCGTTTGTGCCTGCAAAAACAGGATGCCGAAAAACAATTCATTTATCCGGTTTTTGAGTTGATACAAGTCTACTGCAAGCTTTCTTTCTTCAATAGCAGCATTGACCTCTTCCATTTTCCTTTGTTGACTCACCAACCCGCCATGGTAAAGCGTTTGAGATACTTCGCCGAAAATTCTATACTGATCGTTGCTCAGCGGCTCTACGCCGGGCATTTCAACAGGGATCTGCGTTACCTCCGATTGATAGGTCCCCTGACCTCCGATGGTTATTTGGGGAAGGTACCCCTTTAGAACATTTTCTATAGAAAGATTTTTGGTTTGTTCCAGTAACTCTCTTTGCCTTATGAGTGGATAATTGGTTTCGGCTCGCTCGTAGCATTCCTGGAGGGTCAGTGCGGCCTGGCTCCACGCCTGGAGTGTAAGAAGTGGTATAAGTAACAGTGATATTAAACTTTTCATACTGAAGATTTTTTCGCCGTATTGAATAATTGATTTAATCACATGATTAACTGGGAGTTAGCAATGGTACTCCTGATTTTTGCCACACCTGTGTGCCGAAGCACTTCGATGCGCAGGCACAAAGACACTAAATTTTTTGATTATTTTGTCACTTCAATCCAAACGCATTTCTTTGTGTCTTTGAGCCCGCCCGAACGTTCCGTTTCGTTACGGGCGGGCATTAGTGGCCAAATGGATTGTTTTACGTAACTCCAGCGATTAAGTCAAACCCAAAAAAAATCATTTGGTTTGCATGATCGATTCAATCCATTTGGGAACCAGTGTTATCCTTTCGTCAATTAGAATTTCAAAATTCTTTGCATCTATCCCTGCAATATGTTTTAACAAAGGCGCGGCGATAAAGGGAAAAACGCACATGGCGATCATGTTGATGACATAATGCAACGGGTGGATCCTGGTGATCTTCTTCCTGTGCATTTCACTGCGCAGTTGTTTGAAGAAAAAGGATTTGAAGACTTCATTCACACCCATTTTTGACGCGAGTTTTTCCGGGTTCATCCTTAATTCATGAAAAATAAATAGAGGAAGGTCAGGCTGTTGCTTGAGCAAGCCCGTGTAGCTTGCCACGAAGATCCTGACCTTTTCGTCCAGGGAAGTTTTCTCATCGTTGAATATTTGTGTAATGCCCCTGAAAAAGTTTTGCAGGATCTCTGTCATCACCAGCTCGAACAATTTCTCCTTGCTGCGATAATAATAATTGAGTAACGCCAGGTTGATCCCTGCTTCTTCGCTGATATCCCGCGTACGGGTTGCGGCATAGCCCTTTTTGGTAAACAAGTTCAGGGCAGCCTTCTTGATTTTTTCTTCTGTAGACAGATCCAGAGTGTCCTTTTTCTTCGTCTTGACCATTGTTTGTGATTTACATCCCAAATAAACAAAGAATCTCGAATTAAACAAACGTTTTAATCATTCGATTAAATACCTAAACGCAGCCAAGATGCAAGGGTTTCGTTTCTACCGAAAAATTCAGAGAAATTCTTTATTAAACGGCCCTGCGATATGAGTAAGGGCATATTGTGCAGGGAATTTAGTTGGATAAATTCAGGGTTTTTGCTATATTAATCAGATGGGCTTCCATGAAAAATAGAGCTTTTTTGATCCGTGCCGCGGGATCTTCGGGACCTACCCTTCATATGATGCCGTGCGTTTCAGGAGGCTCCTCCGGAGCTAGTAATGGTGATAGTTCAATTTTTCTATAAACAGGAAACTCCTGCCCTATTCATCCGGCTCCGGAGGAGCCTCCTAAAACTATCCATAAACGTTACCTTGCGAATTCAACGCCCTTGATTTCCCGGGGTAAAAAAACAATGCTCTTAAAGTATAAAACAAATCGGCCATGGCACCAGATCAATAAATGCGTCCTTCAGGGTCTGGCGTATTCCTCATACAATTTTTGAATATCCTTGATGTTAACATTTTGCCCGTGAATTACCAGACGGTATTTAAAGCGCAATCCGGCTTTTGAAAGTTCAACCGGTACGTTGCCCGGGAACGCAGGGTTTTGCATACTTTTTTGATTCCGCAAGATCCACGGTTGAGGATGTCCTGGATTTGACGGGTGACTAAAAACAGCAACACCACTTTCAGGTAAATTTTTCCCTTCAAACGATCCGTAAAAATCTAACCATGGTCCCGCCTGAACTGCGAGCTCCTCCGCGACCACCTCCTTGTCCCGGGACAAAAATCGAATATCGTCCGGAAGTTTAAAACGCAGGGAAAAGCCACCGTACCCTTTGGGGTCATCCGATCCACCGATCTTCAGATTGTCCTTTAGCGCTGCAAGTTTGATGTCGAAATCAATAAGACGATAGGATGCATTTGCCTTATGAACAATGATCGTGGAATTCTCCCTCACAATCCCTTCCTTCTGATTGCTATTCAGCACGGATTTCCATAAAACTTCATTAGTCAAGGTGATGGTATTTTTTTGTTTTGTGACGTCGGATTTCAACACCTCCCATGAAATGTTTTCCGACATCCATCCATCGGCGATGGGTTTGTCATTGTAGAGGATCTGATGCCACGACCAGAAGATACCGTGGTGGTGCGGATGGTCTTCAGGAAAATCTTCTGTAATAATATTTCCACTTAAACTGTAAAGCGGGTGAACATAATTTGTCCGCTCATATTTTCCGTTCTCGGATTTGGGATGGACCTGATAAAATAAAATTTTTGAGGATCCTTCAGATATTTCAATTCCGTCAGCTGTTTTTACAGCGCGAAGGTCCTGGCCGGTCACCTGGCATCCGGAATTAAAAGCAAATATCAGGATTATGTAGTTTATTCTTGACATCAGGTTAAGGTAGAAATAATTTCTGATGCGTCACAAATTCCCGCTAAACCTTTAAATTAATGATATCTGAAAGAAAAAAGGGGAGTAATATTCGCAATCTGGAGTTTCTGCACGCTATCAACCGATATTTTTGTTAAGATAACAGGCGCTTGATCACTTAAAATGTGATCAATTGATCAAGATCATCTTATGCCGACCAGATAGTCGGTCAGACTTTTCCATTGATATTTTTGAAAGCCCGCCCAACCTCCTTCCGATACGAGTGTATTGATCAGACCTTTCTGGCCTGCTTCAGAGTCCCGGTTGTTGATGGCCTCGTTCAACCCAATTTCCATAGCTGTGATCTCTTGTCCATTTCTTTCAACGCGAAAAATGCTGCGCGCCTGATCCTGGAAAAAGTGATCCGTCGCAGTCGTGTCTTCTCTTCGCGTAGGATCATATGATGGCTGAACGATAAATTGCGCGCTGTCTTCTCCGTCAGCGATCTCAATCACTCGTACCCAATAGAAAGGCAAAGGTCCGGGAAGATCAATTTTAATAAAGTCGCCCTTCTCAACACGTTCCCTTGTTAACGAATAACCATCGCGGCTGTATAACTCAAAAGCAGCGGTGGCAATGCCACCGCTGTTGCTCCAACTATTCACATCAAATAATTTCATCTTGCACTCACCGAACGCAAGTTTTGCCGATTCCTCCTCTGTGAAATCTTTTGAACTCGAGTATTTTTTATCCTTGCTTTTCTCACCCTTTATAACTTTTGATTCTTCCTTGATTCCGCGAATCCCCTTTGAAGCCTTTTCCTTGATTCCCATATATCATTTTTCTTAATTTTCACCGCCGTGTTCACGGCTGCTAAAGTTTTCCATTGACCCCCAACCATTGTTGATGTGGGTCTGAGCGGTCGGATTAATTCAACAATTCATGTGCCTTAATCAGGTGTATTAGAAACGGCTTGTTGGCCAGGCATATCCTGGGAACTTCATAAGTTCACCCGCATAAACTCAGAAGACGGCTTTTCCAGATTGAATAGCCGCTTCAAGTTTTTTATTCCTATGAAGCGGGGATTGATTAAATTTGTACCTCAAATGTGGATCATACCTATGAAAGGCTTTGCCATACTTTTATTAGCCGGATCAATCAGTTTAATGTGGGGCTGTAAGGAAAAGAAAATCGATTTCAGCGCCCAGGTCAAACCAATCTTAAATAAACACTGCATCAGTTGTCATGGGGGTGTAAAGCGCAGTGCCAATTTTAGTGTCTTGTTCCGCAATGAAGCCCTTGACACTACAGAGTCGGGCAAGTTTGGTATTGTTCCGGGGGACTTGGAGCACAGTGAAATGATCCGCAGGATTACATCCACCGATCCGGAAGTACGCATGCCGTACAAAGAAGAACCACTTTCACCGGATGATATTGATATTCTAAAAAAATGGATAGAACAAGGCGCTGAGTGGGGCGATCACTGGGCATATGTTGCACCAAAGAAAGTTGAGGTTCCAGGATCAGGTAAACTGGTTGCCGGCATTTTTTCAGATGAGGAATGGGTAAAGAATGAGATCGATTATTTTATTCTTGAAAAGATCGGACAGCAGGGTCTGAAACCTTCTGCGGAAGCAGACAAGGCGATGCTGATCAGGAGGGTTTACCTTGACCTCATCGGGTTACCTCCTACTGAAGCCCAGGCGGAAATGTTTTTGAATGATAAAAGCTCTGATGCTTACGAAAAGGTTGTAGATGAGTTGCTTTTGTCACCACATTTTGGTGAGAAGTGGGCATCATGGTGGCTTGATATGGCGCGGTATTCCGATACAAAAGGATATGAGCGGGACGCGGGCCGTACCATTTGGCGCTACCGAGATTGGGTGATCAGGGCATTTAACCAGGACATTCCATTCGATCAGTTTTCCACTGAACAACTTGCAGGAGACCTGCTTCCCAATCCATCGGACGACCAACTTATTGCCACAGCATTTCACCGTAATACTATGAGCAATGATGAAGGAGGAACCGAAGATGAAGAGTTCCGTGTGGCTGCAGTGGTCGACCGCGTCAGCACAACCTGGGAAATATGGCAAAGTACGACCATGGGGTGTGTGCAATGTCACACCCACCCTTATGATCCCTTCGTGCATGAGGAGTATTATGAATCAATGGCTTTCTTCAATAACACCCGTGATGAAGATACCCACAGCGAGCATCCTAACCTCAGGACATATAAGGAAGATGATCAGCAAAAGCTGGAGTCTGTCAGAAAATGGATCCGTGAGCACGCAGGCACCGAAAAAGAATTGAAGGGAAACCTCTTTCTTAAGTCACTTGAACCAAAATATCACCCGCATGATTTTGATGAATTCATCAACGGCGAACTCATTGATACGAAATGGTTAGGTATCCGATCCGGAGGAAGTGCGCGGCTGAAGCAAATAAAACTCGACGAAAAAACGCTGCTTTTTTTTAACTACTGGAACAACAACGCAGGAGGATCCTTTGAGGTCAGGCTCGATAAGCTTGACGGTGTTGTTATCGGGCAGGCAACATTGCCAAACACAGGCGGTCCCAGGAAAGTAATTTCAATTCCATTAAAAGCCGTGGAGGGCAGACATGATCTCTACTTTGTTTTTCACAATTCAACAATTCCAACCGAACGTCCAGTGTGTTCCATTGACTGGTTTGCATTTCGCACCGACCTTCCTGGAAAAACTGACCCCGCGTATGCTGACATAAATCAGACGTTCATGCAATTGCTCAATGCAAAAGTAGAGAACACTCCTATTATGATTGAGAACGACCAGGAGCAACGGCGCCCCACGCGTATTTTCGAGCGCGGCAACTGGCTGACCCTGGGCGAAGAGGTTGAACCCAATGTACCTGAGTCATTAAATCCTTTCCCGGACGGACAGCCCTATAATCGATTGGGATTTGCGAAGTGGTTGTTCAGTGAAGATAACCCACTCACTGCGCGTGCGGCGGTCAACCGTTTTTGGGAACAGATCTTTGGTTATGGCATCGTAGAAACCCTTGAAGACTTTGGTACGCAGGGTGCAACCCCAACACATGGAGCGTTGCTTGACTTTCTTGCATTGCGATTTATGCATGAACACCAGTGGAGTGTGAAGAAGTTGCTGAAAGAGATTGCGATGTCTGCCACATACCGCCAGGATTCTCGTTTGACAGACGAGCACCTCGAGAAAGATCCAACTAATATATTCCTCGCCCGTGGTCCGCGAGTTCGGTTGTCAGCCGAGCAGGTTCGCGATCAGGCGCTTGCTGCCAGCGGATTGCTCAGCAAAAAAGTGTTTGGAAGAAGTGTTATGCCTTACCAGCCTGAAGGGATCTGGAACTCCGTCTACAATGGCGAACTGTGGAAGGAAAGTGAAGGAGAAGATCGCTACCGCAGATCGGTGTATACTTATGGCAAGCGCACAAGTCCCTATCCTTCATTGATGATGTTTGACGGCTCCAGTCGCGAGGTCTGCGTGACCCGGCGCATACGCACAAACACTCCGCTACAGGCTCTGGTGACACTTAATGATTCTTCTTTTGTCGTTGCCGCGCGACACTTTGCCATAAACATGATGAGAAAAGGAAAAGATCCCGTAGAACAGATCAAAGCCGGATATAAAACCTTACTTGTAAGTGAAATGCCCGGGAACAAGGTTACTGTTTTCAGAGATTTATATGAACATGCATTGGAGCGTTACAGCAAAGATGATGCGGCAACAAAAAGAATGATCGCCTCAGAGGAAGCAACACCCGAACTCGCGGCGATGACAGTTGTTGCAAATGCGATGCTGAATTTGGATGAGGTTATAATGAAGGAGTAGGGTTAAATGATGGCTCGCAAAGGCGCAAAGGCGCAAAGAAAAGGCGCGAAGGTTGGTCGCACGCAAAGGCGCGAAGGACCTTTGTCAGGCGCAAAAGGATGAGAAAGGTTTTGGCTCACGCTAAGGCACGAAGCAAGAGACAAAGGAAGAATAACAAAACTGCGCCCTTCGTGAGCACGGAACATTTTGACAAAACACTGAACAAGAACTTTGCGAGCAAAACCTTAAATTTGAACGGCAAATAATATGGATAAACACAATCTAAACTTTGAAATCCTCCGGCAGATCTCCCGCAGGCATTTCTTAATGGAAAGCGCCGCGGGCCTGGGTGCTGCAGCGCTGGGTACTTTGATGGGCAGTTGCGCGCCGAAAAACGGACCAAAAGATGTGTCATCCATTGCCGGCCCAATGGCTCCGAGGCCTCCTCATTTTCCAGGAAAGGCCAAGCGTGTGATCTACATGCATATGGCCGGAGCGCCGTCGCAGCTGGAGCTGTTTGACTACAAGCCAGAACTTCAAAAACTCAACAATCAACTTTGTCCACCTTCGCTGCTGGAAGGAAAACGTTTTGCTTTCATCCGAGGCGTACCAAAAATGCTTGGACCACAGGCGGTCTTTAAGCAAAGAGGTGAATCCGGAGCATACGTTTCGGAAAACCTGCCGCACTTCGCACAGATCGCCGATGAAGTGTCGTTCCTGAAAGGTGTTTATACCGATCAATTCAACCACGCGCCGGCGCAACTATTCGTACACTCAGGCTCACCCAGACTCGGAAGACCTAGCATGGGCTCATGGGTGACGTATGGATTGGGAACAGAGAACAGCAACCTACCAGGATTTGTGGTGCTAACCTCCGGTGGCAAAACCCCGGACGCGGGAAAAAGCGTGTGGGGAAGCGGATTCCTCCCATCTGTTTATCAGGGAGTGCAGTGCCGGTCGGAAGGTGATCCTGTTTTATTTCTCAGCGACCCTGATGGCATTGACCGCGAGATGAAAAAGAAAATGATCGATGCCATCAATGAAGCCAATCGCCAGCATTTCGATGTCTTTAAGGATCCTGAAACGCTTACGCGAATTGCTCAATATGAAATGGCCTTCCGCATGCAGGTTTCTGTGCCCGAAGTGATGAACATCAATAATGAGCCTGACTACATTCATCAATTATATGGAACGACTCCAGGAAAAGCCTCTTTCTCAAACAATTGTTTGCTGGCGCGAAAACTGGTGGAGCAGGGCGTTCGTTTTGTTCAACTATTCGACTGGGGTTGGGATACCCATGGTACCAGTGCAGATGGGGCCATCGATATCGGTCTAAAAAACAAATGCCGCGAAATCGACCGAGCCATGACCGCCCTTATCCTCGATCTGAAACAACGCGGGCTACTGGAAGAAACGCTCGTGGTATGGGGAGGTGAGTTTGGTCGAACACCCATGCAGGAAAATCGTGAAAATAAAAACAATCCTTTCCTTGGTCGTGATCATCACGTAGAAGCCTTTACGATATGGATGGCCGGCGGTGGAATCAAGCAGGGAATGAGCTGGGGAGAAACCGATGAGATCGGATATTATCCTGTCAGCGGCAAAGTATCTGTGCATGATGTCCAGGCCACGATCCTGAATCAACTCGGGTTTGACCATGAAAAACTTACGTATCAGTTTCAGGGTCGCCCTTTCCGGTTGACCGATGTGTCAGGAAAAGTAATTTCAGAGATCGTAGCCTGATTTACATTTTGGCTGGCAGATCCATTACAATCGAATGCAGGTGACGCGATCTGAAAAGCAAACTTTTCTATTTGGAAAACTATTCTCTACTGGCAAGTTCAAAACCAGACTGGATTAGTGATCAGCTCTAGCCACTAAACCGCGAGGATTCCTCTTTGCATTCGAATGCGGGAAAATACTGGTTCTTTATGTCCCGGAAAATTTCACTCCGGCACCTCCGGCTTCTTATAGCAATCTTAAAGACGCTTAAGTCATTTGACATAGTGAAAGTACCGCCTTGAAGAAATTAAACGACATCCAGTCCCCCGGTTATATTATTTTTGAAAAATCAAAATGAGGAGCGATATTTTGGAGTCGGCTAAGGTTAGCGAATTCGAATATTAGCTGAATTTGTAAAGAATGATAATGAACAATAATAATAAAATGAAAACGGATATTTTAGCGATGGAGAAGAATGCAATTTTCGAAGCGTCTCTCAAACTCCTGAAAGCGGGGAAATTTCAGGGAACACCACTGGCCGAGATTGCTTTCCTTTCAAAAATGAGCAGTCGGCTGATAGAAAATATTTTTAATACGCGAGAAAACTTATTGTGCGAAATGTCTGCAATGCTGACGTCCAGAATAATCCGGGTAATCGCAGATGCCGGAGAAAAAAGCAGAAGTTTCAAGGAAAGTTTTTTCCAGGTATGGACCGCGTTGTACAAATACTACACTAGAAATCCCGATGTAATTGCTTTCATGGAGCAATTTGAAACCATAAAGGTTTCGCAAAAGGAACCGCGGGTGATCCATCCTGGAAATTCCACACCGCTCATCCAGCTCTTTACACATCCCGATTGTCCACTTGAGAATAGAGAGACACTGGCTGCGATCTTTCATTCAAACGTTCTGAGCGCAGCAAAGATGAGTTCCGCTTCGGATTTTAACGATCTGAAGCTACAACCTGAATTCTTTTCACAATTGTTGTGGAACGGGCTCTGTTGTTCCGAAACAAAATCGCAATAGGCACAGAAATTTGTTCTATATTAATTCGCGGATAATGGTTTTAATATCCTCATAATGCACCTGGCCTGGCTGATAGACGTCGGATATGTAACGAAGGCAAGCAAAGGCCGGGGCAAGCTCGACTATCTGGCCACCAAAAATTTCCTGGAAACAAAGTTCAAGGCATCATGTCTTCCTATCATATTTAATAGTGTTGATTCACACGGCGTGGATTTTGGTCTGAATCAGTTTTATTATACGATGAAAAAAGCGGGCTTTGTTGTAAACCTTTATCAGATGGAAGGTGGTGCGCAAAGACAAGTGGATGTCGCCATCGGGTCTTATTTGGTTTATTACGCGTTGAAAAAGTATGAGGTCGTCCTGTCATCGGGTGATATAGATTTTGTTCCTGCCATCCAGGTGGCAAGAAAGGATGATGAAAAGATCAACATTACACTTCTAACCTATAATTTTGGAGTGAGTGAGGAGTTGTCAAAAATTTCCACCGACCATTTGTTCTTCGAGGATCAGCCGCAGTTATTGAAAGCATAAGACACGACCTTATATCTATGCAATATGACCGCGTGATTATCCCGTGAAATACAAATATGCCGCAGCGATCAGGCCGATCACGATCAAAGATGAAATGACATCCTTTGATTCCCAGCTTCTCCTTGTCTTTATTTTATCAGCTTCGGTCAGGGTAGCGAATGTCAATCCGCTGATCTTTTCATAGGAAGGAGCCGCGGTTGAATAGCTGACGCCCACAAAAACCGCCACGCAAACAAGTGTGATCAGAAGGCTGTAATATTGAAAAAAAATGTTGTTGATGATCCAGAAAAATGATCCCTCGTCATAAGCGAAATTTGCGGAAAGTTTCATCGGCGTATCCACCGCAAGTCTGAATAAACCCATTGCAAAACCAACCAGTAACGCGGCGAGACAACCCGGTCCATTCAGTCTTTTGAAAAAAATACCAAAAAAGAAAACTACAAAAATTGGTGGTGCAAGGTACGCCTGGATACCCTGGAGATAATCGTATAAACCTTTACCTCCCTGGATGACAGGTATCCATAATAGCCCGATCACCACCATCACACCCGTAGCCACCCTTCCGATCCAAACTAGTTGTTGTTGTGAGGCATTGGGCCTGAATCGAGAATAAAAATCCATCGTGAACAAAGTGGAACACGCATTGAAGACGCCGGCTAAGGAGCTCATCAAAGCTGCAAGTAATCCCGCGACTACAATTCCTCGGACTCCCGTGGGCAGCACATGGATCACCAGCATGGGAAATGCTTGCTGTGCATTATCGCGAATCAACTCTCCCTGCTCATTGAATAAGGCTTGTTGCATCGCGGGAACCTCGCCCGATTTACCCAAAGCAAAACAGATCATCCCCGGAATAATAAAAATAAAAACGGGAAGTAGTTTCAGAAAAGAAGCGAAGATCGAACCGCGCCTTGCTTCCGTTTCATTCGGAGCTCCAAGTGTTCGTTGTACTATATATTGGTCAGTACACCAGTACCATAGTCCGATAATGGGAGCGCAAAACAACATTCCCAGCCATGGATAGTTGTCATTAAAATACCATGCAATTTTTCCAGTCTCGCGCACAGGTGCCCACGTACTTTCCATTCCATCGGGAACAAGGGGTTTCCAGAGATTAAACATTTCAGAACCACAGATTTCGCGAAGCCGATCCCACCCACCCAGTGCATCCAACCCGTAGATCGTGACCAGTAAGGAGCCAAGGATAAGTACAATAGTTTGCAAAGCTTCAGTGTAGGCTACGGCACGCATACCCCCGATCACCGTATAAACACCAGTCAGTACGATTACCAAAATAGATCCCACCCAGAAACTATCGAGCCCGAGAAATCCGATTTCCGGCAACAACACAGCGAATACAATTCCACCCGCAAAAATCCCTACTGCTATCTTCGTTAAAACATAGGCAACCAATGAAATAATCGATAATACGGTTCTGGCCTGGGGATTAAAACGTCTTTCCAGAAATTCAGGCATGGTGAAAACTTTCGATCGCATATAAAACGGAACCATCACCCACCCCAGTACGAGCAAACACCACGCATGAAGTTCATAGTGCGCCAGTGCAACACCATCGGTGGCCCCGGAGCCTGAGAGTCCTACGAGGTGTTCCGATCCGATATTCGATGCAAAAATCGAAGCCCCTACAACAAACCAACCAAGGTGACGGCCCGCGAGAAAATAATCTTCAGCAGAATTCTTTTTCCTCCGTACTGCCCAGTACGAGACACCTGCCACAATGGCGAAGTATAACAGGATGACGGCCCAGTCTATAAATGTAATGTGACCCACGGCTTCAGTATTCAGTATTCAGTATTCAGTATTCGGTATGTATTCAGTATTCTGTAATCGGAATCGGTAATCAGTGGTTAGTAATCAGGATTCAAGATACATTATTTTAATTAAGTGTAATATGTACATTTACAATATTTTCAATAATTGACTGACACACTACCCAATTATTTCTAGGCTATTTTGCAGGATTGACCTTTGAAACTTCAGGATTATCAGTTTTTCGCTTGTTGGCCAAACGAACAGCCACCGCAAAGATAACCAACACTACAGCGCATATCAGCAGATAAATAAACCCGAGTGGCGCATTGGAAATAGAAACAATTGTGTTTGCGTCCAACATCCGGTAGGTGGGGATCAGCCACTGAAACAGATACGCCTGGGACAATACGATTAAGCAAATAAAGATCAGCATATAGAAACTGTGCTTGACTGTAAATCGGAAGAGATCTGACTCCTTTCCGACGAGTTGTCCCGCCGCGGCTGCCACCGCGATCGACTGGGGAGAGATCATTTTTCCAACAACACCTCCTGAAACATTGGCCGATACAGTCACGACCGGATCTACCCCGATGGCCGTGGCCGTCTCATACTGCAGTTTTGCAAACAAAGCATTTGCTGAAGTATCCGATCCCGTAATAAAAACTCCCAGCCAACCTAACACTGGAGCAAAGAACGGAAAGAGGAAACCTGTATTCGCAAGGGCTTCCGCGAGAGTTATGGTAATACCCGACGCATTAACAATATAAGCGAAGCCTAACACCGCGGCGATCGTAATGATGGGAAATTTCAGCTGCTGAAGTGTCGATCCAAATATTTGCAGGCCCTGACGAAAACTGATACCTACAAGGGGCATGGCAATTAAACAGGTGACGAAGATGGCAGTTCCGGAGGCGGATAAATAATTGAATCTAAAAATTTGCGGCAATTCCGTTCCGTTTCTGTTTACAATAACATTGTGGATCTGCGGGACTTCGAATTGCAAAAAGCCCACGGAATTCAAGGCATCCTTAATAGGTTGAATGCCCCAGGCTATAATAAGAATGGTCAAAAGCAGGAAGGGAGACCACGCCCTGACTATCTGTCCAAGCGAGTAGTGGATATTGGTATCGATCACAGGCGGCACTTCGTCATTAAACCGCCAGATGGTTTTTGGTTTCCAGAACTTTAAGAGCGCGATGAGACATACGATCGAGCCGATGCCGGCGATGACATCCGGAAGGGCCGGACCGAGGTAGTTAGAGGTCGACCATTGCAGGAAAGCAAAAGAAATTCCCGAAACCAAAATGGCTGGTAATACTTCTCTTGTCTTTCTGACGCCGGACATTAACACGACGAGATAAAAAGGCAGAACAACCGATAAGATGGGAAGTGTTCTTCCTACCATTTGAGAAATAGCCATTTCAGGAATTCCTGAAACCTGGGACGCAACCGTAATAGGAATGCCGATTGCCCCAAACGCAACGGGGGCGGTATTCGCGATCAGGCATATTCCCGCAGCATACAGAGGGTTGAAGCCCAGTCCCACGAGCATCGCGGCAGTGATGGCCACGGGAGCTCCAAACCCGGCGGTACCTTCCAGAAAAGATCCGAATGAAAATGCGATCAGCAATGCCTGCAATCTTCTGTCTGAAGTGATAGAAGCCATAAAGTGTTTGATCACTTCAAACTGACCGCTTTTCACGGTAATATTAAATAAAAAGACGGCAGTTAAGACTATCCAGCAAATAGGAAATAAACCGTACAAAATGCCATGACCCGTGGAAAGCAACGCCAGTTTTACTGGCATCCCATATACCAGAACAGCAATGATGATTGCAATTATTGTGGCGGTCAGGCTGGCCTGATAGCCCTTCATTTTTTTTATTATCAGGGCCCAAAAAATAAAGAGGATGGGGATCAGCGCGACCAACGCTGACAAGCCGATGTTATTAAAGGGGTCGATTACCTGGGTCCAGTTCATAATGATAACCGTTGTTACTTATTACGGAAAGGTCACATCATCAAAGTATGACAAAATTGTGTTAGTTCCAAAATAGGTCGGAGGTTACGGTTTGCACCACGCAAGTTCACTCGCGTGAACTATCCCCTCCTCGGAAAGGATGGGAAAAATACCAGTACCCGCCTTCCTTTTTTACCACCCTTGACAATACTTTTACGCCCAGTTGAATCTTCAAAATGACTGCTACTTATTTTTCTTTTGTACTTATACATTTCTCTGCCAAATTAGTAAGCGCCAGCCGCAGTACCGCATTGCTTGTGAGTTCATCCACGAGAAGAGCGCACGAGCTAAAAGTCCCAGACCTTGCCATCGTCTTCCTTCCAGTTAAAAGTCTGCTCGCCATTAAATGCATTTTTAATAAATTCAATAGACTTCCCGGCTCCATCCACGATCAAAAATGGCGTTACCGTATGCATCCCTTCTGGTACGTGTTCAACAGTCTTTCGCTGTGCAGGTTTACTTTTTACATTCTGCATAATAGAGTTGGTTATTTACCCCGATACGTATCAGGAAATGTCTGAGGCTCGATCAGGGAAACCCTGAGTCGAAATGGGGCATTTTGAGGCCCCAAAGATTCTATTCAGCTAAAACCGCCTAAACAGCCCAAAAAACGGGTTTTTCTCAGTTTCAGATGATTTTTTCCAAATCAGGATTCCCTTGATTTCCAGCGGCTGTATTTGATCCACCTTTGTATGTCGAACAGAAAAAGAAACTAAATCATTTAAACACATATAAGCATGATGGTCCTTAGCAGAATTAAAGAAACAGCGGTGAAGATCACCATCCTTGTATTCTTCCTGATCGTAGCCGGATTTTATTCCATTCAGGCACAGTCTTACGATGGCGCCAACAATGGCAGTAGCCAACCTGTGGGCCGTAGTGCCGCAACCAACATCAAAATCGCCACGGAAGTTAACGTTGACGCCATGCCGGTGGAATTAGGGAATTCGATCAACAGTCCTTATGATGATATCAAACCCAGGATCACTCCTTGCGGAAACCGTTTGTATTTCAGCCGTAACAATCATCCCGGCAACTCAAATGGCGTGAATGATCCGGAGGATATCTGGTATTCAGAATTTGATAAGACTAGAAATACATGGTCCGAGCCCATCCACATGACTGGGGTATTGAATAATTCGGGGCCCAATTACATCAATAACATAAGCGCTACTGGTGATACACTTATACTTGGCAACCAATACCTGAAAAAAGGGAAGATGCGCGCCGGTCTTTCCTACAGTGTAAAACAGAACGGGGACTGGTCGGTACCTACCGCCATCGACATCGAGGGAGATTACAACATGTCAAGTCATTCCAACTCCTTCGTCGATCTTAAGAACGGTGTTATCATCAGGTCGGTAGAACGCATCGAATCTATTGGAAAACGCGATCTTTTCGTAAGCTTCTGGGATGGCGAAAAAGCCACCGAGCCTGTTAACATGGGCACGGTTATCAACACCGGGTCTGAAGAATCTTCACCTTTCCTTGCGTCTGATAACAAGACGCTGTACTTCGCATCAAAAGGCCATAGCGGTTATGGCGGATATGACATCTATGTAACAAAACGCATGGATGATTCATGGACAAACTGGACCACACCTGAAAACCTCGGCCCTGCAGTAAACGGATCCCTCGACGACGAATTTTTCAGCATAACCCACGACGGCAACTACGCAATCTTCTCCAAGCAGAAAAACGTTCACAACACCGATCTTTACCGGATATCGATGGATGTGCTCTTTGGAAATAATGAAATGCCGAAGTCGATGAAAGAAGCCAACTCTTCGCTGGCGGCGTTGTAATGAGATATGGTTAAGTGATGGAGAAGCCTGGTGATGCCGGGCTTTTTTTATTTGGGGGTTGTTCAACTTTTGTGCCACGTAAAGGCACTAGCATCACGCAAAGGCCCGCCTGCGTGAAGCACTTCGGACGAAGCATCGTGGTAACCTTCAAGCCGCGTCGTAGCATCCGTTACCTTGCTGAGGCGGTTGCCTTCTCCTGTATTATATAGGTGAAGGCAAGGTCATCAAAGAGCTGAGGGGTAGCCGTAACGTCTGTACCGGACAAACCACGAAGGTTCCGATAACGCAGAAGGCTTTTGATATTGCCATTGGCACCATAGGATTAGTATAGGGTATGTATAACGTGTAAGGGATCGAGGTTGTTTTTGAATGATCATGAACTTAGGTTTGAAAGTATTGATTTATGTTTTTTGAAATCCGCAGCGTCCCTGAGACAGGAGACACTGCGGAGACTGACCACGCCCTTCGTCGAATCTCAGGAGTCCATACCAAAAACATATAAGATCGTAAAGTGCACACTCGAATTCACGGATTTCCTTCAAAAAACTTCCTCGGGTTGTCCACAAGAAATGTCCTGACGTCCTGGGCGCTGAACCCTGCCTTCAGCAAAGCAGGAACAACATCGGTGATCATGTGCGAATAGGTACGAGGTTGTATTTCCGGATATCGGTCAGCATGCTGGATAACAGGTTCCCCTTTTATCCACTCCCAGGCCAGATCAATAGAAATCAGAACTTTGTCCATGCACCCCCGGTCACAAAGGCGCTGGATCATAAAAACAAGATCGGACCACGCCGTGTGATGTATCAAACCAAAATTATTGAAAAGGTGTGACCCGCCTTCTTTCGCGATTGCTACGAGGTAGTCCGCTTGCTGTTCTAGATTGCGTCCGGCCCAGCCAACTTTGTTCTCGACGTGTGAAAAGAAACAGCGACGGGGATCTGCTCCCGATGCAACGAGCAGGTCGAATTGTTCGCGCGGCGCAAACACAGCATGTGTGGCTACTGGCGCACCCGTCTCGCGTTGCGCACGACCTGTGGCGCGAAATGCAGCCTTCTCCCAGTCCGTGAACGGCGACTTCGATGCAGCAACTTTGATTATACCCGCCCTCAACTTTGTTCCATCTATTCCTTCTGTAGTCTCGCGAATAATACGCTCGAACAATTGCTGTTCGCTCATCTGCTGATGCTCTGATTTCGAGCGCGAGTAAAGATATGTTCCGGTCGAAACGACTATTCGAACCGGAGATCGCTCTGCGATCTGAGCATATAGCTTGATATCGCGGTCGGGCGACAAACACGCAAGGGAATCGATACCAACGCGGGTAGCTTCCTGCAGATAACCCACAGCAATTTCCACCGAACGCTCACGTGCTTCGTCGGGGATCGGCCCCCAGAGTACGTGTTCGTGTACGAGCATGGTGCCGAGTTTGTCGGTCGGAACCGGACCCGTCATCGTGGGTATCATTTTGTTGCGCGGCGGAGAAATCTGCTGACCACCGACAAGTGTTGTGGGCAGCAAAGGCACGGCCAGGGAAGCCGTTGCAAATTTGCCAAGGAACGATCTCCTGGATTCCCCGTAGCCTTTGTTTTTTGTTTCGGAAATAGTATCGCTCATATGCAGATGATCACTTTAGTCCAGAAAATTTTGTCCGATATGTGTTCATACCCTTTGCTGGAATATTTGTTTTCAATTCAGAACCGGAGTAAGGACTCACCTGCAAATCTGTTTCCACATGACTTGCCTCATAAGCATCAGAAATTTTGTTGTTAAAAACAATACTGCTCTTACTGAAGGTCGTTCCGAAATTCCATGCTCTGATGATCAATCCGCGATCGGCATACCCTTCTTCCGCGGGTTTTAAAGCCCATACCAGAACATTAGGATCGGCAACCGATAGAAATGAATAAACAGAGGCGGGATAATTGCCTGTCTCACCCGTTACTGCCCCGGTAACAAAGGGTGTTTGATGTTCTAAAGCAAGTTTCATTTCACTTGCTTCATTAAAGGTTTTGTGTGTGCTAATGGCAAAACTTTGATTAAAGAGCGTGTCGCCATCCTGGTTTGCAATGCCCCTGTCAGGCAGTAATGCCCTGCCGCCCGCCAATACATTCAGCGTACTGGAAGTCTCATCCAGAAAATCAGGAGTGCTATTGCCCAGCTGCATAAAATAACAATCCCGGTTTGATAATGTAATTCCATAATCCGCTTCATTAACGGATACAAAGTGGTTTAACGTCTGATATTTATAGGACGCGTTGGCGGTTGAATAGTGACCTCCGTTACTGGCGAGTCCGGCTTTTATAATTGCTCCCACTTCTTCGTGCCAGGTTTCTGGGTTATTTAAATTAAAGGCAAATTTCCATTTCCTGACATCTGTAAAATTTTGTGTGATCTGATTATCGATATCTACTCGCGGCAGGTCTTTGTATAAGGTTATGCGCGTAGTATGGGATAGAGGATCTGATGAAATTGCTTTCAGCGTAACAGACACCGGACCAAAATTCTCAACAGTGACTGAACCATCATCGGATAAGGAACCTAGATCATTTGCTTTTCCGCTTCCAATACATTCCCTGTTATTGTTTCTCTTGTCCACCAAACTTGTAATTGCACCTGTTTTATTGATGGTTACTTTATATAGGTTGTTTTCAATCACAGCATTATCAGAAGAAACCGTCGCAGCATCACGGAATGTGGTGCCTTTGCGGGATTGAATCTCAAAAACCTTATACCCAACTGACGGAATATCAGCTGCGAGGATCCTCAGATAAGAAATGCCATTTTTGATAATGGTCTGGTGTGGCACCTGCACTCCCGAAGTAACGTCTTTAACAATGACATCGCGGCCAGTGTATGCGTAATCGGCGTAATCTGAACGCTTCCAGCTCAGTGGATTAAAAACGAAAATCCGATAGCTATCGGATCGCTCGCGCGCACCTTTCTTCGGGATCTGTTTCCCTAATTCAAGAATTGCTGCATCGTACAACCTGTCAGCGTAATCGCTTGCCTGACCTTCCATCTTTCTTTGCCATGCAGCGCGTTGGGCAGAAGAAATAACTTTCAGATTATCCGTTGTCCAGTCATGCTCCCAATACAACCCGTACCCCATCCACGCTTTGATGCGTGTGCTATCCAAAGTTGAACCGAACAAGGGATTGTATGGCGATATCAGGGCTGACATGGCCTCCGCTGCCCGCAACATTATCAGTGATCGTTTTACTTTGGCGGATGTTTCCTGGAGAGAAGCACACAACACATCCCACTCATTTCCAAAAGTAACGGAACTAATAGGCAACGATGCCCCATGGGTCGATTCGAAATCCTCAAAAAAGTCCTGCTCATTTGAAACCACAACTTTATATGATGCATCTGTTGATGCTTTGGCCGCATCTATAAAACCATCGGCGTTGTAAGAGGCTAGATCATCCCAGCCGTAACCAAACGCACCAGCGACATTGAAGTTATTATAATTAGCCGAATGGAATTTCTTTTTGCAAACATTAATGGCGAAAGAAGGGTCGCGCGCTTCCGCATAACCACCCAAAGACTCATTTTTGTCGCGACGTCCCGGCGGCACAGTGTCATTTAAAGAATACCATTTTAATAAGATCTTCCTGCCGTCCAGACCCGTATACCAATAGATCTCGTGCTCGCGATTTGCCAGTTGACTGTCACGGAATTCCGAAGCACAACCGCAGACGCCTTTCCAACTGTATTTTGCTCCAGCCCCAGCCCAGAGAGAGGACAACCCCATTGGATGTGTTTGATTTCCATCGCCACCGCCAGGTCAAGGTCGAGCTTAAATCTTCTTTCCAAACTTCCCGCATAATACATTCCGCGCAAGACGGCTTCTGCAGGTGTGCCGCCATGACAGCTAACCAGGGCATTGAAGGGTACACTGATGTGCCCCGACTTTATTTTATCAATCAACTTCACTACCTCAGCCTTTGTTTTGTTTTGTTCATAGGTCCATAACCAGAAGTTCCCGTCGCAATTGAAACGACTTTGAAGTTCGGAGGGAAGTTTATTGTTTATTGTGGAATCAGCCTTTCGGATATAATAATCGAGCATATCCAGAAATACTTTCCGGTAGGTTCTTTCATCAGCCGACCATAGGTAATCCGTATGATCATCATTGGCAATATAGATCCTTTTTTGCTGCGCGTGAATACCTGATGCCGTAAACAGAAAAAATAAAACCAGGAGATTTTTCTTTAGGTGTGAATTGAAATCCATGATGGGATACGAAGGCTTGAGATTTATAATTCAACAATTTATCCATAATAAACCATATCGAAAAAACTATATATATTAACAATGCTAATCTATTCATCCACTCAATAAGGTAGTCGAAGCGGGTTAAAAATGAAGCGCTTATTTTTTTAGCTTGTACACTTCGCTTGCAGCCAGCAAAAAGGTTCCGGTGACATATTCATGCGAATCCTCTTTTTTTATCATCACCGGACGATCTCCAACGCCCTGTCCCCATTGAACTTTGCCTTCCCTGCTAACTGATTCATAAACCGACTTCCAGGCTTTCTCAATAACGGGCAGATATTCCTGCTCATTGAGGATCCCATTATTGATCCCATAAGCAAATCCATAAATGAAAAAACTTGTCCCACTGGTTTCCTTAACCCCAAAATGTTCAGGATCGTGGAGATTCGGATACCAAAAGCCCTCTTCAGATTGAAGGTTTTTTATCGCATAAGCCATGTCCTTAAATAGTTTTTCATATCTCTTATACGACGCGTTGTCCCGGGGCAGGTATTTCAAGACCCGGGTAATTCCGGCAAGAGCCCACCCATTGCCCCTCGACCAGATCACCTTTTTTCCATTCGCGGTAACCTGATCATTCCCCTGCCAGGCCGGATCCAATTTTCTTTGCTCAAGACAATCAGGGAAGAACCGGGAATCGCGGTAAAATAAATTCTCTTCTATATCATACAAGTTGCCATATACATCCCAAAAAAATGCATCCATCCATTGCGCATATTTTTCCTCCTTCGTAATGGAATATAACATCGCAAGGGCGGGAGGACCTGTAAACAGACCGTCGACATATCGCCTTCCCTCCTCATAATACCAATTCAAAGGACCGGAAACTGGATTTCGAATCCCAGAATTTTCGAGATGAGATATGGTGGGCCTGATCTTGTCCTTATCCTTCCCGACCATGTAGCTTTCAAGCCACGTTTGAGCAAACGTTAACAGATTGGCGCCACTACCTCTGGAATCAGTCTTTAATACGGGAAGTTGCCAATTAAACTTATTCCCAAGAGAATCACATTGATCTAGAAATTTCTTATCACCTGTAGCCTGATAACAGGCCATTACTCCGGTGTAATAAGTTCCGCGTATCCAATTGTCGTCAAAATCTGTCCATGGATTTGCAAGTTGATAGTTGTTCACTTTGTCCATAATTGATTTAACAGATTTTTTATCATAGATCGACTGGCCATTAGCTATCTGGCACAAGAAAAAAAATAAAAACACCAGAAACTTCTTTATATCAGATTGCATTAAATGTCAGTGTGAATGTGAATCAAATTTGTCGTTCGGGATTTTCTATCAATAAAATACGCCGAAACAATATTCTGATACAAGCACATTGCGCTGGTAAGAGTCAGGTTGTGCTTGAAAGGTTTATTGGCTTGTTGAATGGTGGCATCTGGCGGCTGTAGTTATTAATAACCCACCAAAGTAATTGTAGTCGTTGAATAATTATCGTTACGACTATTCGTTACTCGTCCACAACAGCCAAAATTGAGGGCTCCCAAGGAATTGCCGGGATGAATGTATTTTACTACCGATTGCTGATAAGGTCGTATGACTTTTTTCGGGTTTAAAGACAATAGTTTATCCGTACAGTCAGGAAAAACCGGGCCGTTAGTCCTTAACCTGAATAAAAAAATAGGCAAGAAACATTCTTTTTTCCATCGGGATCTATTACTATAAAAGGAAAATTGCAGACTTTTAAATGCCTTGCCATCCTCTTAGCATTTCAAACCCATAAAGGTCCAACGCTTTCTACAAGCTATTAATCGCAAAATCATTTTTTAGATATGATATAATCACCGCTTTTTGCATCGAAGTAAAGAAGCTGTTTGTCATTTTTAATGACAGGAATTGAATTTTTGGTATTTGTGAGACATTCGATTTTCCACTCGCCCTCCTCCATGTCTGTTAACAATACTTTGAAATTCCCTTCGCCTGTGATTTTAATTTTCACCTTTTCAGCTATAACTTCGCCATCCGTAGAAAAGAGAACAATCCTGTTCCCAATCTTCGTGCCCACCATCTTCCCTGCCTCCATTTTTTCGACTGAGAGCGGTGAAGCGTTTTCGTCGTTATCCATTACCTGCATAACGTTTAAGAAATTGTCTATGAGCGCAGCGTTTCGGGGAAAAACTTCGATCCGCCATGCCCCTCCTTCAACGGAATTGGTTTCAGGTCTGTGTGATGCTTGCGTATAATTTACACCGAATACATCGAACTCCTTTCCCGGTCCACCAATCTTGTTAACGGTCAGGTTATCCGCAGATGGCAACAACGTGGTATTGATCATTTTTCCATCGTAGCCTTTTTCACTGCGTTTGATTACGGCGATATTTCCGGAAACAACCGGCTCTTCAATACAGTGCAACAACCAATACTTCTTGAAATCTTTATTGGACGCAACTACTTTGTCGAAAACCACCAGTGCCGCCGGCACTCTTGGGTCGTTCATGTTCAAGAACACAAACGAACGCCTGAAACTTTTTATCTTATCACTGTAGGCTTCCGCCAGCTCACCTTTCAGGTATGAAAATTCCGGCTTCATGGTATCAGGCCCAAAACCGTGCGCAAGTACCTCACCGGTCTTAAAATCCTTCTTTAAAAATTCTTCGAGATTGTCCGGGGTCTTTTTATTCTCGGGATATTGCTGGCCGCCATCATTTCTCAGTTCCATTTTCCCTTCGTCATTCTCCCAAAAAAACTTTTCGGCTGGATCATAAACCAGCATACTGTTATGCGCAATAGTTCTCTGGTAGTAATGTTTGAAATGATCGCTGCCATAGTAGCCATGGGTTCCTTCATAGATACCCGATTCAATGGCCAAAGGTCCTTTGTAATACAATTGAAAGCTGCCGGCGTCGAGGTGCTGGTGATTTAAGAAATAGTACATCCCTATTTTCATCTCGGCCACTACCGCCCTGGATTCAATCCCTTCTTCCCAACCTGTTCGCGCAACCATTGCACCAAGCGGTTCTTTAAAATACTTAGTTAACGGCAGTCCCTCTTTATCCATATGGGGCTCTACGGTGGTATTAAAAAACAAATAGTCAAACAGGTAGTCGGAAGTCTTGCCTACAAAACCCTGTTTAATTGCCTCGCCGATGATTATCGGATCATTAAAATAAAATCCGGTCAGCGCATCTCCGGGATTGTTCCAATATTTTCCAAACTCGATATTCTCTTTATATCCATCTCCATCTCTGAACAATTGCCCGTCAGGCCTTCTCAGGTATATCCAGCGGTAAGGTACTTTTCCCTGATCCGTGCCATATACATTCGGATGGCCCATGCGGTCAAAGAGAAAAGTTGACCAGATCTCCCAGTGGAACCTGCTGGGTCCATAACTCGTACCCTGATGATGATAGGACGCCGGATAAAAGAACTTGCGAACGGGAACGAATTCGGCTAAAATTCTACCCGCAACCAAATTGTAGATCTGTGGTTTTTCATCATAGGTCGCAATACCACAGGCCAGCATGTCCCTTGAAAATTGAGCTTCATTTCCGTGACCGACGATGGAACCCTCAATGAGATATGGCCATTTGATCTCCAGCTGGGTAGCCATTGTTTCCATCCGACCAACCAATAACTTTTTTTCCTCCGGCGTTAACAGATTATAGCACCAGTCATACACCATTGAGGCCAAAAGTATGGTCCGTCCAAGATCAATTGAGGCGTAGTAAGGATCCTTGGCAAGGTCAATTTTAACAGTAGCGTAATAATTAAGCAGTGCATCCACGGCGTCTCTACCCAATTCACGCTGACCCGAAAAGGCATATAAGAGGGCCTTCGCCTCTATTGCTTCCCGTATCGCATTGTCGAGATTTTCTTTCCCTCCGTCTTGCTTCAAACGCCCATCCGTTTTCAAAGCAGCGCTTTTAACAATTCTATCCCAACATTCTTTCATCAAAGGATCATGGACTTTTGTCTTTAATGCGGGGATATCCTTTGCCCGGAAAAATAAACGCGGATGTTCTTTTGGAGGTTTTGGTATGTTCAATCCCTGACCCTCTCTTTTGGTTATTGTCGGGTAAACAATTGTGACAATTTTGTTCGTATCCTGTCCCTGCTTCACCTTAAATTGAGCGAAACCTTCCTTTGCCTGCACCAATGCAGGAAGCAGGATCACCGCTATTAACGACAGCAATTGATGAGCTTTCATATGATTCAATTTACCCTTAAAAAATGGAATGTGAAACGGGCGCTGGTGGTTGGTTATCGGTAACTTCAAATCAGTTTAACGTTTCTTCACATTTCTATTGGCGGTTGGGAGCAGAATGCCGCATTTTTCCAAAAAGTTTGAGGTTATTTTTTGCACGCGTTCGTCGGCGCCATGGGGCCTTCCAAAATGGGAGTGCGGCGGTATGAGACCGGGTGGATCAGAAAGTCCGATAGACCAGAAAATGGTCGCCGCATTAAATACCCAGTTACCTTTTGGCCCGGGATAAACTGTAGCCGTATAGTTGGATTCATCATCGCCGCTGTTAATGGTGACCCCCTGTGCAATTACCTCGAGGCCCGGGATCGCAGCCGGGTCGCCGTGGTGCTCCCATCCTACCAATCCGGGTATCCGGTCTCCATTTCGCATACCGGTATCCTTAAATATCCAGTGATCTTGCTTGCTCACGATCCAGTCAGCTGAGCCATTGAATGGATACATGGTGCGAGCCCCCATCAGCAGGTTTTCATTGGGTGTCTCCAGGTCGAACGGACCCATGATACCTGTTTCCTGTTCAGCAGGAGATACTCCGCCGAAACGCGCAACGCGGTAAATCGTGCGATTAGCCTTTCCGTTGGGGTCAGGAGTTTCAACAAAACGTTGTCCACCACTTGTAAGGCCCGTGCGACTATCAACGTTTATGGGCGCCTTCGTTGCTTGCTGAAGCGCAATAGCCCACATGATGCAGTTGCCACCAAGAAAAGCTGCGCTCAGCCCGTTGTCCACGGCCTGCTTAACGTTGTTGAACATGTCCAGGGTCCAATATTCGTCATGCGCTACTGAAAGAAAACACTTCACCCTGTTCAGGCCTTTTGGATCGGCATGTGTATCGACGTTCGAGCAGTATGTGACATCATAATTCTGTGATTCCAGCCAGAAGCACAGGGGATATTCCCAAAGAAGAAATTCACCCGAACCCTGTGAAAGCGGTTGATCCACTACCTGTGGATACTTTCCGTAAGGACGATCATAACTAACCCATGTTCTGGAACTGTGCGGTTGCAGCGGAGGGTCGCTGTCATAGAGTGAAAACTCATCGGGCCATTTGTTGTAAGCTTGCCAGGTGGTATCGCTTGTTTGACACATAATATCTGCTTTGCGATCGTCACGTACGACAAAAATGATGTAGCTCTGGTAACGGTGCCCACTGCAGGAAAGCTTGCCCAGATAGATCCCGCTGACCCAATCGTCAGGAATAATTAAAGATGAAGTGCGTTTCCAGTTGCACGCACGCAACCGGTGTTCGCCCACAGGCGGTGTTGGTTGAGGAGCGACTGAAAATGGACCGAGTCTTGTAATATGGCGGCCACCTTTTCCAGCATAATATCCCATGCGATAAATATCGATCGCAACCTCAGTTGATCGGTTTGCGCTGACGAAAATATCCAGTGTCTCTCCGGCCCTGATACTTGTATGGGAACAATATCCTTCGATCATTTCTGAACGATAATTATTCGAACGTACAAAGGTCAGTTGCCAGTCGGTGGTTCCAGGTTTGTTGTTTTCTCCTTCGATCAGTCGGTTCTTTGCCTGTGGGTCAGCATCAACGCCAGTCAAAGGTGGAATAAGACCTGCCAATCCTGCCTGGCCGACACCTTTGAGCAATTCGCGGCGGGTAAGATGGTTCAATGGATTTTTCATACTTTATTAAACCGGAAGAATAAGATAAATTACAAAAATAGTTCACTTCTTTTTAAGGTGCATGTCCAGCCACGCCAGGGCCTCAGCCTGGACCTCAGCATCGTAACAATGCTCTTTGTCGGGTGCATAGTTTCGAAAACGCCCCGGCAATCCGGCCCAACCATATGCGTCGGCGATCTGGCGCGCTGCTTCCCGCTGACCCAGTGGCGGGAAAAGCAGGTCCTTCGTACCACTCACAACCATGACGGCCTTGGGCGCCGCCATCGCGATCAGATCAGGGATATCGATCCTGTTCCAGACTCCTGGCAAAAGGCAGAAAGTGCCGATGGCGCCAGCGAGGTTGTAGGGTTGTTGAGTATCGCCCGTTGTCATCCAGCCGACCGCCACTGCAGCTTTGATCCTGGGTTCAAGTGCGGCCATGATGTTCGTACGCCAGCCTCCGCCGGAAAGTCCTGTGCAACCGATGCGCTCCGGATCCACCTCCTTGCGCGACAACAAATAATCAACGCACCGGCTATCGTCTCCGAAGTTTACGCCTGCCCACGTAGTGCCGGCCCAGTTCAGCTGCCGCACTCCATAATATAGAGCCTCCCGAACCAGGATATCGTAGCGTTTCAGGGTCGCATCATCGAGGGTATTGGGATCATAAGTGTCCGGAAGTCCATTCACTCCGCGAGGAGCGCGACGGCCAAAGTGATACGCATCGATAACAATGACGGCATATCCTTGCGATGCAAACCAGTCGGCCAATGCCCGTCCGCTTGTTAATTGTTTCCGGTGCTCGACAATAGCAGGGTGTGCGCTTTCCCCAGAGATCCGGTCCGCGCCGAAAAGCAATGGTCCTCCCCATTCGTGAAAGACAACCAAAGCTGGCGCGGGCAAGGGAACATTCTTTGGAGTGTAGAAGTAACCCGGCACGCGAAACCACGGCGTAGTGTTGAACTCGATCGTTTCACGGACGAAAGAATCCGTTTCCCAGCTCGCGGTGGTTACGGCGTTCAGCTCAAGTTTCCCGGGAGCGTAATGCAACCCATCGGCTAACAGCGCCCTGGCTTTGCCTGCCCATTCAGCATATTTTCCTTTCGGATTCCGGCGACGCCATTCCACAGAATTCAAATCCAGCGGCCGGTATGAGCGCAGGGTCTGAATTGTTAGTTCGAATGAACCGTATTGGTTTAGCGGCGCCCGTCCCAGGTCTTCAACGCGTGGCAATGGCCGCGGGCTCTCAAGGACTTGTGCGGAATTCTTTATCGTTTTCTGCGCTCTGGACACCATCGTGGTTGCAGAAAGCACCAATACCATAACCAACGCACGTGGAAAACTTACCCAATTAAGAATGCGCATTTTTTCAGGTCGCCTGTTTGTCAGAGTCATAGGAATGTTTTTTTAGTCAGTTTTCTTAAACCCTTACTTTTCAATTATCACGGATCATTTTTGCCGGAACACAATACAAACGTTTTGATAAAATTAAGCTAAACAAAAAAAGTTAATTTATGGCTATGGATGGGCATAAGTTGAGTACGAAAGTTCACATTGAAAAATTCCGATTCCAGTAGGAAATTGAAAGATTCAGCTTCGAACAACGGTTAATCCTCTTGAAACCACCAGTCTCTGAAAAACTTTCTGAAAGTTCCAAAACTTTCAGAAAGTTGAGAACGAGTATTAGATTCGAATTGAAAGTTCATGTCGGGACGAATAGACGATCACTGATTCCCCTGCGTGAATAACCTGGTCAAAAATATGTCATTTGGATTAAGGACCCTTGAACCAAGCGCCCGCCATACAAAATGACCTCCTCTTTTAAGGATCACAAAACCTGATCTTTTTAACAGCCTAGTCTGTGATCGAAGCTCATCATTCGTATCAAAACAAAGGGCCCGGATGAAATTTACCTTTGGCTTCATAGTGCTGATCACATGATGGAGAACATCTTTCTTCATTTTTTCCGATATCCCATCTAAAAAAAACATTTGCTCGATATAGCCAAAGCCCTCTGGTCTGAAATTCACCAAAACGTCAGCAATTAATTTATCCCCACTAAACAAATGATAATTCTCATATTGATTGCCGAACGGATTTTTGTTAATTCTCCATTCAAGGTAATTATCGTCCATCCGGAGAAAATATACCGACGGCGCCTGTGATGTTTTTTTTATCATCTCATTTTTTGACTGCAGGTTAACCTTTTTTACCGTCAGTTGCTCAGTTGAAACCACCCCGGTCAAAACAGAAGCGAACCTGGAAAGGAAAGTGAGCCCCCCGATCTTCACTTTATCAACAAATCGATTTTGGGGATTGAGCGAAGACAAATAGGAATAAGCCTTAAGCGGTCTAAAAACCATAAGGGCCTGATGCGCCTGGAACGGAATCTCAAACCCTATCTTCTCAAATGCTTTTTTTGCAGGAGTAAACCCCCAGATAAAATCTATTCCCGCTTTCTTACATTCCTGAAATAAGAGTTCATACATTCTTTCGAAGATCTTTTGGCCCCTGTAGGAGGGATCAACTAATGTATCCTCCGATTTAGCGGTCGAGACTACTTCTCCATTACTATTCTGGAATTGCAAAGGAATCGCCGCCTGAATGCCAACCACTTTTGTGTGAGTTTTAATTGAGTCATCAATTGCCACTACATAAACCGCAGGTCCTACAGGCCCGTGTAAAAATTCCCAGCGAAAATTATCAATGGAACGGCTTACCTTGTACACAGCATTAAAAAAATCATTGGCCAATCCAATCTCACTTTCAAGAAGCCTTCTAACTATAACAGCCATTATATAATTGAGTATTTTTTTAAAATATCGGTTTGTGAAATCGTTTCAAAATCATTCTCCTTAATGTAGGCCAGAATCTTTTTATAGAGGTCAAGGTAGCCTTTGAATTTATAGCTTGTAAAAAAGTTATTATGCCACAACACTGAAATAACGCAATTGTTCCTGTTCCTTTCAAAAAAATCAAAGATATCTTTTTCAGCTTCTTTTAGGGAAAATTTTTTGTACTGGAAATAGGTTCTATCCATAACGTGCAAAGGCGCCTCCACAAATGAAAATGGTTTTCTTGTTTCAGGGTTAAAGGGATTAAATGGAAGGCCATAGCTGTTTCTAAAACCAATTTCCTCCGCAAAGCCAAGACTTGCGTCAAGCTTAAGTCCCGCACGCTCAATATCATGGTATGCGCGCGGCAGGTTGAATTTAAGGTAATGATACCGGTTGGACATTGGCCTCCTCCCATACTTTTCAAACTCCTGCGAGAACGTCTCATTCGAAATGCTTTTATGAATACCATTTTCAAAACCATTATCTTCTACCGCATTGAATTGTTTTTGAATTGAGGGTGCTAAAAATGAATAGTCCGCGTTTTTTTCTCTTTTATTGATGCTGCCCTTGTTAACAATCCAAAAGAAAACGGACTTGCAGTCATATTCACTTTCTATCTTCATGATCTTGTCCATATTCAGCCAGTCCGGTCGACCGATAGCTACATTGAAGAGCATTTGAAGAAACAGGTCGATCCTGCCTTTTTTCAAAACATTAAAACCATCCTCTATGACCGCCCCATTAACCAGGTCAATATCATGGGTAAGAAAGAACCGTGTTTTTTCAATTAACGGTGTTCTGCCAGCAATCCTGGCGATCTCATCAAAACAACGTTGAACAATATTTTCTTTGTGATTTTTAAACTTATACTGATAACTGTTACTGAACTTAAACCTGTTTAATTCATCTCTGTCTTTGTCGTCATATTCCTGGAGGGAATTAAGCATATAGAAGGCCGTCGCCAAAAAATCAGGATCGCCATTTTGATCTGAAATAAAACATGATTTATTCAATGCTTGTGGGGTAGACAAGTCAAAACCCTTGCTGATCCTTAATCTATTGTTTTTAGCTGCTCCAACAGTAATACTGTCATCCGGATTTTCTGTCAAGCTTATTTCAAGCTGCTGGTTTCTTGCCCAGGTATCAAGCAGATAAGTGATTTCCGGTCTTATCGCTGCAGAACTGCTGTCTATATGGAATTTCATTATTGTCCGACTAAAATTAAGGCAAAAACCTATTCTTCCCTAGTGATTTAAGGGTAAGGATAGAGCCTAAAAATAGGGATAGTAGGGGACTTTAAAATTAAGTTGTTGTAAGCCCTGAAAGGGCGGAATACATCAGCCCGGGGTATAGCAGCGAAGCTGCGAAGCCCCGGGGAAAGATTCACATCCAACGAAGCCCTGAAAGGGCGGAACATGAAATGCACACAAAATTTTAACGGATGGTGTACACCATTAAATCCATTTCGCAAAAATCACCATAGGATTTTACACTACGGCGCTTCGATCCTATTTCGCCCCTTCAGGGCTTGATGGCAAACTTGCTTTCACCCGGGGCTCGCAGCTGTACTGCTCACCCCGGGCTGATATATGTCGCCCTTTCAGGGCTCGTTGAATTTTCCTGCTGTTCCAACAATTGCTCCAGATCAAGCCTCATACAGGACTTCTTTAGAGTAGAATAAGATTTTTCTCGCCAACAATGATAGAATTTGATCTTATGAAACGCACTTTGTAAAATTAATATTAATTAGCAAAGAGTTGCAGTTCCCCTACAGCTTCGCTGAGTACAACCAATCTGCCAACATAATCAACAAGAACCCGTCTGTGAAACATCTTACTATTATCCTTTAGTAAGATGTTGCCGATTACCTATTTACTCTACAGGAGTAAATTCCGGTAAAACGTAACTGTATACCACATACCTCAGTTCACTCCATGCGCTTTCTTTTGGAAACGGGAAATCCGGAAACAATAACTGATGGTCAGGAATAAATTTTATCCGGACCCTGATGGATGATCTCTGCTGGGTTAATTTTCCTGGAATCAGAAACTCATCGTCCCTGAATCGGCGATTGGTAGTTTTTGTCCGCAGCAACCGGTTATCGAGTTCGCCCGGAGGATCTGAATAAATAGCAGTGTTGGCTCCGGCAAGATACCAGGTGCCTGCTAATTCCCATTTTAAATTATCCGGCGCCTGACCTCCGCCGGCATCTGCAATGTAAACCTCTGCGGTTTGGTTCGGGAAAGCATAATCTAAAGTTCTGCGCAATAAGACTCCCATATTTTTGGGATCGAGTTTAACAATGAATTCCGAAACTCCTCGCGTATAACGGCCATCCTCTTCATGTGCCGGATAAATCTCTTTACCGATCTTTTCCAAAAATCCCGGAATTTTACTTTTATCCATTCCCCAAACGGCACTCGGGAATTTATCGATCCCTTTTTCAAAACGCGAAGTCACGGTACTAACTGTGGAAGCATCGGGTGAGTGATAAGCATGAACCTGTTCGCTTTCCGGATTACCAATATCGACTTCATCTGTTTTGATCAAAGATGGAGCCGGTAAACCATACCAATATGTAACCGCCTCATAATGCTCGCTCGATAAATTTTCCCCGCCATGCTCAAATGTGATGACCGCGCGGTTCCCAAACGGCATTAGATCCGCAATCAGAAAACGGTATGCCGATTCTATGAGATCTTTCTCATTCTTCGCTTCCTGCTTAGTACGCGCCCCGCACGGGTGGCCTGCAAAAGGAAGGGTCATGTTTTCTCCACCCCAATAATCACCGCCTCCTCCCCACTCCTCGGTGCCCGTTCCATAAGCCTGAGGGGTTTGGCTGTCGTCAAAATAGAAACGAGGATCTCCTTCTAATGTTCCTAAAAATGCATCGTGAGAAAAAATAAAAGAAGTGCCAACAAAATTACCAGACCATTCGTCATGCCCCTCGATGCCACGTGTATCTAAATAGACCATATCCTTGCCGATTTCCGGTTGAGGTATGTCCTTATACGTCGCGTGGAAGTAACTGCTTTGATTTGCCGGGGTTGTCAACGGCTCATATCTGATCTCATATCCAATCTCGGAATTATCAGGATTAACTCCGCTAATTTCAAATTTTGCGGATTTGAAAAAAGGCATGGGATAGTAACACGCCAGCTCCACTTTCCTATTCGTGTAGTCATACCGGATGTTGATCGGGAATCCTTTTACCAGAAACTCATCGTTCTCACGATTGTAGAGTGTTCCGGCCCCGAAAAACAAACACAACGGCGCATCGATAGAGGCAAATTTCGCATCATCCCAAGTTACCAAAACACGCATCCGTTCCAGGTCTATCGCTTTGTCAAGAGGTAGCGTAATCTTAAATGCCCTGATGACCGAGGGAGATGATTTTATGTCTGCAAGTAAAAACCTGGTTCGACTAAACTTCACATTGCCTGTCTTTTTTGAGATGTTTTGAGGTGCGATGTCGGTTCCGGCGCGATTGATCAGATCAACAACGTCCGGGTCAGGCGTCTTGTTTACTTCCCAGGATCTTATCGGCCGGGAAAGGTTTTCTTCATTGGCATACAAATGATAGATGTAATAGCCAGTTCCGTAACGCGTTCGGGAATAAGCGATGCGGAACGACTCTTCAAATGGCATCGGTGACCATATCAGATCCGCGCCTTTAGTGGTGCTCCACGTCCAGGCAAGAGGTTCCGGAAACGGGGCGCCGGGTATAAAATTCGTTTTATTGAATACTTGTTTGGCATTTACAGGATCGCTGGTTCCTGTTTCCTTCACCACATTGTCTTTCCCATCCACAACAAAATGCCATGGGCTCCCATGCCAATGGTTGGTCCTGAAAAAATAGAGAACACCCCTGCCTTTCACATCGAGAGAAACATTGTGATCTTCTTCGTTAGCAAAAAGATAATGGCTCGCATCGGCAGATTGGTTGCCACCCTCCCGGTCATATGTGCTTCGCATATACGCACGCGCTCCGATCCTTTGTGTATACAACTTATCCCACATACGGTAGGCGTCCAATCCAACCGGGATCACGACAGGCCTGTCATCAACTTTCTTCCTTGAATTTTGTGCGTTCAAATGGCCGGCGAACAAAAGGATAACAGGGAGCAACAATAGTTGTAATATTCTCATATCCAATAATCTTTTCCGAAACTTTCGTAAAGATAATACAAGGATCATTGGAAATCGCCGGATCCGGAAAGAAACGGATATCGCGTAAAAAATTTAAATAAGTGCCTAATCATAAGTTAAACGCAAAAGTGAAACCCCTTGTGATGGTAATGAAAACTGTAAAACGGTTTCCGCTGCCGAAGTTGTTATCCATTGCGGTGCATGTAATAATCCCAGCTGTCAGGCTTTTTCAAGTTGCTTAAATTGTTCATCGCTCACATTTTGCGGCGAACCCATCTTCTTCCAGACTTCATAGGAGTTGCTGTTATCCCTGTCTATTCTGTAATGGCTCATTAAAATTTTTCCGGCGGGAATATTTTTAATTACCAATCTTACCAATGCATCCTCTTTTGAGATATCAGCATCATGATAATTCCAAATCATAATGGATGCTGATCCATTATCAGCGCTCGCCAACGCATGCACATCCGCGTCATTACTACGTACACTATTTCTTAATATAGTGTCTAATGATATTTCCTTCCTGTTCATAACTGTGAGCCTGTTGCCCTGCATCATGCCAAACATTCGAAAAACATTCAGCACAGGCTTATCAACACCATTGGTGGCAAGGTCTCTGAAACCGTTGAACCACGGTTGCCCTTCAAATTCAAATGACCAGCTAATGACCCCTTCGAGATTTACATTATACCGGTCTGCGAGATCATAGAGCCTGGCAAAGGAAGAAGCGGTATAACTGGAATACAGGGTGCCATTGCGATAAGCATTTTCCGGATTGGTTGTCATGCCGCAGGCCGCACAACCTTCCGGATCAAACTCAGTAAGGAGTAAAGGAAGGTCTTTGAAGGATGACGAAGTAATAATTTCAAAACCTTTGGCGGCATCATTTAGCTGCGGAGCCATGTTCATTTGCACATATCCATTTATCACCTTCGGACTTCCTTTTCCATGAAAGCTGATGAAATCCAGAGGCGATCCTTTTTTGCCGGTTACATAATTTTTGCCATCCGCACAATGTTTTAAAAAATTTTCCAGGTAAGCGGCAGCCTTATCCCATCGCGGTCCAGTCGTGGAAGGTCCACCGATACGCGCCTCCGGAAAAGCTCTTCTGACGCCATCTGCGGCGTAATCGTATAACTTGAAATATTCTTCCTGTGAACCTTGCCAGTAACCGATATTGGGTTCGTTCCAGACTTCCCACCACCAGGTCTTTACTTCGTCTTTTCCATAGCGCGCCATAGAATGTTTTACCCACTCATATATAAGGTCGCCCCATTTCTTATAGTCTTTTGGCGGATAAGCCCAACCGGTGTATACTCTATTATAATCCATACCAGGCTTCCAGTCATGGCGATAGGGTTTAGGTTTCACCGACAATGCTTCCGGCATAAAACCAATCTCTACTATTGGCCGCATTCCTCTTTTAATATAGGTATCCATGATGCTGTCAACAATGCTCCAGGTATAAACAGGATTCCCTTTTTTATCTTCCCTGTAAGCATTCGTAGAACCCCATTTCAAGGCCGCCGTTCCATCGCCGGAGGTTAAAAGGTTATGCGCTCTGACATAAACCGGAACAGGACTCAGCGCCGCTAATTCGCTCAGCAATTTTTTCCCATCTCTCATATAGGTATAATTCGGCTCATCATAACCAAAATAGGCCCAGACAGGCCGCAATGGTTTACCCGCCTGCTTCAGATCAATACTGATCTCGTAATTTGCAGGTTGTGCATAAAGGCGGGCGGCGATAAGTGTGCATAAAATAAAGAAACCAAAAATACGCTTGTACGTTCTGTTATTATTTCCCTGATACATATTATTAACAGGTTAAATATCCGATAAGTAAAATGCCGAGTTTCAATCACATTTGCTGCCATCCCAGGCAAGGTCTTTAATATAGATCCCTCCGCGCAGTATGAATCACGATTTTTTCCGGCATCGCCATTGTGATCGGTGGCCTCGGTTTGTTTGGATTGGTATCCCTCATCGGCGCACAACGCAGGAAAGAGATTGGAATCCGCAAGGTTTTGGGAGCATCAGTTTATTCCATCGTAGCGCTCTTTTTCCGCCAGTTCACCTTGCTTATCGTAATTGCTTTTGTCATTGCAGCGCCGCTTGCCTGGTACGTGATGAATCAGTGGTTGCAGGAATTTGCTTACCACATCGACATTCGTCCGGGTATTTTGATGGTTTCTCTTGTGGCGACATTTTTGATCGCGTCTTTAACGATCGGCTATCAAAGTGTACGGGCCGCATTGGTTAATCCGGTGAAGAGTTTAAGATCCGAGTAATTATGGGGTTGGAAATTCGGCAACGAGCCGCGAAGGAACGAAATGAAATTTCAACAAACGATGCCACCGCGCCTGTTCCTCCGCTTCTTCCAGTGGTACTGCCACCCGAAGTTGAGGGATCACATTGAAGGAGACCTGATCGAAGTCTACAACGAACGATTGAAAATATCGGGGAAACGACAAGCTGACAGAAGATTCACTACACCTGGAATTCTTTCCATACGGGAACTCAGGCGAAACTTGAAATAAAACGCAGTAGAGTGCTTTCAAGAGCTCGGAAATAAACCGGGGCATTCCGAAGATTAATATGCCATTTTATTCAGAACTTGGGTTGCTTTCGGAATTCCCTGGACCTCAGATGTAATCTTCCATGACGAAGCATACAATCATTATTCCCAAAAGAGTCCTTATGAGGCAAAAGGTTCATTCGTTTATGAACAGAAGAGGTTTATCGATGCTTCTCTTAAATATCACTTTCATATTGTTGACTGGCACTCTTACAGCTGAATGCCAGGTGATCGGTGAGACACTTCCAAAAAAGATCAGCAGATCCGAAAAGTACGTGTTTTATCTCCATGGCGGCGTAGTAACCGTGCTCGGAAATAATGCCATTAATCAATCCATGCCAGAATGGGGACCTTATGAGTACCTGAACATATTAGATTCCCTGCGAAGCCGGGGATTTAATGTGATCAGCGAAAACAGAAAGCAAGGGATCGATGACACCACGTACTCAAATAAAATACGGCATCAGATCGATACGCTTTTAAGTAAGGGCGTAATAGAAAAGAACATACTGATTCTCGGCGCCTCCGCCGGATGGAATGTCGTGTTGCAGGTATCTGAAAAAATGCAAAACAATAAATTAAAATATGTCATCATGGGAGGGTGCTGGCCTGAAACTTACAAAGATTATGAAGCAACGAAATTATATGGCCATTTCCTATCCATCATTGAAGCATCGGATCCGCACGGAACTTGTTTTAAAATTTTTGTCCAAGAGGACTCCCGTGGAGAGAAACGAAAAGGCATCTCAAGCTATGAGGAAATTACCCTGCATACAGGACTCAGTCATGGCTTTATCTACAAAGGCCATAAGGAATGGATAGACCCAGTTGTAAAATGGTCTGCTAAAAAATAAATATTCTGATGGTTCCACAAACTTCCACAAGTCGCAAAAACATAACGCGTATTTTTCTATAAATTAGGATTAAATGCAAGTATTTTTATCGTATGTGACCATAATCCCATGACAAAGTCTTTACACTTCGTTTTTGCCATATTTTTTGTGCACAATGTTATAGCCAAACGGTTTTCGCCGAATTCGAATTAGCGACAAACAATATTGATTACATCCAGGCCTTTGAGATTAATGACAGTCTCTTTTTATCATTTGCAATATGAAATTTCCCGTACTTCGGAGACACCGAAAGGTGTTAAGCGCTGGCATTTATCTTATAAGGGATACTTTGAATTAGAGGATGGCGCACTTGGTATTTACCAGGAGCAAGGAAAGAAATTAACCCTTTTGAAATATAGGTCAAAGGAATAGCAACCTATTCTGTCAGCGTATTAAATTAAGAGAAAGTTTATTGCCAGCAAACGTCATCATCTTTTGACCAATATATTTTCACCAGCCAGCATGACTAAAGGCATCCGAGGTAAATCTGAGCAGGTGTTATCCGGCCTGTCTAAATTTTGCCGCCTGGTTTAGAAGTATTTCAGCGGTTGGAACTGGATTTTTGGAAAACCCGTTATCGCTCCAATTTTTTCCTGACCGTCCTGGTATTATCATCCGAATGACGATCAATAAGTTTATGTAAAGGATCGATACCCGCCCTTGAAGGTTTCTGGCTGACCTGGATGACAACAGTGTTCTCTTTTTTTGTAAATCTATGCTTTAGCAGGTAAACCAATTTCTCCGTTCCGTCTGTTTCCGAGTACACTCCGATATCGATCCAGTCACCAATGGGTGTCGGCGTTTCCGTTCCCAGGCTGTCGGCCCGCATTTTTTCTGCTGAAACTATTAAAGTCACCTCGAAAAGAGATGTGTCTTTTTCAACGTAGTCAGCTTCGAGGGTCTTATTCTCGAATAACGTAATGGTCTCAAACATATCGTGGATGACATACTGCAAACTATCGGGAGTAACTTCGCGGATACATCTTAACAGGTCGGAGGATACGGGATAGGGTCCATCCTTAAAGCGCCAGGCTTTGTTAAATCGCCGGAAGGCGGCATTCACACTGTCTTCGCCGATGTAGTCTTGCAGGGCAAAGAAGACGAGTGAGGCCTTGTTGTAGTGAATATAGCCCTGCCCTTCAACCAGTTCAAGCGGTTGCTCTTTTTTCCTTTCCGATGCTCTTCCCTTCAGATAACCATCGAGTTCGAACTTCAGGTAACGTTCCATCGTCTCCGGTGTGAAGGAATGTTTCATAACCATGAGGGCCGAGTACTGAGACATACTTTCCGAGATCATGGAACTGCCCTTCACTCCTGCGGGCATAACCTGGTGGCCCCACCATTGATGGGCAACTTCATGGGCTGTGACATAATATGGGTAGTCAATATCCTTTCCAGGATCTTTGATCCTGGTTATAAAGCCAATGCCTTCAGAGAACGGTATGGTGTTGGCAAAAGATTGGGCAAAAGATTCATACCGGGGGAATTCCATGATGCGCATCTGCGAATACTGGTAGTCACTGAAATTGACAGAATAATATTCGAGCGCGTCCTTCATAGCCTGCATCATCCTGTCGAGGTTATATTCGTGGCCGGGATGGTAATAAATTTCCAGGTTTACATTTTTCCACGTATCGCGCTTCACCGCGTATCGCGCCGACACGATTGAGTAAAAATTGGCCATGGGCACGTCCATTTTGTAATGGAAATACCTGCGGTCATTTTCCTGCCATTCTTTACGGAGGTAGCCTGGTGCGATTGCCAACTGGTCGGCAGATGTACTCAGGGTAACTTCAAAACGGATATGGTCGGCGTCATCGCCGAAAAGGGTCATCATTTTTCCGCTGGAATCATTCCTTTCCAGCATGCGCTCCTTTTTTTCCAGGTCCTGTTCTTTGCGGTCATCATCCTCGGCCAGTTCATAGTGCGTATTGTAGCCAATGGCAGGAAAGAATGTTGCGTTATTAAAAAATGTCCCGTTATAGATCACCCGGGTACTGGAATTTTTTTCTTTAAATCCTTCTGTAATAAACGAAACTTTAAAATCCATGCGCGCGCTATCTCCCGGTTGAAGGGGTTCTTCGAGTTCATAGATATAGTACCGGTAAACATCATCTGCCTGTTTTAAAGTTACCGCTTCATCAAATTTCACATAATCTATAATAAGGTGATCATCGGTACTTTGCTGTATATGCAGGTCTTTTATCGGTTGATCCGACTTATTCCTGAGATGGTAATAGCCTTCCGCTGTAAAGTCGCGTTCAGACGGGTAGATGTCAACCTGTACGTTGGTTTCAACAATGCGCGGTTGCAAAAGTGTTTCGAACGCCTTATATTTTTTTTCATAGTCCGCCCTCATTTCATTCTGCATATCGGTGTTGCGATACCTGTTAATGACGTTCGTGTTATAATAAATATAAAAACCCGATGACAGAAACAGTATCGTACCGCATAGAATAAAAGCGACCAGTTTTCGATTGAGCCGCTGCTTTCCGGCTTTCCAGCGGATGTTAAGTTCCTCCTCTGAGCCCCTCACGCAAAAAATTACGGCGATGGCGAATAATAACAGAGAAAACCCAAACCAGTAAGTTTTAAACCATGTAAAAGGGTATACAAAATGTCCGTAAACATTCATATCGGAAAAAGTGCCTAATTTTCCCGATGCGAATTGGAACATTCCATGTTCGACGCCAATCTTGTCAATCTGGCTGCTGAGGAACAGAAACGCCACACACACAACATATCCCAGGAATTTATTGTTAACCAGAACCTGGATGAAGACACAGAGGAATGTTGTGAGGATGAGCCCGCCGAGGGTATCTGTGAAAAGGGTCCGGAGATATACAGAGGGTTCGAATCTATAGTACCCATAGGCTACCTGTATGGCCATTCCGCAAAGCATCAGCAGCAACAGCAACATCACATAAATCGCCACCAGCCCGAAAAATTTTGCAGCCAGGACGTTGAAACTGGAAACGGGCATTGCATCGATGATAAGGTCGATTTTCAGGCTTTTCTCCTTCCATAACAATTCACCCGAATAGAATACAATGACGATCAGGAAAAACAACCCGAAGCTCCCTGTGACCAAATTCAGTACCTGGTACGTTGTGGGATAGGAATTGGTACCATACATCTCGCCCAGGTTGATGGACTTCAGTATTAACAACAATAATCCGCTGATCACAATTCCCATGAAAGGGATTTCCCTTACAACCGAAAAGAAGTACAATTTCGCCATGTGAATGACCTGCTTCAATTCCGTGCGATAGTTAAATAGTTGCTGTGCGGCGGGTATTGACACGGCATTCTCATCGATTCTTTTGAAAGTCTCTCCCGAAGCATTGCTTTTAACAGGGCTTTTTCGAACCACGTTAAAACTGAAACCCAGATATGTGATCACCAGCGCCACAAACCCGACACCCATCCAGATCAACCGGTTATATAAAACATAACCCGTAAAGGGAACGAGAAACTGATTTCGTTCGGCGGGAGTCCAGTACTGCGTTTCATAGATAAATGCCTGGAGGCCGAAGGGATCGATAAGTGCCGCGATATTTTTCTGGTCGAAATTCTTCAACATGGTCTGGCCCGCAACGTACAATACGAGCAGCGCAATTCCCTGGGTATAGATTGCAATGGGTTTCCTGGAGAGCGTACCGTTCATAAAGGGCAGGCAACCGCCGAGGAACAGGTTCGGTACGCAGAATAAAAGGAAAGGCTGAAAGTGATTCCAGAAATTAAAAGGCAGAAGCTGGCTCTGATCACGCCACCACATCAGGTCGCCCAGCAAAAAAGCAAGCCATGTGCCTGAGCCGATAAAAACCAGAACAACGAAGGACCCCCAGAACCTCCCCATTAAATAGGACAACTTGTTAATGGGTGTACTGAACAAAATCGCCTCCATGTTGTGTTCGAAATCCCTGAGCACCGCCACACCCATGATTGCCGAAGAGACCAGGCACAGGAAAACGGAGTACACAACAGAGAGCATAGTCAGCACATACGGAGCGTTCTGCTTGATCTGGCCCATAGCCCCGCCGGTCTTAACACCATCGGTTGTGACTGCGAGGAAACTTATCAGGAATATAATTCCGAAATAAACAAAAGTTGCGGCCCTTTTACTGCGGTATTTTAATTCGAACTGAAATATTTCCCTGAACATATTATGTCTGGACCTTTATGGGTAACTCATGGGAAAGAGACACACGCCGTTTTGCAAATACCTGGGTGAAGTAAACATCTTCCAGGTCCGCTTCTACAGGTTCAAAACCATTTCCAGGATGCATGCCACTAAAAACTTTTAGTTCAGGTATGCCGCCACTGAGACGTTCAGAGAGGACATCGTACAGCTTTTTGTGACCTTCGATCTCCGGTTTCGAAACGCGTTTTTTCCATACTTTCCCTGAGATCTCTTTAATGGCTTCAATCGGACTGCCGGAATAGACAACCTGACCTTTGTTGATAATAGCCATATCGGTGCATAATTCCTTTACATCCTCGACAATATGGGTGGACAGGATGACGATCGTATTTTCTCCGATTTCGGATAAGAGGTTTAAGAACCGGTTTCGTTCGGCCGGGTCAAGTCCCGCGGTAGGCTCATCGACTATAATCAGTTTCGGACTGGCGAGAAGAGCCTGTGCAATTCCAAACCGCTGCTTCATCCCACCGGAAAATCCTCCGAGATTTTTTTTGCGTGCTGCCCACAGGTTGGTTTTCTGCAATAAAGTTTCTACAAGGTCCTTCCTTTCTCGGGAATGTGTTATGCCTTTCAAAACAGCCAGATGGTCTAATAGCGAAACAGCATCGATCTTCGGATAGACCCCGAATTCCTGCGGAAGATATCCAAGGATCCGGCGCACCTGTTCCTTATTTTCCAGCACATCCAGGCTGTCAAGAAAGATTGATCCGCTATCGGCTTCCTGCAGTGTTGCGATCGTTCGCATAAGAGAAGATTTCCCCGCGCCGTTAGGTCCGAGCAGACCGAACATGCCTTGGGAGATCGTCAAATTAACATCCCGCAACGCCTGTACGCCGTTCGAATACGTTTTATTAAGGTTCTGAATGATCAGTTGCATGGCACTCTAAATTTTGGATAAACTCAGACCTGAAGTCTTCTGTCCTCATCGCAGGAAGAAGAAACTTTGATCAACAATATTAATCCCTAAACAGCGGGATTGGTGACAGCCTTATACCTGAAAACCTACACGTGAAAGAAAGTTTTATGCATCCGGGCGAGACTCAAATCTTGTGAAATGTCGCATAAAGTAAGGGGGAGCCTCTACGTTGCGATGTTAATTTTCCCGGAAAATCGCACGCAACCTTTCATGTAAAAATTATTAAAAACCGTGTTAAAGTACATCCCTTACGGGTAAAAACAGCTTTTTTCTTGTGAACTCCGCGTAATTTTTATATCTTAGACCATCGCACCATTTTTTTTTAACGATTTCACCCCCTAGGGGTGGCGTTCGCCCCACGGTAACGAATATTTTTTAATAAATTATTAATATACCTGCGTAGCCCGGGTGGCAACATGTGGTAATTTTGTTTCTAAGCTATATGTTAAAATACCTGACTGGTGCTGTTATGGAAAATAAATTCAGATTCAATTTTATTACCCAGATCATTATTGGATTTGTTCTTACGATAACCCTGCTTATTGCTCTGAGTTATATTTCATACACCTATAACAGGCAATATCAGGAAACAAGCGAATTGGTAGCCCACGGAAGTGAGGTTCTATACAATGCCCAGGAAGTGTTATCCATATCCCTCAGTATTGAAACCGGTCAAAGGGGTTTTACAATTACAGGAGACTCCTCGTTTCTGCTGCCTTATACTACTGCTGTTACTGAGGTTCCCCGGCATCTCAATGACCTGATAAAACTAACGGCCGATAATCCGGATCAGCAAGAGCGTTTGGCTTC
>JBBDXJ010000269.1:0-17093 GCA_040902445.1 Cyclobacteriaceae bacterium | reverse complement strand
AGTCATCCAGGGGGTCCGCTATCAATTAACCATCTATTCAAAGAACGTTTTGACTCGCCTCTTTTTTAACAACCTTCGGTCGTCTTATTAAGGCTTATCCTTCGTGGTTTCTTCAACCTTAAAATTTTTGCGTTTCCTTCCGAAACTACCCCCTTTTCGATTTGGGAGTGCAAAGGTAACTCAACGATAGGCTCTTTGCAATACCCGCTGAGTTATTTTTTTAAAGCCTCTCCCCGTTTTCTAAAGGGCTTCAAATGTAAAGACTGAGAAAGTTGTGAACAAAAAAATTGTCAATAAGTTATCAACAAATCGTTCAACCACTCCTCCTCTAGAAGAGTTCAATCTTCGAAGAGTTCAATCAGATCCTAGATTTTTTAAACACCTGAACGGTGCTGCATGGTTCACCAAACATAATGCTGGCAGCATAAGGCCGCATCAATCGCGTCGCCTCCACATAGGCTGCTGTGGGAACAGCCACTTTACTACATCCTTTCATTACCACCTTCGCATCTTTAAACTGTTTCCAGTCAATCCGCGAAAGCGCATCGTAAAAAATTTTCTTTTCCAAATCATCTAATCCGCCAAATACTATTGTGCGTGCAAAGGGTTCCAGCGCCGATGTTAATAGCATATAAGCCCAGGTCGGCACAATCGCATCCTCTGAACAAGTGATGGCGACAAATTTATTTTTGTATTGAGACCAATCATGGGACTTAATAAAATCCCGGAATATTTTTTCTTTCAAGATCATTCCCTGATACAACTGATCTTTAATATCCAAAAGCACCCGCTCACCAGGAAGATAATATTCTTCCAGATCAAAAACTTTTATCGAACTGCCAGCCACGCGATTGACGATTTCATTTCCGGATTCCATGCAATAAAGATAAGTTGAAAATGAACTTGATTTTAAATACCCGCTCCAGCCTTTTTTGCCACAAACTCTTTTAAATAAAACGGTTTGAATTTGATCAGGTCTTCGAAGTCCTGAGTCTGAAATTTTTTTTCCGCCATTAATCCCAGGACAGAGGCACGCGGATAAACGTTGTCAAGAAAACTGGCATTGGGATGACGAATTATTTCCCTGCACTTGGTTGACCCGTTGCCGAAAAACAACATCCTGTTGGACCCCAAAAGTTCCCTGAAACTATTTTCATCCAGGATCTTTGCAGATACAGGCTCCAGTATTTTCAACTGAGCATCAGCCACCAGGCAATACACTTCCATTCTGCGGGCATCGATCATCGGGCAAAGCAGATCCTTCGAAGTGTTGGAAACATTTGCCTGAAAAGCGAGCAACTCCAGTGTGCCCACCGATAGCAGGGGAACGTCCAGGGCGTAACACAGTCCTTTGGCAGTAGAAGTGCCTATGCGAAGTCCGGTGTATGATCCCGGCCCTTGTGTGGTGGCCACAGCTTTGATGTCCTTGAAATTAATGTTTGCCTCCCGGACCACCTGATCAATTAGCGGGGCCAGACGCGAAGCATGTGATTGAGGCTGATGGATTTCCGCCTGGCTTAAGAGCGTTTTACTGTCATGCAAAGCTACCGAGCAAACATCTGTCGAGGTCTCGAGGCTAAGGATGACCGGCATTAAATGGGAAGAAAAATTTTATGGTAGGCCGCGGTATCGCCAAGCACTTTTTTAGCTTCCGCAATATCCTCATCACGCGGTAAACTCACTTTGGCGCGGCCCTGCTCAAGGTCATAGTGGAACGCAATCTGCTCTTCAATTAATGCTTTGATCTCACTTTTGAAACGGATGTAGTCAGAAGATTTATTCGACTCAATTCTATTTTTCAGACCATCGAGATAGATCTCCAGGTCAGGATACAACCTTTCTTTTTTTGCTGTTTCTATCAGCATTTCCGTATTTTTTTCCAGAGAAGTTGTATAGGAAAAATTCTGCGTCTTTAACCAGTCAACAAAAGATTCATACTCACGATCTGAGATCCTGAAGGAGCCCAGGTCATCGGGTATGGTATTTTCTCCGCAATATTTGGAAGCGAACTCGAAGATCAACCCGGAATCCACAAGTTCGGAGGTAATGGTTCCGAGGTAATGGTTCTCAACCTTGACGTCCGGATCAAGACCACCGCCATCATAGACCGTTCTTCCGTTTTTAGTTTTGAATTCAACCTTTAAAGAATCCGCGATCTTCACCACTGTTCCATCTTCTTTCCGGTGAGTATAATCCAGCGCTTGAATGCAGCGGCCGCTTGGAATGTAATATTTTGCCGTGGTTACTTTCAACTGGGCATTGTAAGACAATGGGCGGGTGGTTTGAACCAGCCCTTTCCCGAAAGTTTTTCCTCCGATCAAAACGGCGCGATCGTAATCCTGAAGTGTTCCGGCTACAATTTCAGAAGCAGAAGCGCTGCCCTCGCTGGTGAGGACGACCATGGGGATCTCCGTATCAAGGGGATTATTCAGGGTTTTGTAAATTTTATTCCATTCGTCAACTTTACCTTTTGTAGCTACAACTTCCATTCCCTTAGGGATAAACAAGCTGACAATGTTCACGGCTTCGTGCAACAACCCTCCCGGGTTTTCGCGCAGGTCGAGGATGAGTTTTTTGGCGCCCTTTTCTTTTAGTTCGATAAGCGCATCCGCCACCTCATAAGATGCCCCAGGGGTAAAATCGTCCAGTCTGATGTAGGCGATATCAGAACCGATAAGCCCGTAGTGGGCAACATTGCTAACGTTTATTTTCTCGCGTATAACTTTAATGACCACAGCGTCCTTTTTGCCGAAACGGCGGACTTTGATCTCGACTTCGGTCCTGGGCTGGCCTTTCAATAACGTACTCACTTCGGAAGTGCGTTTGCCTTCAACGTTCTTTCCGTCAATTGCAATGATCTCATCTCCAACCTTGATTCCACCTTTGTGCGCAGGAAAACCCCTGTAGGGCTGCGTGATCACGACTTTCTTGTGAATCACTCCTATCATCGCGCCAACACCACCATACTGACCAGTAGTAGAGATGCGGAACGACTCCATTTCATCTTCTGAAATATAATCCGTGTAGGGATCGAGCGACTCCAGCATTGCATCTATGCCTTTTCTAACCAATTTCTCAGGTTCGACTTCATCTACATAGTAAGCATTCACTTCTTTAAAAAGGGTCGCAAAAATATCAAGGCTTTTGGCCACCTCGAAATATTTTTCTGCAGGTTCGCGGAAGGCAAACGTTACAACAATCAACACTGCCAGGCTAACTGGCCATTTATATCTTCTCCACATGATCAAAACGATTAAGCGTTTTTATTAAACGGTCTTGAATTTGTGCAAAGGTTAGGATTTCTTTTGCAGTATAAATATAGACAATCAGCAACTTGTGTGTAACGGGAAGTAAGTTTTTATTCAATCTGAAAGATTCCCGGATCCTGCGCTTGATCAGATTCCGGTCTACGGCGTTTTTAAAGTGCTTGCGGGAAACTGAAATCATTACCTGATGAACGGCGAATGCCGCATCCGGATTGCGTTTGGACAAAACTTTGAAGGGATATAAATAAAAAGAGGAACCCGTTTCAAAGAGTTCCTGTATAAGTTTTTCCTTATGTAATCTTTCTTCCTTGCGAAAAGTAAATTGGGCCAATATTCGTGAAATTCAAGCCTTGCATTGCGCCAGGCAGGTTAATCAGACCCAAAGTTACGGGTTTTAACGCAACCGGAGAATATCTCAGCATCCGTTACCCTCGGAAAAGGGTCTATTTATGCTTTAATGTCTTTTCGTCAGAGACGGTGAGTTTCTTTCTTCCTTTCCTTCTGCGGGAAGCCAGCACTCTGCGCCCATTGGCCGATGCCATTCTTTCGCGGAAACCGTGCTTATTTTTTCTCTTTCTCTTCGATGGTTGAAAGGTACGTACCATAGTAATTAAATTTTGACCCCAAAATTGGGGCTGCAAAGATGATCAGTATTATTGGAAATAACAAGCCCCTATATCCCCTAAAGGGCACTTTATCAAAAGTAAGTGGTTGCTTATAAGGCAATTAAGTCACCTAAAACTTTTTGGACCTGCCTGGGTTCCAGACGAGGGCCAAATTGTGTCACCACACGTGAAGAGGCAAGCGACGCTAACTTACCTGCTTCGGCATAACTGTGTCCATGTGTAATCGCATATAAAAACGCACCGGCAAACATATCGCCGGCCCCATTGGTGTCAATGGCTTTGACCTTATAGGGCTCAATCTTAATGAATGTGTCGCCGTCGTAAATCATCGCCCCGTTGGCGCCGAGCGTGATCACAAAATGTTTTGCGATGTCCTTCAGTTTTTCACGCGCCTCGGTAAGTGTTTCAGTACCGGTGTGTATCATCGCTTCCTCCTCATTGCAAAAAAGCAGATCCACACTTGCTCCGATGATCTCATGCATTTGATTTGGGAAGTATTTCACCATGCTGGGGTCTGAAAAGGTGAGCGCGGTTTTTATGTTGTTCCTTTCAGCAATCCTCTTAGCTTCTTTCATACATTCTATGCCTGTGGGACTTGTCACCAGATATCCCTCAAGATAGACGTATGATGAATTAACCAGCGCATTTTCGTCAAGATGTGCAGGTGAAAGGTGTGAACTGATGCCTAAAAAAGTATTCATCGTCCGCTCGGCATCCGGCGTGGTCATTACTAAAACTTTACCGGTTATCCCTTCAGGACATGCCCCCGCAGTCAGATTTGTATCGACACCATTGCGTTTAAGGTCCTGCAAAAAAAACCTTCCCAGATCATCTTTTGCAACCAGGCAGGAGTAAAAGCTTTTTCCGCCAAATTGACTGACGCCGATCATAGTGTTTGCCGCGGAACCACCGCATGACATTTTGCTTTTTTTCATATCGATCGCCCTGATCAACTGATGCTGACGATTCTCGTCCACCAGCGTCATCACCCCTTTTTCAATCCCGTTTTTTATAAAAAAATTCAGATCAACTTCGGTTACAATATCCACAAGGGCATTACCGATGCCATAAACATCATATCGTTTATTCATTTCCATTTAGAATTTGTGCAAGGATAACAAAAAGCGGGAAGTAAAATAAATCAACGCGCAGTAGCAAGCGAACGTTTTATTCCCAGGCCAAGGCTGGCGGCTCTGTCAGGATAATCTGTTATAAAACCATCAACTTTCCATTGCAGCATTTTCTGCATGTCTTCAATTTCATTCACCGTCCATGGGATCACCCTGATCTTCTGACTCTGGAGGTAAAGCACTTTTTCTTTGGTTAAAAGTTGGTATGCGGGACTATATACAGAGGGTTTAAACCCCAGGTTATTCAGATTGGCTTCAACCGTTCTTGTATTTTCGATCAGTGCAGAGAGTCTGATATCAGGATATTTTTTATGCCAGTATTTCAGGACCCTGAAGTCAAAAGACTGGATCACAACTCTTTCCAATGGCAAATACTGATCAATTAAATTATACACCAGATCGGAAAATAATTCAGGTGTGGGATGGTATTTATTATCACCGGCGGGAGTGGTTTTGATCTCAATATTATAATCGGCTTCATAAAGACCGTGACTTTTTATATGGTGTTCAATGGCGATGATCACATCCTTCAGCAAAGGCTTCGACACTTTATGTTTAATCTGCTCCGGAAATTTTTCGTTCCCTTTTGATCCGCAATCAAACCGGGTTATTTCCCCGTAATCCATTTCATAAATATTGAAGGACTTCTCGTCTTTCGGGGAAATTTCTGAGCCGTCTGGCTGCAGGCAAATGGATGCAGACATCCAGGGTTCATGGGAAACGATGACCTGTTTATCTTTCGTGATTGCAAGGTCTAACTCAACTGTTGTTACTCCGGAATCAAGAGCAATAATAAAGCCCGGGATAGTATTCTCAGGGCGTGAACCTCTTGCGCCCCGGTGTCCCTGGAGGTCAAACATGGGGATGTAGATCTGCGAAGCCGCGGCGGTAACAATCAAAAAAAAGAAAAAAAAGCTGATAAGATCTTTCATCGTGTTCTTAGTATCCGGATTTCACCTGGCTGATAGAAATGTTTAACGCCTGCTCGTAGATTTATTGCCATTGCGGGTAGAAAATGCGGCTACCGGCGTTGAAAAAGACTGCCTCATTAAGAAATCCAGCGGTAAACGAAGTGGGTAATACAGGATTCGAACCTGTGACCCCTACCCTGTCAAGGTAGTGCTCTAAACCAACTGAGCTAATTACCCAAAAAAACTTTGAACGCTGGCAAATTAATCCAGACCGGCGTCTCGTTTTAGCCAAAGGTCTGCAAAAGGCCTGTAATATTTTATATTGTTGTCAAAAAACAAAATGATTCAATGGGCGGGGAGCCATTGCAAAAAGGAAAAGGAATCGAACAGGCGATTGCTTTATTGGTCTGATTGTTTATCCAAATCTATGGAGGTTTTGTCCAGGCAGGTATTTGGATAGCAGCCTGGCAAGCCTGCTCGAATTTTGATTTGCTTCATAGAATGCCTTTATTAAAACCCATATTGATGCGGAAAGCAAAATTATACGTATGGGTTTGTGTATTCCTTTTGCTGTTGGCCGGAGTGGTTTCTGTGCAAGGCCAGGATCTTGTCACCGGCATCGTTGTGGACTCTGCCAGTTTGAGTGCCTTGCCTTCCGTTAACATTCAGGTGAAAGGTGGATCGCGCGGGACCCGGACTGATGAAAAAGGCAATTTTACAATTCTGGCAAGTCGAACCGACACCCTCGTATTTTCCCTGGTGGGTTTTGAGAAACTTGAACTGCCGCTGCAGGATTATGAACCGGGGATGATCCGTCTGAACGAGAAGTACACATTGCTGGAGGCTGTGACAATTGATGAGTACAGGCGTGAAGATATGTATGAAGGCATGTTTGACGAGCAGAATGCACGGCTGAAAAAAAGTATCCCATTCTATTTATCAAAAGCCAAAAAAGAAAAGATCAAGGTGCAGGTGTTGAGGGAAGAGAACCTTCGCGTAAAAACCTATGTGGATGTTGTGGTCAATAGTCCGGATTTGAAATCAGGTTTGATGAAAAAACATTCTCTCAGTGAAAAGGAATATTACAACATCTTAACAGCTTTTAATGAAAGACATTACCGCGTTATGTATTACCTCACCCAGGCAGAATTGATTTCGTTGCTTAATACTTTTTTTGAAGGACAGGCGTCTTTAAAATGATCCTGATTTATCTATTCACAGTCCAGCTATTTTACTTTTACATAAACATGGCGGGTTCCCCCACTCTCACTCTGACGCTCATCCACTTCAAGATCGTCAACACTCTTCATGAGTTGCAGCAATTTCCTGAATCCATAATTGCGCGCATCGAAGTTGGGTTGCTTTTTCAGAATCAGTGTTCCCACTTCACCGAGAAAAGCCCATCCGCTTTCATCAGCTACGTCGTTGATACTGGATTTAATAAGATTGATGACGCGCCTATCCAGCTTCTGCAGCGATTCTTTTTTGGGGCGTTTGGCTCTGACATCGGGTGTGCTTATATCCTCCGTGGAAAGAATTTCAAGATAGATAAACTTGTCACAGGCGGTGATGAAGGGTTCAGGCGTTTTCTTTTCCCCTATGCCGATAACTTTCATTCCTTGCTCGCGTAGACGGGTAGCCAGCCGGGTGAAATCGCTGTCGCTGGAAACGATACAAAACCCGTCGACCCGGCCGGTGTATAGAATATCCATTGCATCAATGATCATGGCGGAATCAGTGGAGTTTTTGCCGGAGGTGTAGCTGTATTGTTGAATCGGTGTTATGGCATTCTGAAGCAAAACACCTTTCCATCCTGTGGTCGTAGGTCTTGTCCAATCGCCATATATGCGTTTAAAAGTCGGCGTTCCGTATTTGGCGATCTCTTCCATCATACCTTTTACGTTGGCATAAGGAATATTATCCGCATCGATAAGCACCGCTAGTTTAAGTTCATTGGATCGTTCAGTTGGCATAGTATAATCAATATTTGCAGTGACCAACCTACGCTAAAGCTTCGGTTGGCAGGCCCCGCCCCATTAAAGCTTCGTCGGCAAGGCCCTTGGGCAGCTTCCGGGCGAAGATACGTTAACAAATGAAAATGCTCTAATCGAAAACAAACACTCTGACGTCGGGGATGTATAAATTAAAATACCCTTTACCGCCGACAACGTTGGACGGATAATTAATTGGTTCACTGATAAATTCGACCAGACTGAGCCGGTTATCAATTCTAAGTTTCATAAATCCGTAGTACTCTTCACTGATATTTGAGAGTGAAACTGCGATGGTATCACCCGGCTGATAATCTCGCGGAAAAACTCTGAACCGCTCACTATATGATTCTCCATTGAATTCATCGTCGGGTACCAGAATGGTAAAGGCCCTTGGATTCAGCAGGTTTGCAATAAGGTCTTCCCTTTCTACTTCCTGAACATTGATCATATACCAATTCGGTTCCGGAGCGTCGCTTAAGGTGTAAGTGATCTGCGCCAGGGTGTCATTGAAGCCATTGTAATAAAGTTCAGCATCAATATTGGTAAAATCGACTTTCGGCTTAACCACCGTTGTGGCGTGCACCTCTCCCAGTTCAACACTTTTGACGTACAGCGAAAATACTTCACCGGCTTCAAAAGGGATGAGTACCCCTCCATAGGTTCCATTGGTAAGCAAAGCGAGTGTATCCAGTCCGTTGGGGCCCTCGAGGGTAACAAGTGCGTCGTTGACGGCAATAAAGTCCAGAAGATCTTCCGGATCGCTATCGTTGCTTGCATCAAGCGCTCCAAATGTTTTTGTAACCAAAACCACCAGGGATTGATCAGGGATAATCTGCGAAGAAATTACGAGTTGGGTGCCGGCTTTAGGCACAGATGTTACTTCCAGTGGATCGGGTAAGCAGGAGACTCCCAGCAATAAGAAGCCGGCCATCGAAAGGAGGGCTCTTAATTTTTCAAATCGTTCCTTTTTGCTTCTGACTGGCATTAGCGTTTATTCAAAATTTAAAACCGTAACTGATGAAAGGCAGCAGTCCGAACAGACCCGGCTGTAAATACCGCAGGGATCCATCGTCTTCATTTTGTTCTATGATCATACCAACGGGACTTGCCCTGTTATAAACATTGTATACACCGGCGAACCATTGCCATTGAAATTTTCTTCCCGGTTTGCTCATGAACTTAATACCCGCGTCAAGGCGGTGGGTATCAGCCAGCTTCACATCATTAATTCCTGAATAAAGGGGAATGAGATCTACGCCTGTAAGTGTCGGGGCCAGCGCCACATATTGCCCTACAACGGGTGTAAATCGCGCGCCGGAAATAAACTCCCAAACCACCGAGGCGGCCCAGCGCTTACCCAGAGCGTATTGTGTTACGATTGCGCCATTGTGTCTCCTGTCATAGCGAGAAGGAAACCAGTGCGCGTTGTTAATTTCTTCAAATTGTCTTCGCGACCAGGATAAGGTATAGCTGACCCATCCCGTAAATTTCCCGCTTTCTTTCCTCACCAGGATCTCGACCCCATAGGCACGGCCTTTTCCCTGCACGAGTTTTGATTCAAAATCAGTATTGAAGAACAAGTTGGTGCCTTCTTCGTACCCTATGAGGTTTCGCATTGTTTTATGATACGCTTCCGCGCTGAAGAAGATCTTTCTATTCGAAAAGCGTTGCCACGCTACAGCTACCTGATGCGAAGTCTGGGGCTCGATCTGATCAGTTACTGTATACCAGACATCCGTAGGAGTGGTAATTGCGGAGTTAGAGATCCGGTGCATGTACTGGGCCATTCGCGAATAACTCAGCTTGAGCGATTGTTCCTTTGATAAGGCATACCGCAGAGAAAGCCGTGGTTCCGGAACAAAATAGCTTTTAGAGGTTATCAGACCCGCTGAGGCCCGGAAGCCTGCGTTTACCAGCAACCTGGGACTAAAAAGAAATTCGTGTTGCAGGTGGAAGGCTACCTCGTGTGCCAGTTTTCCCTGTGAGGCGCTACTTTCAAGAAATTCAATAATGCTACCGGCGGTATTGATAACACTGGGACTGATAGCATGCCGCGTCCATTCGGCGCCGAACTGAAGAGCGCTGTTCGTCCGGATCGAGTCTCTGCGGAAAATTATTTTTGCACCGTAATCTTCAATATCGGATAGCGCTACGAGTGTATTTTCTTCAAATACATTGCTGATATTATAATGGTAGGCTGATCGGGTAAGCGACACGGAACTTTTCCATTCGGAGGGGAATGTATGGGCCCAACGGAATGCCTGACTGGAATTTCCGGACACATAGGATGTCAGGAGTCCATTGCCGTCGTTGTTCCGGTCGCGGAAGATATCGAGGATATCCTCACCGCTGTAAAAACTGACCTCCACTTTATTTCTGCGGGTGGGCTGAAGGATGAGTTTTCCGTTGAAATCATAAAAAAAATACGGCAGCTCCTCTCCGATGCTTTTAACAACCTGGTCGATATACGTTCTGCGTCCTGCGATCCAGAAGCTGGCTTTGTTTTTTACTACAGGTTGTTCAATGTACAGCCTGGAGGCGATCAGTCCGATATCCGCTGAACCTTTTGTCTTCTCGGCGAGGTCGGAATTCGATGTGATATTGAGTATAGAAGAAAGCCTTCCGCCATATTCTGCGGGAAACCCGCCATTGATCGCTTCAACATTATCCAGAATGGATGGATTGAAAACAGAAAGAAAACCAAACAGGTGACTTGTATTATATATCGGAGCTCCATCAAGTAACACAAGGTTCTGATCGGCAGCGCCGCCTCTGACAAAAAGGTCGGAGCTTCCTTCAACACCGCGAACTGTTCCTGGTAAAAGTTGCAGAGTCTTGATAAGATCGGCTTCTCCACCCAAAACAGGGATCGCATTTATATCTTTTTGAGTCAGCGTAGTTGTTCCTGTCCTTGTTGACTGAACGATATCTTCTGAAGAATAGCGGTTGGCATGAACAGTTACTTCTTTGAGCTGAGAGACTTTCACAAAAACTATGAAAGCGATCGTCGTATCGGAATGCAGCTCGATTTTTGAGTTTATCGTTTCAAAACCCGTGTACGTAATAATAATTTCTATTTTGCCTTTTTTAGCCAGGATGACAAATCGTCCATCCTTGTCGGCGGAAGCAATTGCACTATCTGGCAGGACCAAAACGTTAGCCAACGGAAGATTTTCTCCTTCCGCGTTCTTTACAACGCCCGTTAATGAAGCCTTCTGGGCCAGAATTACCAGGGGATTCATTAAAAACAAAATGAAGCAGAGAATTTTCACTTAAAAACCGTATTAGAATTCAAATCATCGCAATCAGGCGAAAAGCCTGGGTTCACGTTTTAAAACTAAGCAGGGTGCTGAGAGAATTACCATTATTATGGGATCACCATAACAGCGGAAGGTGTTTTAGCATGCGTAAAAATACATATTTGGCGGCAAGTATGCACAACCCTATTGCCGGCCCACAATATTTTTACGACCTTGTTTTTCGAATGGTTTATCCAGGGTAAATGAACCGCGCAAGCACTTTATTGATCACCGCACTTTTTTTTTGTGCCTCTTCCCTGGCGCAAAATAATTTGCCTTACCCACTTCAGAAATTAACCAGCGAAGCGTACAGTTATTACCTGAACCATCCCGATACAGCGATCATACTTACACAAAGAGCGCTGGATCTCGCTTTGGCGGCAAAAGATACATTTCATGAAGGTTACTGTTACTTCTTGTTCTCAAAAACATATTGGGTAAAGGCCAATTACAAATTGAGCACGGAGTATGGCTTTAAAGCATTGAAAATTTTTCAAAACACACCCCATCATCAGGAGAATAGCGCCTCCCTGCTCTCCGTGGCGAGAACACTTGTAGAACTGGGCAATTTTCATAAAGCCCATGAGTTTATACACGAGGCCCTGGAATTGGGAATTGAAAACCTGAATGAAAATATTGAGGCGGGTGCCTACCGCGAACATTCATATTTACTCACGGAACTGAATCAACTCGACTCTGCATTATACTATTCAGATAAAGGTATTGAACTGTCTGAAAAACTAGGGGATTCCCTTGACATGGGTGTGCTGTACGGACGCAAATCAAGAATATTTTTCCTGCAGAAACAATTTCAGAAAAGCAGGCATTTCGCATATCAGGGCATGATCATCGATAGTCTTGTTGGCAACCGCCGCGGGTTAGGCATATCCTATTACCAGGTGGCACAAAATGAGGACGCTCTGGGAAACAGACAAAAGGCCATTATCTACCTGAAACGTTCCATCCGCATCAACAGCGAAATAGGCAATCTCAACTGGCAGATCGAGGCACATGAACTCCTGTCCACGTTTTACCTTGACGATAAGAACTACGCCCTCGCTGCGGCGGAACTGCGCAAGGTGAGCCAGTTCAAAGATGAACTTTACAATTCGGAAAAAAACGGACAGATCCAGGAAATGCAGTCTTTGCATGAACTAGAGGGAAAGGAAAATACTATTCAATTGCTGGAGCAGGAATACGCGCTGAAGCAACAACAGGTAAAAAACCAAAGACTTTTTGTCGCATTTCTGCTTGTTACAGTACTGTTTCTTGTGTTGCTCATTTTTGTCCTGACGAGATTGCGCGCGATCCAAAATAAAACAAACCGGAATCTGACAAATCAGAACCTTGCCATTGAACAGCAGAAAATCGCCATTCAGGTTCAGGCGGAAAACCTCCGTGAACTTGATCAGGTGAAAACAAAACTTTTCTCGGTGATCAGCCATGACCTCAGGGGACCGATATCGAATTTACAATCACTGCTCGACTTGTTCACAAAAAAATTAATGACGGCTGATGAATTTGTTACCCTCTCCGGTAAGTTGAAGGAAAATCTGAACCTCACCCAGAGGACCCTGGAAAATCTTTTAAACTGGTCATTGAGCCAGATGGGAGGAATAAAAACAGAAAAGAAAAAAATCGAAATTACTGATTGCATCGAAGAAGCATGCCAGCTGATGGAGGAGGTTGCAGCCCGGAAGAATCTCACATTGCGTAAACAATTCGATGGCCCTATGAAGGTGTGGGCGGATGCGGATCAGTTGCAGGTTATTTTGCGCAATCTCATCCACAATGCCATTAAGTTTTCCGCTATTAATGAGCGGATCGATGTTAAGGCATTTCGTGATAATGACCATTGTCAGATCACTATCAAGGATTCCGGTATCGGGATGACGCGCGATGAAATCAATACCCTGATTGGCTCAAAGGAATATTTCTCCAAAACCGGCACGGAGCAGGAAAAAGGAACAGGGCTCGGTTTACCGTTGTGCAAGGAATTTATCACCCGCAACGGGGGAGATATCAGTATTAAAAGTTCGCTTGGAGAAGGGACCGAGGTTTCCTTTACATTATTGCTGGCAGAGCACCAAACCAGCCTGGAGTTAGCGGTTCCGCGTTAGCAAGATTAATCATCGAAGGATTTATTCATCACAAATTCCTGTTCCACATAACGCTCGCGAGGCGCAAACTCACGGGCTTTAAGATTTTCGGGCAATGTTTCAACATCTCCGGGATAGCCAATAGCCATTACGATAACAGGCTCAAAAGTGCCGGGGACACTCAGATTTTTGATTGCCATCTGCACATCAAATCCGGCCATCTGGTGTACGTTTAATCCAAGATGAGCAGCCTGCAGCGACAGAAAAGCATTGGCCGCACCCAGATCATACCGCGCGGAGGGATTAGGACTGTCAAAGCGGATAAATTTTTTCCGGGCCAGGCTTAATATAAGTAAAGGGGCATGTACCGCCCAGACTTTATTCCCTTCTTTTAAAGCGTCAAAGATCTTACCGTATAAAATTTTCTGATCTCTGGTGGCGTAAACATAGAACCAGGGTTGCTCATTGAGACTGGAAGGGGCCCAACGCGCAGCTTCAAAAAGTGAATGGATCTTTTCCTGTTCCACCATCTTACCTGAATAAGCGCGCCTGCTTCTTCGATTTTGAATAACATCAAGTACAGGTGAACCGAAGTCCGCGGATTTTTGCATAATTACCATCCCTTATCAATTTCAAATTACACTTTTTCAAAATAAGATCTCGCCTTAACGATTTTTTTGCCAGTAGAGTACCTGCATTTACTCTTCAATCAAAATGCCCATCTTGCCTTTCTGATAGTCACGCATGGCTTCAAGGATCTGGGTCTCATTATTCATCACAAACGGCCCATGTGAAACCACTTTTTCATTAAGTGGCTCTCCACTCATCAGTAATATCCTCGTATCCTCTAATGCTTCAAGGGCAATTCCTTCGCCGTCATTGGCGAACACTACCGCATGCAGACCCTCCGTCAATCCGTAACCCGCAATATTAAATTTGCCATCCAGCGCGTACAAGAAACTGTTGTGTTTAGGGGGAAGAGGAATCGCAATGTTGGCGCCTTTTTTTAAATCAAGCGTTGCAGCAGTCACTGGCGTTTTCGTGGGGATCGTTCCCTTAAGACCCAGCAATTCTCCCGCGATGACATTGACGGTTGTTAGGTTGTCATCCGAAACAAAACGCGGGATCTCATTTTCCTGCACCGGGAAGTATTCCGGTTGATCCCTTTTATGGCGTGCCGGCGTATTGATCCAAAGCTGAATGATCTCCTGCCGACCGCCGCGATCTTGAATATCTACAGGGGGACGTTCACTATGCATCACTCCCATGCCGGCATTCATCCATTGTGCGCCGCCTGCGTAGACCACACTGTTGTTCCCCCTGCTATCGCGATGGTGAACACCCCCTTTGAAAATAAAGGTCACCGGCGAAAAGCCTCTATGGGGATGAGGACCGACACCGGCGTGGCCGGGTTTTGTATGCTTTGGCACTTTAATATCGGCGTGATGGAGCAGTAAAAAAGGATCAACTTGTTCGACATTGAGCGTAGGGAACGGCTGCCGCACGGGCATTCCGCCCATATCCAGGGATTCGGCATACAAGAGATTTCTGACAGTCCTGTTTTTCATATTATGATAATTTAAACTTACCTGCAGATATATACGTATTAGAGATAATATAGATACCTACAATTATTGTATAAACAACTATTTATTGAAGAAGATTTATGAGCCCCGCAGTTTATCGAGTATCCTGTTGAGTTCCAGCGCCTCAGCCCGGGTAACGTTCTTGAGTTTCGCCAGCCAGGTGGATTCTTCCTGATCAATTTTTTTAAGGGTAGCGAGGCCTTTGTCCGTGACAAAAACATCTACCTGGCGGCGGTTGTTTTCACAACGTTCGCGTTTCAGCAATCCTTTTATCCTCAATTTTTCCACCAGCCGCGTGGCATTGCTATTCTTATCGATCATGCGGCAGGAAATGTCAGACAGCATCATGGTTCTGGGATGGCTACCGCGCAGGATGCGCAGCACATTGTATTGTTCGGGGGTTAACCCATGCGTTTTGAGCCGGCCTGCATTGAGGCTGTGAAGCCAGCTACTGGTGAAAAGTATATTCACCGCGCCCTTTTCATATTCATTTGCAAATTTTTCCTGTTGTATATCTTTTTCCAGGCTCATATAACAAATGTACTTACTATCATTGTAAGCACAATTAAATGCCAACTCAATGAAAGAATCGGAAGTTTCAGCAGAATGTGAAAAAATTAAGATATTTTTAGCTTGAGAGTCGATGGTCAATAGTCCATAGTATTGCCATGGCTATCGACTATAGACCATGGACTTAAAACATAATAATATCCATTAACTTTAATTCGCTAATAAAATACACAATGGCAAAATACCGCAGTCAAAACTGGTTTGGGAAAAAAGGCAAGGATGGTTTCATCTACAGGGCCTGGATGAAAAACCAGGGAATTCCTTCACATGAGTTTGACGGACGTCCTATCATCGGCATTTGTAATACATGGTCAGAGTTAACACCTTGCAACGCGCACTTTCGCGAATTGGCTGAATCGGTGAAACGAGGGGTTTCAGAAGCCGGAGGATTCCCGGTTGAATTCCCCGTGATGTCATTAGGGGAAACATTGATCAAGCCCACCGCGATGCTTTACCGCAATCTGGTAAGCATGGATGTGGAAGAATCTATCAGGGCCAACCCGGTAGATGGAATTGTTTTGATGTGCGGATGTGATAAGACCACTCCCGCGCTGGTGATGGGAGCGTGTAGTGTGAATATCCCGACCATTGTTGTTTCAGGCGGCCCAATGCTCACTGGAAAATTTCAGGGACGCGACATTGGTACGAGTGATATCTGGCGATTTAGTGACGCAGTGCGGTCTGGCGGGATGCTACAGGAAGAGCTGTTGCTGGCAGAGGCGAGCATGTGCCGCAGCCGCGGGCATTGCGCCGTGATGGGTACAGCGTCCACAATGGCGGTGATGGTAGAAGCGCTTGGCCTTTCGCTGCCACACAATGCAGCCATACCTGCAGCTGACGCCCGCAGAAAAGTACTCGCACAACTTTCCGGCTTCAGGGCTGTGGAAATGGTGAAGGAGAACCTCGTATTATCCGACATCCTCACACGCAAGGCTTTTGAAAATGCCATTATAGTAAATGCCGCCATCGGCGGGTCTACAAACTTTATCATTCACCTTCTGGCGATTGCGGGCAGGATCGGCGTTGATCTTAACCTGGACGATTTCGATACGCTTTCGAACAATGTTCCCCTGATTGCCAACCTGCAACCTTCTGGAAAATATTTTATGGAAGACCTTTATTATGCAGGTGGTTTGCCCGTCGTACAACAGGAGCTTGCGAAATTCCTGCACAAGGATTGTATCACAGCAAATGGCCGCACCGTTGCGCAGAATTCCGAAAAGGAAAATTGTTACAACCGTGACATCATCGCCTCGGTTGAAAAACCTTTCAATAAACTTTCAGGCGTCGCCATTCTCCGGGGAAATCTTGCAGAGAACGGCGCCGTGATAAAACCCTCGGCGGCAACGGAAACGCTGATGACCCACAAAGGCAAGGCTGTCGTTTTCGAGGACATCGAAGATTACAAAGCCCGGATCGACGATCCCAACCTCGACGTGGATGAAACCAGCATCCTGGTATTAAAGAATGTCGGCCCCAGAGGCTATCCTGGAATGCCCGAAGTCGGTAACATGGGTATTCCGGGCAAGTTGCTGGGAAAAGGAGTAAAAGATATGATCCGAATCTCCGATGGGAGGATGAGTGGAACCGCCTTCGGTACCGTCATATTACA
>JBBDXJ010000268.1:0-17155 GCA_040902445.1 Cyclobacteriaceae bacterium | reverse complement strand
CAGTTTGGTAACAGGCTCTACAGGAATGATGCGATAATTTCTGATGGGACTGTCCGGGAAAATATTCAATTCACAGAAGTCAGCCAGGAGGCAGGGATTCATGGGGGTGGGTTAAACTTTGGCCTTGGCGTGTCGATAAGCGATCTCAATAACGATGGATGGCCAGACATTTTTGTCACCAACGATTATGAAGAACAGGATTTCGTTTACGTTAATAACAAGGACGGAACGTTCACTGAAACCACAAAAAAATCATTCGGTCATTTATCGAGAAATGGAATGGGCACTGATATCGCCGACTTCAATAACGATGGCCGGACTGATTTGATAGAAGTTGATATGTGGCCGGAAGATAATTTTCGTCAAAAGTTGCTCAAAGGACCAGATGACTATTACCGACATACCCTTATGGTGGATAGCGGATTACATCATCAGCAAATGCGGAATACCCTGCAAATGAATGCCGGAAATGGCCCTGACGGATTTCCCGTATTTTGTGAAATCGGCCAGATGGCCGGAGTATCAGCAACGGATTGGAGTTGGGCGCCTTTGTTCGCTGACGTTGACAATGACGGATTCAAGGACCTTTTTGTCACCAATGGTTATCTGCGTGATTTTACCAGCATGGATTTTCTGAAGTTTACTGTTGAAGAAGCTAGAATGAAAGCGAAGGACCAGGGCAAAGACCTTCAGTTATACGAACTAGTTAGTAAAATGCCGTCGACGAAAACAAGCGATTATCTTTTCCGGAATAACGGGAACCTGACTTTTTCAGACAACACAAAAGAATGGGGCATTCATCATCCAAATTTATCTTTCGGGGCCAGCTATGCTGATCTTGACAACGATGGAGATCTTGAATTGATCACCAACAATACGAATGAGACTGCCACTGTATGGCTTAATCAGTCTGACAAAATAAACCTGAACCAATATTTGCGAATACAGTTAAGGGGACCTCAATCGAATTGGTATGGTGTTGGAGCAAAAGTTTTTGTCGAAACCGGGGAGTCAATTCAGATGCAGGAGCAATTTTTTACAAGGGGTTATCAATCCTCGGTGGATCCGATTATTCATTTTGGACTGGGTAAAAATAGAACCGCGGAAAAAATCAGAGTTATCTGGTCTGATGGTCAGGAATCAATTGTGTCGGATGTGAAGAGCAATCAGCAAATTGAAATATCCTATTCCTCTGCTCGTCCAGTGAGTGATCCATGCGTAGTTTATAAACAACTGTTGCGGGATGTCTCGAAAGAAAGTAAAATAGAGTACAAACATCATGAAAATGCTTTCATCGATTTTGATCGGGAGCCGTTGATCCCTTACCAGCTTTCACGACTCGGCCCGGCGTTGGCCACTGGTGACGTGAACGGTGACGGATCTGATGATTTTTTTGTTGGCGGAGCTGCGGGGCAGACTGGCCAGCTATACATTGGAGATGGACACGGACATTTTGAGCCAATTGCGCAGCCACCCTGGGAGATAGATGCTGCAAGCGAGGACACCGGTGCTACTTTCTTCGACGCGGATGGCGATGGAGACCTTGATCTTTTTGTTGTCAGTGGTGGTAACGAATTTCCCGTACGATCCGAAAAGTTAGATGACCGATTGTATATCAATCAAGGTAAGGGAAAATTTACGAAGGCGCCGCCAGGCAGCATCGTGGCCGATCATGCCAGCGGGAGTTGTGTGGTGGCTGCAGATTATGACAAAGATGGCGATATGGATTTGTTTGTAGGTGGCCGGGTGCTTCCTGGAAGTTTTCCAGTCACTACACCAGGCGCGATATTAAGAAATGAAACAACTGGAGCACGCGGTGAAATTAAATTCACTGTAGCTACACAGGAAGTAAACCCGGGTCTCCGCGAGCCGGGTATGGTGACCGATGCAGTATGGACAGACTTTAATGGTGACGGTTGGCCTGATTTGTTGATTGTTGGGCATTGGATGCCAGTCCGATTGTTTGAAAACAAAAATGGTAAACTCATAGAGGTAAAAAATCAAGTCCTGGAAAATACGTGGGGCCTGTGGAACAGAATTGAACCCTTTGATTTTGATAACGATGGCGATACAGATTTTGTCATGGGCAACGCTGGAACTAATTTTCCCTATGAAGTATCGGAAGAGGAACCGCTTCACCTTTACTACGGCGATTTCAATGATGACAATCGGATCGATCCCGTGATCTCTTATTTTTACGGGGGAAAAGAATATCCGGTGGCATCCCGCGATGAAATGCTGCTTCAGATAAACAGCCTGAGGAAAAAATTTACCAACTATTCGCAATACGCAACTGCAACCATCGAGGATATTTTTGGCAAGGAAGCATTGGCGGGCGCAAAAAAATTAAAAGTCCAAAATCTCCAATCTGTCGTTCTCGAAAATACAGGAGGTGGAAACTTTAACGTATTGCCTTTGCCTATGATGGCGCAGATCTCCGCTGTAAACGGCGTCGTCACCGGCGACTTTAATGTTGATGGTTTTCCTGATATTCTCCTTGGGGGAAATTTTTATCCATACCGCACAGAATATGGCCGCAGTGATGCGAGCCTGGGGTTATTGTTACTCGGTAACGGAAAAGGAGTTTTCGACTTCATTCCCTGGGACGAAAGTGGATTCTTTGCTACGGGTGACATCAGACACATGGCGTCTGTTGAAGGCGAAAACGGACGTAAATTTATTGTCGTCGCCCGTAACAATGAAAAGATGTCTTTATTTGTCTTAAGTTATTCCGACTGAATTTTTCTGAAATGAAGCGAGTCATTCTTTTGATGTTAAATGTAGCTGGCTTTTGTTCTTTCGGGCAAATTGTTACCACAAACCCGTCAGTGCCCAGTCCCTCTCAGCCCGTTACGATAACGTTCGATGTTACAGGCACAGAATTCGCTACCAAAAATTTGAATGATGTGTGGCTCTGGGCCTGGTTAGAAAACGGTGCAACTGATGTCAATGCAGCTACCAATGTAAATCCGGCCACGGCCGCACAGGATGCAGCCAAGGCAAGCCGGTCATCAACCAATCCCAATCTGTATTCAATAACCCTTACGGCGACGCAGTTCTTCAATAAGCCAGCTTCAGAGATTCACACAGTTGGGGTTTTATTGAAGGGACGCGATTGGTCTAACGGACAAACTGCAGATAAATTTATGACCTTCAGTGTCAATTTTGCAATCGCTTTTGCATCACCGTCCTCGTCTGTTTTTTTTGTGAATGAATCGGAACTTATAAACATTACGGTCAACAGCAATGAAAACGCAACCATAATTCTAAAAAATGGCAGCACAACAATTGCTTCTTCTGCGGGGGCTGTAACGGAATTTTCTTACGGACATTCGGTTGCCGGGACGCAAGGTTCAGTGACAATTACGGCAGAAGCAAATAATGGGTCTGAAGTAAAATCCATATCCTTTACCTATGTGGTAAGAACGCCTACGGTTGTTGAATCAAGGGCGTCCGGAATTGTGGATGGGATTAATTATTCCGCTGATGTTTCTAAAGCTACGCTGAGCCTGTTGGCTCCCGGGAAATCCTCGGTGTACGTTCTTGGCGATTTTAACGAATGGGAAATAAGCCCTGATTTCCAAATGAAAAAGGATGGGGAGCACTTCTGGCTGGAAATTGACGGACTTACACCAGGAAGCGAATACGCATTTCAATACTTCGTAGATGAGCACCTTAAGATCGCTGATCCCTATGCCGACAAAATCCTCGATCCGGATGATCAGTATATTCCTCCTGCCACATATCCGGGCCTGAAACCGTTTCCATCTAAGGCGCTCTCTGACCAATGGTACTTCAACAGGTTGGCGGTGCTGCAAACCAATCAATCTCCCTTTGAATGGGAGGCTACGGATTTTGCGAAACCCGCGGGGGAAAACCTTGTCATCTATGAATTGCTCATCCGCGATTTCTTCGGCAGCGGTGAAAGAAACTACCAAAACCTGATCGATACACTGGCTTATCTCAAGCACCTGGGTGTGAATGCAATAGAATTGATGCCCATTATGGAATTCAACGGAAATGAGAGCTGGGGGTATAATCCAACGTTCATGTTCGCTCCTGATAAGTACTACGGTACTAAAAACAAATTCAAGGAGTTCATCGATAACTGTCATCAAAACGGTATAGCCGTGATTCTGGATATTGCCATGAATCACCAGGATCTGCCCAACCCATATGTGATGCTGGATTTTGATTTTGTCAACGGAAAACCGGAGGCTGATAACCGTTGGTTCAATGTAAATGCAACCCATCCGTTCAGTGTTTTTTTTGACATGAACCACGAAAGCGCCTACACTAAAAAGTATCTTGACACCGTGAATTATTATTGGTTGAACGAATATAAGGTAGACGGTTTCAGGTTTGATCTTTCAAAAGGATTTACACAAACCAATAACCCCTCTAATGCAGGGGCGTGGTCTTCATACGATGCCAGCCGGATTGCTATTCTTAAACGGATGGCGGATAAGATCTGGGAACATACGCCAGAAGCTTATATTATCCTGGAACATCTGTCGGTGAATTCTGAAGAAAAGGAACTTGCTGAGTACCGTTCAGACGAAGGAAAAGGAATGATGTTGTGGGGCAAGATGACAGAGCAATACAATCAATTAACGATGGGATATGTTGAGAATTCAGACATCGGGGGAGTCTATCATGAAAGCCGTGGATGGGATGTTCCTCATCTGGTGGCATACATGGAAAGCCATGACGAAGAGCGGTTGATGGTTAAAAATATTTTGTATGGAAACGCTGCCGGGTCCTATTCCGCAAAAGACAAGCTGACCTCACTGTCGCGGATCCGTGCGGCAAACACTTTATTTTATTCCATACCTGGTCCGAAAATGTTGTGGCAGTTCGGCGAGCTGGGATACGACTTCAGTATCAATCATTGTTCTGATGGAAGCAATAATGAAAGTTGCCGCGTTTCACCTAAGCCTGTAAAGTGGGAATACCGGGAGGAATCCTATCGCCGTTGGTTATATGATCATGTTCGCGATCTTTTAAGATTAAGAAAGAACTATGACATTTTCACGGAGGGTGCCCTCACGCTCTCGACGGGAAATTCCCTCGTGAAACAACTTGTTCTCCGCAATAATCCTTACACACCTTCACCCTCAAATGCGGATGAGATGAATGCCGTGGCGGTGGCTAATTTTGACGTCGTTGAAAATGCAGTTCTGGTCGAATTCCCCCATACAGGTACGTGGTATGATTACTATGCCGGCGGCATAACATTAGATGTGGAAGGGACATCCACTTCGGTAACGCTTTCGCCTGGCGGATATAAACTATTTACGGATGTCCGGGTTGTTTCAACTGTGATCACAGGTTCCGAGCAATCAATACTCAATGAACTGGACATTTATCCAAATCCGGTTGAGGATCAATTGATCATCCGATCTGATAACAGTTCTGTCCCGGACGTTTCATGGTATTCGATTTACGGTGTGCCCATTCCACTAAAAAAATTAGATAATGAAACATGGGAAGCAGGCCACTTGCCGCCGGGATTATTTATTGCAGAAGTTAAAACCCGTTCAGGGATTTTCCGGTTGAAATTAATTAAAAAGTAGGCGGATAATGAAACACTGTTGTACATATGCTTTTATCTTAATGTTCACAATCAGTTTTTGTTTTGTGAACTGTCAGACAAAGGATGAACCACAACCTGATCCTGGTACATCTGAGGATTTCTATTTTGGAGGTGACCTTTCTTATGTCAATCAAATACTGGATCAGGGAGGTGTTTATAAAGATGGGAGCGAGGTCGCCTCGCCGTACAAAATTTTTAAAGAGCGTGGCGGCAATCTTGTCAGGTTGCGTTTATGGCATACACCTGAATGGACAAAAGAGGTTTACGATCCTGAGGGCACGGAGATGTACAATGATTTAAAGGATGTAGAAAAAAGTATCCGGTTATCCAGGGAGCAAGGCATGAAGGTGTTACTGGATCTTCATTATTCCGACAATTGGGCTGATCCCGGAAAACAAGAAATTCCCGAAGCCTGGAAAAATATTCAGGACGTTTCCATCTTGAAGGATTCGGTTTACAATTACACTTTAAAAACGCTTTCTTATCTGGAGTCGAAAGGGCTCATGCCTGATCTTATTCAGATCGGAAACGAAACGAATTGTGGCATGTTGTATACCAACGCTCCCGCCGGATTTCCATCGTGTAACGTTTGCAGCGCTGGCCAATGGCAAAGACTGGGAGAAGTTATTAATAGTGCGATAAAAGCTGTGAGGGAAGTTACTGCGACTTCATCCGTTAAATCCCAGATCCTATTGCATGTCGCTGATCCTAAAAATGTCGAGTGGTGGTTTGATAATATACTGGCCCAGGAGGCGGTGATTGATTTTGACATAATTGGTTTTTCCTATTATCCGTTGTGGCATAGGACAGTGAGCGTTGCGTCTTTATCCGAATCTGTTTCAAGATTTAAGACCAGGTATGTCAGACCTGTAATGGTGCTCGAAACAGCCTATCCGTGGACCACCGCACACCACGATCAATACAACAATCATTTCGGGAATGAGACACCGCTGGCCGGATATCCTTTTTCAGTTCAGGGTCAAACTGATTTGCTCATAGACCTCACGCAGGAAATCATCGATGGCGGAGGAAGCGGAATAATTTATTGGGAGCCCGCCTGGATATCAATCCCTACGCTAAAGGATCAATGGGGGACTGGTTCCGCCTGGGAGAGCAATACATTATTTGATTTTGAAGGCAGCGCGATTCAATCCATAGATTATATGTCACATGATTATCTTAAAAAATAAAAGCAATTACTGTCCAGCGTGCTTAACGGTGTTGATCTTTTTTGTTATGTATTCATTCCCGGCGCTCGCACAAAAAAAATCGCAGGATGTTTACATTGATAAAAGCGGTGTTATGAGGTGGGGAACAAATAAGGAGGAAGTCCGCGGTTTTGGGATTAACTACACGGCTATGTTCGCCCATGCGTACCGCACGGCTAAAAGATTAAATATTCCTCTGGAAAAAGCTATCGATGATGACGTTTATCACTTTGCGCGATTGGGTTTCGACTTTTTTCGTGTCCATGTGTGGGATACAGAGATCAGTGACAGTGCAGGCACCCTGTTGAGGAATGATCACCTGCGTTTATTTGATTATGCACTTTCAAAAATGGCGGCCAGGGGAATGAAATTTGTGATCACACCCATCGCCTACTGGGGTAACGGTTGGCCTGAGCCAGATGAAAAAACTCCCGGCTTTTCAAAAAAATATGGCAAGGATGCGTGCCTCACAAATCCTGATGCTATCAAAGCGCAGGAGCGATATCTTTTCCAATTTCTGAATCACGAAAATCAGTACACAGGCATTGCTTATAAATTTGATCCTGCCATCATCGGGTTTGAAGTGAGCAATGAGCCGCATCACCGGGAGGAGCCAGCGAAGGTTACGTCCTTCATTAACCGCATGGTAAAATCGATGAGGAACACGGGTTGTAAAAAACCAATCTTCTATAACATCAGCCACAGCATTCATCTCGCGGGTGCTTACTTTGATTCCAATATGCAGGGAGGAACATTTCAATGGTATCCTACCGGGCTGGGCGCAGGACATGAATTGCGCGGGAATTTTTTACCAAACGTGGATCGTTATGCTATTCCGTTTGCCAGCGATCCGAGGTTTAAAAAGATGGCCAAACTGGTTTATGAGTTTGATGCCGCTGACATTGGAAGATCCTATATATATCCAGCCATGGCCAGGAGTTTCCGCGAAGCAGGAATGCAGATTGCTGCCCATTTTGCTTACGATCCTACGTTTATGGCGGATGTAAACACTGAATATGGAACGCATTATATGAACCTGGCTTATGCTCCCCAGAAAGCCTTAAGTCTAATGATCGCATCGGAGGTTTTTCACGAAATTCCGATGTATAAAAACTATGGTCAATACCCTGATAATACTTCCTTCGGAAATTTCACTGTTAATTATGAAAAAGACCTGGCGGAAATGATGTCGGACACAAAATTTCTTTATACAAACCATACATCATCCGTTCCACGCCAACCTAATAAGTTACAAAAAATCGCTGGATTTGGCAAGTCTTCGCTGATCAATTATGAGGGAAAAGGGGCTTATTTTCTCGACCGGATTGAAGAAGGTGTGTGGCGACTGGAAGTGATGCCGGACGCGATCTGGATAAAGGATCCTTTTGAAAGGACAAGTCCGAAGAAAAAAGTCGCCGTCATCAAATGGAGATCATGGCCGATGTCAATTCAGCTTGCTGATCTTGGTGATTCGTTTGATATCCGCGGCATAAATGATGGGAACACTATTTCCGCGAAAGCGACGAACGCCTCATTCGCAGTGTCTCCCGGAGCATATATCCTGATAAAGGACGGAAAGCAGGTCAAAATTAACCCGGATGATAGCAGGAATAATATAACGCACAAAGAATTTGTTGCGCCGCGACCTTCTCTTCATACAACATTTGTATCGCATCATCCGGGCACCGGCTCCGCAGGCAAGCCGTATAAGATTGATGCGTTGATAGCTTCTGAAGATTCCGTTCAGTCTGTTCAATTGTTTGCCTGGTTACAAGGTTTCAGACCCGAGGCTTATAATATGAAGAAATCGGGTGGCTACAATTACGAAATTGAAATCCCAGGTGATAAAATAAAAGCGGGCTTTATCCGCTACCATATCGTGGTGAAAGAAAAAAACCTTTCGCACACATATCCTTCGGGGCTTCAGACACATCCTCAGGATTGGGATTTTTTTGATTCAAAGCCGTACGAAGCCCCAGTGGTTTCCGGATCCGGTCCTGTGATGTTATTTAATGCTGCAACCGACGCAAGTGGATTGTCAAGACAATGGATCAGAACCTCCAGTCTTATTCCCTCAAGCGTACCGGGAAATTCTGAGCTACTCGTCAACGTCGAAAAACTGGCCATAACGGATCCTGAAAATCCGAAGGGTCCGAAGATCCATGATTATTCAATGCGCTTTTTTGTCGGGGATAAGCTATCAGGACAAACTGTTTCGAATGAGGCACACCGGGAAAAAATTATTTTGCACGCGCGCTCACTGAATGGGAAGCCGTGTAAAATTCAGATTGCACTGGTTTCAAAAACTGGTGTTGCCTTTGGAAGTACCCTCACTGTATTGGAAGAGAAAAAAGATTATGAGATAAATACCTCCGACCTGAAGGAGGTCAAACTCGTAACTTTACCGCGGCCGTATCCTACGTTTCTTCCTTATTATTTTGAAGGCTCGGATAAAGAACCGATTGCAGGTAAATTCGAGGTCATACAGTTGTCGATAGGCCCTGGCATACCCGAAGCGGAGACTGACCAACAACATGGTATTGCTATGGAAAGCATCAGGATGGAATAATTAAACAGTAGTGATTTTTTATATAACGATAAAAATTTATGAGGCCCCTGTTCATTCTGCTGATTTCCTTTTCTCTCGCTGCGCAGCTGACGTTGAAAGCGCAGCAGAAAAATACTTCGCAAAATTTTGACCATGTCGAGCCGCCCTTCTGGTGGGTTGGAATGAAAAAAACTCCATTGCAGATCCTTCTGCACAATAAAAATGGTAACATCAACGAATATAAAGTTGATGTTCAATATGATGGTGTTACCGTGAAAGACATAAAAAAAGTTGAAAATCCGCATTACCTTTTTCTTACACTCGATGTTTCTCCGTCCGCGAAAGCGGGAAAGCTACCTGTCCGGTTTACATCGGGTAGAATGTCATTCACCTATCATTATGAGCTGAAAAATAAATCCACATCAAAAGACCGCATCCAGGGCTTTAATTCTTCGGACGTCATATATCTCATCATGCCCGACCGTTTTGCAAATGGCGATCCGAAAAATGATTCGATTCCCGGAATGTTTGAAGGGGTTCACCGTGATAAGGGGGAAGGAAGGCATGGGGGAGATCTAAAGGGAATTTCCGATCATCTGAATTATATAAAAGATCTTGGTGTGACAGCCATCTGGTTGAATCCGGTGATGGAGAATAATCAGAAGAAATCAAGTTATCACGGTTACGCGATCACCGATCTTTATAATGCCGACCGGCGTTTCGGAGGCAATGAAGCTTATCTCGCATTTGTTGACAAGAGTCATCAGATGGGATTAAAAGTTATTCAGGATATGGTGATGAACCATATCGGAAATGACCACTGGCTGATGCATGATCCCCCGGAAAAGGATTGGGTATATCGGTTTCCTGAATTCACACGTTCCAATTACCAGGGTAATGTGATCTCCGATCCTTATCAATCGAAATACGACGCCACAAAAATGAGCAATGGTTGGTTTGACACTACCATGCCGGATGTAAACCAGGAAAATCCTTTGTTTGCCACGTATCTCATTCAAAATGCACTGTGGTGGATCGAGTACGCAGGCATCGACGGCATCCGTATGGATACCTATCCTTATCCCGATAAAACTTTTATGTCGCGGTGGGCTAAAGAAGTGCTGGAAGAATATCCCTCTTTCAACATTGTTGGCGAAGTGTGGCTTCAAAACAGCATTCCAGCCACGGCCTATTGGCAGGATGGTATGGTCAATGCCGATGGTTATCGATCTTATTTGCCTACGGTTACTGATTTTCCCTTTTGCTTTGCAGTACCCCAGGCGTTGAACGAACCTGGAAGTTGGGATACCGGTATGCGGCGTTTGTATGGGTTGATGAGTCAGGATTTCATTTACCCGGATGCCAACGGCAATCTTACTTTTTTGGATAATCACGATTTGACCCGATTTTTCCTGCTGGTCGGGAAGGACCTGAGAAAATTCAAAATGGGTTTGACCCTCCTGCTGACCACACGTGGGATCCCGCAATTGTATTATGGAACAGAACTGCTGATGGATGGTGACGGGGGGCATCATCCAAATATCAGGTTGGATTTTCCGGGGGGCTGGCCGGGAGATCGGGTCAATGCTTTTGTGAGAGAAGCCAGGAGTGCGGATCAAAACGAAGCGTTTGATTTTTTGAAAACGCTTTTAAACTGGAGAAAAGATCAGGATGTTATTCATAACGGAAAGTTGAAACATTATATTCCTGAAGACAATATTTATGTTTATTTCCGGTATAGTGAAACCAGTAGGGTTATGGTTGTCATGAATGCCAATGATTCGGAAAAAATTCTTGACACAACTCCTTTTGAAGAGAATTTAAAGGGGATCTCAAAAGGCCGCGATATTTTGACTGGCGCTGAGTTTTTCGGGATGAAAAAGATTTCTATTTCCGGATGGACCTCGCTTATTTTGGAATTGCAGTAACCAGCTCCGGTTTCCCAAAAAAAATTGACCTTTTCAGCATGGAACAAACCTGTTTTAAGTAATAACCCGTCTTATCTTTACCTAAGTTGTTTGAACAAACGATTGCGGATCCGTTTCCAGGTAAATATTTTAAGTCATTCTGGCGGTTTTTCGACCCCTTATATCTATCTTTTGCGTGGATTTTAATGGATTCTGCAACCAGTGCTCATTAATATCAGATGTTGATTAATTAACCTAAACCCAAAAACTGTATGACAAAACTCTACTTGTTTTCTAGCAGGTATCTTACGGTTCTTCTTTTGTTGGTGACCTCGGCAGCGTGGTCGCAAAGTAGAACTGTAACCGGTAAGGTGACATCAACTGATGATGGAACCGGCATTCCGGGAGTGAACGTAGTTGAAAAAGGTACTAATAATGGTGCCGTGACAGATGTGGATGGAAATTACACGCTGAATGTTGGCGATAATTCAACCCTTGTATTTTCTTTCGTCGGATATACCGGGCAGGAAGTGGCAGTGGGCGGTCAAAGCACATTAAACATCGCTTTGAACGCCGATGTTACTTCCCTGGATGAAGTAGTTGTCATTGGTTATGGAACCCAGGAAAAGAAGGAATTAACCAGTGCTGTTACCAGTGTGAAAGAAGGAGATTTCAACAGGGGTACGGTTAATGACCCTATTCAACTCCTTCAGGGGAAAGTGGCTGGTTTGAATATTACCCGACCGGGCGGTGATCCTAACGGTGGATTCAATGTTCGTTTAAGAGGTATCTCTACTTTCGGTGCTAATGCTGAACCGCTAATCGTAATTGACGGTGTTATAGGGGGTTCATTAAATACTGTAGACCCAAATGACATTGCTTCAATAGACGTATTGAAAGATGCTTCTGCAGCTGCAATTTATGGAAGTCGGGGTGGTAGTGGGGTTATTCTAATTACCACGAAAAGCGGAAAAGCTGGCAGAGTAACTGTAGAGTATAATGGATCGTATGCAATTGAAAGTATTGCTAATGAAATTCAAGTGATGACCGCAGCGGAATACCGTCAGGTGCCAGGTGCCATCGATCTTGGTTCTTCCACGGACTGGCTAGATGAAGTAACTCGCCAGGGTAGTGCCATGGTGCACAATCTTTCATTGGGAGGTGGTACGGCAGCCACAAGTTACAGGGCTTCCTTTAATTATCGTTCTGCCGATGGTATTGCCATCAATTCAGGTTTCGACCAGATTAACGGACGGTTAAACCTTACCCAAAAAGCGCTAAATAACCGGGCCACATTTACATTTGGACTTTCCATGACCTCCAAAGATGCTATTTACGGTTTTGATGACAGCTTCAGATATGCTATACTGGCTAACCCCACAATGCCCATCTACGATAATACAACAACCAGTCCGACTGCGGGGGGACGCTTCGGAGGTTACGCAGAACGTGATATTTTTGACTTTTGGAATCCACTTTCTATCTCTGAACAGAATATTAATGATGGAACTGATACAAGATTTCTCGTTAGTTTGCGTACTGAATACGACTTCAGTGATATCATTAAGGGGTTGAGTGCTTCTGCATTTTATTCCGAGCAAAGAGAATCAGACATTCGCGGTTTCTTTCGTTCAAAGACTGCTAAATTTGGTGGTCAAAATGGCTTAGGAAATGCAGGAAGGGGGTTGAACCAACGGACCAATAAGTTATTTGAAAGCACTGTAAATTATAACCGGCAAATTGGTTCTGCTGATCTTACTGTATTGGGTGGTTATTCATATCAGGATTTCTTCAATGAAGGATTCAGCTTATCAGGTGGTAATTTCCTTACTAACGCTTTTACCTATAACAACCTTGGAACGGCTCTTGATTTTGCGAAGGGATTAGGCAATGTTGGCAGCTATGCCAACTCAAATAGATTGGTTGCTTTCTTTGGAAGGGTTAATATTAATGTTCAGAATAATTATTTCGTATCGGTGAGTGCGCGTTACGAAGGTTCATCCCGTTTTGGAGCTAATGATAAATGGGGACTCTTCCCTGCAGTTAGTGCGGGCTTTACTTTGAGCAATTTAGTGTCAATTCCGGCCGTGAACTCATTGAAGGTGAGGGCCAGCTATGGTATAACGGGAAATCAACCAGCGGATTCTTACATCTCGCTGCAAAGGTTTGGACAAACAGGGACATTCTTTTATAACGGAGCTTATGGCCCCAGTTATGGCCCTATCAGTAATGCAAATCCTGACTTAGCGTGGGAGACTAAGGCTGAATTTGACATAGGCACGGATTTCGCTTTGTTGGACAGCCGTCTTTCAGGTACAATTGACTACTACATCCGGAATACAAAAGATCTTCTTGTACCGGTAAACGTTCCTGTTCCACCAAATTTATATTTCCAAACAGTAGTGAACATAGGAGAAATTCAGAATCAGGGGTTGGAATTTGCAGCTAACTACCTGGCTATCGACAATCCTGACTTCTCCTGGACACCCGGTATTAACTTTACCAATTATATCAGCAACAAAGTGGTTAGTCTGACCTCTGGTGAACTTAGTTTCGGTGAAGGCGGTCAGATATTTCAGGCATCCATGGGTGGACCTGGCCAAAGTGCTGTGCAACTTGTGCGTGTCAAAGAAGGGGAAGAATTTGGTCAACTTTGGGGGCCCATTAAAACAGGCGTGAATGCAGATGGAACACCTCAATTAAAGGATCTGGACGGTGACGGTACCTATTGCGATTGCGATGATGACAGGACAGTGGTCGGAAATGGCATGCCCAAAGTTACCATGGGCTTTAACAATACGCTTAGGTACAAGAATTGGGACTTAAATTTCTTCCTTCGTGGAACGTTTGGCCATGACCTGGTAAACAGCTACCGTGGATTTTATGAGAACAATGAAGTTACTACGGTGGGTAACTGGAACATTGTAAAAACGAAATATTACGATCCGAAGATCACAAAAGCTGTCGTGAATGATTCGCACGTGGAGAAAGCTGATTTTGTGAGATTGGATAATGCTTCCTTAGGGTATAATGTAAAGCTTAATGGTGGATCAATTTCTAAATTGAGGTTCTATTTAGCTGGCCAGAACCTGTTTACCATTACAGGGTACACCGGTATAGATCCAGAAGTAAGGTTTACGGATACTGATGAGGATCAGAACAACGGCCTTGCTCCTGGCATCGAGCGGCGAAATACATATTTCACCACCAAAATGGTGACACTTGGTGTAAACCTTAGCTTTTAATAATAAATGATGATCAAAATGAAAAAATCAGTGTTTAATCGAATATGGATAACAGGGTTGGTGATATCCTTCCTTACTCTGTCGTGTACGAATCTTGATGAGGAATTATACAGCGCGGTTACGGCTGATAACTTTTTTAAGACGGATGAAGAATTTATTGCTGCGCTTGGTCAGGCCTATTCATCTTTTCAAGGACTTGGCAATCATGGTAACCTGTGGTCTTCGAACGAGATCGCTTCAGACGAACTCGTGATTACAACCAAAGGTGGTGACTGGTATGATGGTGGTGTACTTCTTCAATTACACCAACATGAATACACGCCCGACAATTCTTTTTTCAATAACATGTGGGGCCAATGCTACGGGGGTGTTAATACCGCTAATCGATTAATTTATACATTCGAACAATTGGGAACGCCAGAGGCAGATGCATTTATTTCAGAACTACGTGCGATTCGGGCATTGTGGTACTATTGGCTGGTTGATGCTTTCGGAAATGTTCCCTTGGTTGTTGATTTCACAGATACTAAGCCACCGGCAAATGCCTCACGTCTCACCGTTTATAATTTTATTGAAAGCGAATTGAACGATATTATGGATGAGTTGCCCACAGCGAAGGATGCTAGTACTTATGGAAGAATGACGAGGTGGGCTGCGCTTGCCATCCGTTGCAAACTGTACCTAAACGCAGAGGTATATACTGGTACGGTGCAGTGGGCGAAGGCTGCAGCGGATGCAGAGGAAATTATTGATGATGGACCGTTCAGCCTTGAAGGGAATTATGCTTCAAATTTTGCCATTGCTAATCAGGGTTCCAGAGAAAATATTCTGGTTTACCCTTACGATAAAGTGTTTGCCCAAGGGTTCAACTGGCCGATGATGACCTTGCACTATGCTAGCCAGGGCGTATTTAATTTTAACTCCCAGCCGTGGAATGGTTACGCAACCTTGGAGGAGTTTTATAATTCTTATATTGATCCCGTTAAAAACCCCGGTCCACAAGGAGATGTTTGGAATGGAAAAGCGCTGGCTCCGGCTGTCGGAACACAAGACGAGAGATTAACCAACTTTGTGGTTGGGCCGCAGTTTAATCAGGACGGTACAAGGGCTATTGATCCTGCTGCCGAGGCTATTGATCCAGATGGGGCACCACTAACATTTACGCCTGAAATAAATGAGATATACCCTAACTCATGGCGGCAGGGTGGCGCGCGTATTGGAAAATACGAATATGAGCAAGGAGGAACACCGAACATGAGCAATGACTTCGTGATACTTCGTCTGGCAGACATCATTCTTTCACTCGCTGAGGCAAAGTTTCGATTGGGCCAGACGGGCGAAGCGTTGGTTTTAGTCAATAGTATTCGTGACCGCGCAAGCGTTGATCCTTTCCCTGCACTTACTGCTGAAATTTTGCTGGCAGAACGTGGAAGAGAAATGTTCGTAGAAATGACACGCCGTCAGGACCTGATCCGGTTTGGCAAATATGGCGATCCATGGTGGGAAAAAGAGGCAAGCGCTGATTACTTAAAATTATTTCCCATTCCGAAGCAACAACGTGATGCAAATTCCAAGCTAGCCCAGAATCCAGGCTATCCTGGTGCCGGTGGGTAAGATTGAATTAGCGTAAATTCGAAAAAGCAAATAGCACATGCTATTTGCTTTTTTTTATTTTTGATCTGAAATCATGAACTTTTGATTTGGGCTTGATGCATGCGTGGCATAGTAATACTTACTTTTGTTCTTGGATGTGTAGTGTTTATCAGTTGCCGTGATCAAGTGGCACCAAAAATATCCCTGTTTAGATTACTGGAATCTTCACGTACAGGAATTACATTCGAGAATAATTTGGATTATACCGAAGAGCTGAACATTTATACCTTCAGGAATTTCTACAACGGGGGTGGTGTTGGTCTTGGCGATTTTAACAATGACGGTTTGTTGGATATTTTCTTTGCCGGAAATCTGGTTTCAAACAAACTATATTTAAATAAAGGCAATTTGCATTTTGAAGATATTTCCGATAATGCGGGAATTGGCGGCGAAAACGTTTGGACAACAGGTGTAAGTTTGGTGGATATAAATGCAGACGGCTTGTTGGATATCTATATCTGCAAATCAGGCCCTCCAGGTGGCGTTCGCAGGAATAATGAGCTCTTTATTAATAATGGAGATATCACTTTCTCAGAACGATCCAAGGAGTATGGACTGGGTTTTATCGGGCTATCTATTCATGCAGCATTTTTTGATTATGATAAAGATGGTGACCTGGATTGTTATCTATTAAATAATTCCATCCGCTCGGTCGGAGGGTACGACTTGCGCCAGAATCAAAGGAATTTACCGGATACATTGGGGGGAAACAAATTATTGAACAACAATAATGGTAGTTTCCGAGATGTGAATGTATCCGCAGGGATATATACAAGTGAAATTGGGTTTGGCCTCGGTGTAACTATCGGAGATGTCAATCAGGATGGATGGCCTGATATTTATGTTTCGAATGATTTTTTTGAGAAAGATTATCTCTATATCAATCAACAAAATGGTACTTTTTTAGAATCATTAGAGAATCATATGAGAGAAATCAGTCTTGGTTCGATGGGTGCTGACATGGCGGATATTAACAACGATGGTTATTCTGAAATTTT
>JBBDXJ010000267.1:0-17170 GCA_040902445.1 Cyclobacteriaceae bacterium | reverse complement strand
GTATTAATGAATTGATGAAATGGATTAAGGAAATGATGTTCTCCATATTCCCCTTCATATAGTACAATGCGTTGCCCCTTTAACTCTCTGCACGAGATCCTTCTTAATATAAGCCTGGCCAAACAGTTTTTAAAACTTAAAAAACCTCTCCATGAGCTCCTTGTTTGGGATTCCCCTTGAATAAAATTCAGACAAACGTGCTCTTCTTCCTCCAGGGTATCGCTATTATCAGAGAACACAATTCCTATCATTAGGGGCATATATCCAAGAAACAATTGAGTCGTGGTGACGTCATGAATTCTATCTTTATTAAACGCAGTAAGGAAAACAGAGAGCGGATTTTCGAAATCTTCCAACGATAGGCATATGTACTGTTGCGGAACAGTCAGTCCCGTGAATACTTTTTTCAATTACCTGGTCCATTTTAAGGTTCAATTAAATGTAAGCAACCTTTTACAATTTTGAAAGGCCATTATTGCCGGCGTATTCCGAAATTGTTTCATGAAGGCATAATTTATTAACTTTAACAAATCATGAACAGGGTAATTCTTTTCAATCCCCGAAGCGCCAGAGCCAAACACCGTATCCCCAATTCTGTTTTGCAGGTTGGTGCGAGTATTGATGGAAGGTACGATTATGTGTTTGTCGACGGCAATCTCGAAAATGATCCTTGGGAAACGATCCAACGATATCTGTGCACCGGCCGTTTCAAATATTTTGGTTGCACAGTGATGCCCGGTCCGCAACTAAAACAGGCTATCCCGTTCTCGAAAAAGATTCGCGAACAGTTTCCTGATGTAGTTATTATCTGGGGCGGATATTTTGCGTCTAATCAATACAAATCGGTCATAAATTCTTCGTTCGTTGATTATATTATTAATGGACCAGGCGATGCAGCGTTTCCGCAATTGCTTGATGCTCTTGAAAAAAACTCCGCGCCTGAACTTATACAAAATGTAATATTCAGGAAGGGACAGGAGGTGGTGAAAACTCTGATGGCTGCACTTTCAGACCAGGATAAACTACCACAGCTCCCGTATGAAAAATTGAATTCAATTTATCCTTTAACAAATTACCTTGGAAAAACTTTTCTGGGCTCCAGAACTGCCGCCTACCATTCGAGCATGGGGTGTCCTTTCACCTGTTCATTTTGTGCGGTAGTCCCGATCTACAATGCCCGTTGGAAAGGAAAGTCCGCTCCATTAATTTATAAGGATATTAAATATTTGATAGATCAATACGGCGCGAACGCTGTTGAGTTTCACGACAACAATTTTTTCGTTAGTGAAAAACGAACCATTGAATTCGCCCGTCTTATAAAAGATGAAAAAATGTCATGGTGGGGAGAGGGACGCATCGATACAGTTGATAAATACAGCGATGATTCACTCGAACTGATGCGCGAAGCGGGCTGCAAGATGATTTTCTTCGGGGCCGAGACCAGTAATGATGCGCTTTTAAAACAGATGGATAAAGGTGGCACCCAGACAACAGAACAAATGAAACGGTTCGCCGCACGCATGAAAAAATTTGGTATTATCCCCGAGTATTCCTTTGTGCTCGGCTTCCCCGGGGAGAGTCCCGAAAAGGTGATGGAGCAAATCGATCAGGACATCGCTTACATAAAACAAATCAAGGAGCTTAATCCACAAACCGAGATCATCATTTATGTTTATAGCCCAGTACCAACCGAAGGCTCGGAAATGTATGAATTTGTGAAGAAATCCGGATTTAAATTTCCTGAGCAGCTGGAAGACTGGCTGGGATCGGAATGGCAAAACTTCGATTTGCGGAAAAATCCACTGACACCATGGCTTACCTCCGAAATGATTAACAAGATTTTGGGATTCGAAACAGTTTTAAACGCGCAGTTTCCGACAGTATCTGATTTCAGGCTAACGCCGGCTAAAAGAAGTGTTCTTCGAAAACTGTCGAGCATCAGATATCATAAAAACATTTTTAACCTTCCTTACGAATTAAAGATCTTACAAAAACTATGGCGTTACCGTCAACCGGAGATTGACGGCTTTAAGATGGAGTGACCATGCGGAAAGTACTCAAGAGTCTGGCTGCAATTTTTCTTGTCCCTCTTACAAAATGGTATCTGAGAAAAGAACGACGTTGTTCATACCATGGGATTAAAGTTACTGTTTTGCCAGGTGTGTTTCACCCGGGTATATTCCATAGCACGTCCTTGATTTTGAAGTATCTTGATCAGCAGGATCTGGCAAATAAGAACGTAATCGAAATCGGCAGTGGAACCGGATTGATCTCCATCAGGGCGGCAAAGGCAAACGCATTAGTTACGGCAACGGACCTAAGCTTAACCGCTATTCAAAACACGGCACTGAATGCCGAATTAAACAAAGCAAAAATTCGCATTGTTCATTCGGATCTTTTCACAAATGTGGAGAAAGCAATATTTGACTGGATCATCATCAACCCGCCGTACTATGCAAAGGATCCAAAAAAAGACGAAGACCTGGCCTGGTATTGCGGCGGGAACTTTGAATATTTTCAAAAACTCTTTGCTCAGTTAAAGAGTTTTATGTCGCCATCCACCGAGGTGATAATGGTTCTGACAAAAGGCTGCGATTTGAAAAAAATATTCGAGCTCGGAAAAAAAGCAGAATTTGAATTTGAACTACTAAAGGAAAATAATGTATTTTTTGATGAAAAGGACTACCTGTACCGGATAAGATCTAAAGCATTTGAGTTATCCCAAGCTTAAGAGAGCACACACATTTCTTACAAATATCGTCCCGCTGCGTGTTTAAGTTTTTTCGAAACTCTATCGCGGCCCTCGAATTTATTACCTCTGAAAAATCGTTCTGATAAATATTCCCGTAGGGCTTATGGAAATAACAGGGCATCACATTGCCATCAGACTCTATTACCGCCGAAATCCACGGAGCGTTACACTCAACAGCCGGGTAGCTATCCATATGATTAACAGCTTTGTAATACTGAACGATCCGGTTCATTTTTGAGGGACTTTCGGCCACAAATTTGGTTTGGTATTCCTGGTTTAGTTCAATAAAAGATGATTGAACGATACTTTCAAATTCAAGTGTCTCAGCTTCACTTAATACTATTTCGTGTACTCGCCCATCGTCCCACTGTTGCGGCCGATTAAACGCATTCGATGAAACATCTGCCGCTAAAAATGAGATCCTGTCAAGACCGATATTTTTTGCGGCTTTTACAATGTTGATAAAGTCAGAAAAGTTATATCGCTGCAATACGCATCGCCCGCTGATAGGAAAGTCCGGCCTGAGCTTCCTTAATTCATGAATCCCTTCCGATAACTGGGCGAAAGCTCTTGGAATCTTCCTGATCCGATCATGCACCTCTTCGCTACCATCCAAAGATACAATAACCTGATCGATGTTATCGATGATGTTCCCGGCGTTTTTCTTTAACAGCAATCCGGTTGATAGCAGTGTTATTTTAATGCGGTTATTTTTCAATAACTCACATAATTTCCAAAGGTTGGAATGCATAAGTGCCTCTCCGCCTGAAAAGACAACTTCACGAACATTCAGGTTTTTGAATTTCGCAACATGACCAAGCAAGGTTTCATATGAAATCTCCTGCTTGTTTTTGTTAGCCTTCCATATATCACACATTACACAACGGCAATTACAACTGCTATGAGGCATTAAGACAATAATTGGTAAATTATATATCTTATCGGAAGCAATCGTTAATAACCTTTTAAACATGATATCCTGAGCTTTTATAAAGATAAAGGTAAATCCCCGATCTTTTCATAAAATAGCATTATCGATAGAAGACTAAATGTTTAATTTTAAAAGTGGCAAAATATTCAATTGAAAGACTTTCATTATCAAACATCAAACACTTGCAGACCCTGTATCGGGCGGCATTTGAGAGAAACATCTCGTTAAATGTTTTAATAAAAAAATATAACACAAAAGTTTTCGGAGTGGAATTCATAGGCTATTTGGCCATGGCCAACGATTCTCCAGCAGCCTTTTATGGAGTTTTACCCTGTCATTTCCAGCTAAAAGGCGAAAGGATACTGGCAGCGCAATCAGGTGATACAATGACCCATCCGGATCACCGAAGGGAAAGTCTGTTCTTACGGCTTGCCACAGAAACCTATAGCCTTGCAAAAAAAAATAATATTCAATTTATTTTTGGATTTCCTAATCAGAATTCCTTCCGGGGACTTGTTAAGTTAAACTGGGAATTCCAGCAAGCAAACATGAAGCTTTTCAGATTCCACGGAAATCTGGTTCCGTTTGCCAAAATCCTGATAAAGGTGCCTTTCATTTATGATTTATATACTTCTTTCTTTAGAGGTCAAACTATCCCCCGGAATATAAATGCTGCTCTGTACCAATCGAGCGATGGAGTCCGAAAAGACAGGCTTTTTATAGATTACAAAACCTACAGTGAAAATTATTTCATTCGCATTGATGGGGCACTGGTCTGGATCAAGCTAAATGGTTCACTGAAAGTCGGCTTTGCAGCCGCAGAGGAAATTTCTACCCAAGGAAGCTTTATCAAAAAGCTCCGGAGAATCGCTATCCTTTGCGGTTGTCGTGAAGTTATCTATATGACAAGTATAAATACGCCTTTGTATAAAATGTTGAGTCAATACGCAAAACCCGAGGATAGTTTTCCAATAGGGTTTTACAGGCTGACCGACCGCGCATTCGATTTTAGCAATGTACAATTTGAGTATTGCGACATTGATATCTTTTAGAACCCAAACCGTTTGAAGCTCCGGTTTATTGATAAAATATTGAACGCATAACTGCCCAGATTTAACACCCCGACTCTCGGAAATACTTCATGTCTATTTTCGGGTTCCACATCTCCGCCGGCAATTAAATACCTGAAGCCAATTTTTCGGGATATAGATAAAACTTTCCTATTATAAATCCCATAGGGATATGCAAGACTATTGTCAACAACAGTCGCGTATCGTTCAAGAATCTTTTTCGAAGAACTCAATTGATGCTCGATCTCATCTTCTGTGAGTTGGATAAGATTTATATGCTGATGACCATGTGATCCTATACTGATCAAAAGCTCTGAACCTATGCCTGCCATTTCGGAGAGAGATATGAGTTTGTACATTTGAGGGTCCACGCCATTAGTAATGACCTCGTTAGGATACTTAATACGTAGATCTGAAAATGTCTTTTCCCACATGGAAGGTCTGAGAGAATTAATATATTGATGGATATTCAATTTTTGATCGCTTGCTTCCACCAGGTGGTACTTACCTCGTTTAAAGATTTTTCCATTTATTTCAATTTTATCTGAGATGAAAAAATTAACCAGGTCCAGATAATCAGAAGGATGAATGTAATCCGGCTCCTCCAGGCTGGCAGTTGAGATAAAAAATGTAGCTGGTATTTTATATTTTCTAAGCAAGGGCAAGGCATTCGAAATATTGTTCAGATAACCATCATCAAATGTAAGCGCGATAGTGTGCTTCTGAGGCTGAATGCGCCTCAACCTCGTCTCGCATAAATCTGCCAATGACACTATATCAAAGTTCTTCCTGAAATACAATAATTGTTTTTCGAATTGCTCAATAGCTAAATGCCTTCCGTTAATGGGAGTGTTAATATCACGCCCGATACCGTGGTACATGATAATTAATCTTTTAGTTTTTGAGATCCGGCGCAATAGCTTATCGAAACCAGCAAAAAGCAGAAATGGACAAAAAATCCGGTAGAAGAGAAATTTTAATAAGGCTTTCATATCAAATCACATACTCCACTCCCACCGCAACCAGCGACCCAAAAATTGCGATAGCCATTTTGCGGGCATCGAACTTATGGCCGGGGGTGCTTTCAAATACGATCGTGGTAGAAATGTGCAGGAAATTTCCGCACACCAGTGCATACAAATAAATAAGCCCTGTTGAAGAAAGAACCTCTTCCTGAGCAAGATAGGTACTGATCAGCAAACCGATCGGTGCGGCGAGTGAAAAACCGATGAGATGAGGGATAGCATTTTTTCTGGACCTCAACTGCGAAGCCAACACAGTCATCAAAGCGAACGCCGCCGGCGCGCGATGCAGTGCAATCCCCAGTAAAATAGCGTACGTATCATAAACTGGTCCCATTGAAAGAGGTTCCGCCAACATGCCGCCTTCCAGAAGAGCATGAATACACAAGGCTGTCAATAAAACAATCGCGGAAATGGCCTGGTGGTGATGCCCGTGATGATGGGCATGCGCATGACCGGGATCACTGGTGTGTATGTGACCATGCTCCACCCCTGATGTAAAATATTCCAGCAATTGTTGGAGGAAGAACCCGATCAGAACAAACAAACCTATCAACTCCAGACCTAAAGATTGTCTGTACAACTCGGGTAAAATGTGAATAACGGTGATGGCGAAAAGATACGAACCCGCAAATACCAACAACATTTTATAGTTCGTGTTTTTTCCTTTGGGCACAAGAAAGATGAGTAAGCCTGAGAGCAGTGGCGTAAAAAAAAGCACGAGCAGTTTGATTGTCATTGTATTTATTTATTCGAGAATAACATTTTTTTGAATGGCCGGAGTAATATAAGTTTCCAACTCTCCCTTCTCAGAAGAAAAGATGAACAGCGCATCGATCCCTTTTAAAGTCTTTACTTTGGCTATAGCTTTTTCAATACCCAGTACCATAAATGCTGTCGCCCATGCGTCGGCGGTTGTACAGTCGTCAGCAAAAACTGAAGCACTTAAAAGCGAATTTTGAACAGGATAACCACTTCGTGGATCAATCGTATGCCCGAATTTTCGTCCGTCGATAATTTTGTAATTGAAATAATTTCCGGAGGTGGTAAAGGCTTTGTCATGAAGGGTGACATAGGCCTTAAAAAACTGATGATCCGGAGTAGAATTCGGATCGAGTATTCCGATCGTCCATGGTTTATCTTTTTGCAGATTTTTTCCCAGCGACAATCCTTCGCCTCCCAACTCGACCAGCATGTGTTGAATGCCCTTTAATCTGAGAAACTGAAATATAACATCAGCGCCATAACCCTGACCTATCCCGCTCATATCAATCTGCATACCGGCAGCGGATTTTGATATTCTTTTTTTTGAGAGCCTGATCCCGTCAAAGCCTACGAGTTTTCTTAAAGATTCAATTTTGTTCGGCGAAGGGGCTAAAGATTTTTCCGGACCAAAACCCCACGCGTTCACAAGAGGCATGACCGTCGGATCAAACGAGCCGTCTGATGCCTGGTGAATTTTCTTTGCTTTCTTCGCGATGTCATACAAAAATGGAAGTTCCGGACAGATCCCTCGTGCACTGCGGTTAAATCTGGAAATCTCAGAGCTAGAATCATATGTATTGATAGCCTTGTTCACTTTTATCAATAATGAATCAACGGCAGCTTTGAAATTCCGTGCCTGCGCTCCATCAAAATACAGGATCCGATAACTTGTACCCATCGTTACCCCTTCGATCACAATAGGCTCCTGCTGATGTTTATCAGTCTGAGGATGGAAAAAACATAAGAAGAAAAAACCGAGGATAGTGAACACGGCGCTATCAAACATTAGCTGGCAATTTAGAGAAATTGGTCCACATGCAACAATGTTGCTAAAAGAAGCTTTTGATATTTCCAGTATTAATTTCATTCGTACCTTCGTGATCAGATTATTGGATGATTATGCGAGAAGACTACCTGCAAGGCGATGGTGAAGGTTTAAATGCTACAGAAAGGGAGATTGAGAGAGCCTTGCGCCCTTTAACGTTCCAGGACTTTTCCGGTCAGCAAAAAGTAATCGATAATATTAAAGTTTTTGTTTCAGCCGCCAGACAGCGGGGGGAATCACTCGATCATGTTTTGCTTCACGGACCTCCCGGTCTGGGTAAAACCACTCTTTCACACATCATTGCCAATGAACTTCAATCCAATATCAAGATCACTTCCGGTCCGGTGCTGGATAAGCCAAGCGATCTGGCGGGATTGTTGACCAACCTGGAGCTACACGATGTGTTGTTCATTGATGAGATCCATCGATTGAATCCTGTCGTTGAAGAGTACCTGTATTCAGCAATGGAAGATTTCAGGATCGATATCCTCCTGGACTCAGGTCCTAATGCGCGTTCGGTGCAAATAAACCTGAATCCGTTCACGCTGATCGGGGCAACTACACGCGCTGGCCTTCTAACCTCACCCTTGCGCGCAAGATTCGGCATCAATGCCAGGCTCGAGTATTACGATGCGCAGCTGCTGACAAAAATTGTGAAACGATCCGCTTCTATTCTCAATACTCCTCTCGAGGATGACGCAGCCTTTGAACTCGCAAGGCGCAGCAGAGGTACTCCCCGAATTGCCAATAATTTGTTAAGACGAACACGGGACTTCGCCCAAGTAAAAGGTGATGGAACGATTACAAAAGCCATCGCACAACTGGCGCTCAAGGCATTGGATGTTGATGTAAACGGGCTCGATGATATGGACAACAGAATTCTGCTCACCATCATCGAAAAATTCAAGGGGGGGCCTGTTGGATTAACCACAATCGCCACGGCGGTAGGAGAGGAAGCCGAAACGATTGAAGAAGTTTATGAGCCTTTCCTCATACAGGAAGGTTACATCAAACGCACAAGCCGCGGAAGAGAAGCTACTGAACTCGCTTACAAACACTTAAAAATTATTCCACCTACTTCAAAATCACCAAGCTTGTTTGATTAGCTTTGCTCTCCCTGGGAATTTTAAAGCCGGTTTTATATCTTCTCAAATTCGAAATGAAGCAAAAAGAGATCTGAATCCTTCAGGGTTTCCACCGATAGAGTTTCACCTTTTTTATTGATGAATTCCACTTCAAATACATTTTCATCAAGCTGTTCTACAATAGTACCTACCTGGCCTTTAATGAGTTTCCTTTCAGGAAAATCCTTCAACAAAGCTACCACATCAAATATTTTAAATGGAACCGTTTTCATTTCAATTCTTTATATAACATGTTATCAGTTTTGGAAAGTTTTCATCTTTCGAAATCAGCCAAACCGTCCTAACTACAGCACTTAATTTCAAGTTAGTAATATTCAAGTCAACAACATATCGTTTCCATAAAGATCATGTTTCCCTTCTTGAGCCTCAGCGTGCTTTATCCCTTTGAGTATCGCTGTAAGCAATTGTTGAGCATCTTTCTTTTCAAATTGCAGCGCTGAGCGAAAAACCCTTGCTTTATATTTGCCTATTGGGTGATCGTCATTTAAGCAGTATTCCTTTAATTTTAAAAGATCAATAAAGGCATTATTTACGTTGGGCAATTGCATCTATATAATCAAATAATCTTGTCATCGACCAAGGTAAATGCTTCAATTCTTGAACTGGTTTTGTTTCTCTTTTGGGAACCCTGATTTATACAACCAATTCATTTTAAATTTCAAAAAGGAAATGGTTGCACAAGCTCAAAACCGTTCAAGACTTGAAAAGAAGAAACTCCCCTCGACTTCAGCATTGCTGTCACTATCCGAACCATGTATAGCATTGGCTTCGATTGATTCAGCAAACAAATTGCGAATCGTACCCGGCGCCGCTTTCTTTGGATCTGTGGCTCCAATTAGTTTACGGAAATCTTCCACTGCATTTGATTTCTCCAATATCATGGGAGTGATGGGACCGGACGACATATAATCGCAGAGGTCATTGTAAAATGGCCGCTCTTTGTGTATAGCATAAAACTGGCCTGCGCGCTCTTTGCTCAACTGCGTTTTTTTCAGTGCGATGATCCTGAAGCCCGCTTCTTCGATCATTTTCAATATCGCTCCTGAGTTGTTAGCGCCGATTGCGTCCGGCTTAATCATGGTAAATGTTCTGTTTCCTGCCATATAATCTCTATTTCGCTTAATAATTCGGGCAAAAATATAAAAAAAGTCAACAGTGTGACGGTTTAAGCCTTTCGGGCGGGAAAATATCCATGAGACTATGAAAAATTTTACCATTTTTGCCCCTCAATTTGCTTTTGGAGCTTTATGGTGAATATCCTGGCCTTTAAGGAGTTTCTTACCGTACCCCGGAAAGTGCTTATCGTTACGCACTTTAAACCGGATGCGGATGCTTTGGGTTCTTCCCTTGGATTGGCCGGATATCTAAAAAAGAGTGGTCATATTGTCGCCGTCATGACACCCAGCGATTACCCGGATTTCCTTACCTGGATGCCTGGCAATTCGGACGTAGTAATTTTCAATAAGGATAAAACAAAAGATTTCGAGCGGCAGATAAACCAAAGCGAACTTATATTCTGTCTTGATTTTTCCAGTCTGAAAAGGATCAATGAACTGGGTGAATTGGTAGCAAAGTCTTCCGCCAAAAAAGTTTTAATCGACCATCATCTCGAGCCAGAAGACTTCGCGGATTTTGTTCAATGGGATGCAACTGCTGCGTCAACCGCAGAACTCATTTACGCCCTCATCCATGAATTGAATGATACGGACAAAGTCGATGCTGACATTGCGAATTGTCTCTATGCCGGATTGATGACGGATACCGGAGGTTTCAGACATTCCAACACTACCAAAAAAGTTTTTGAAACCGCAGCAGCCCTTGTAGAACATGGCGCGGATCCTGCGATGGTCAGCAAACTTATCTACGACACCAATACCCTCGAACGAATGCGATTGATGGGTTTTGTGTTAAATGAAAAACTGCATGTGATCCCTGAGTACCGAACAGCCTATATCGCCCTGAGAATTGAAGACCTGAAAAAATACAGTTCTCAGACCGGCGATACAGAAGGCCTGGTTAATTTCGGATTGTCTGTGAAGGGTGTAAGACTTGCCGTGCTGATCTCCGAGCGAAAGGAGAATATCAAACTTTCCTTACGGTCACTGGGAGATTTTTCAGTCAATGACTTTGCACGAAAACATTTTGATGGTGGCGGTCATAAAAACGCTGCCGGCGGGCAAACGAATCTCAGCTTTGATGAAACACTAAAAAAATTCCTCGACTTGCTGCCAGCTTATAAAAATGAACTTCTGGCAGATTAAATTTGCAGCACTTTCCAACTTTATTATCGTAAATATTGTCTAAAACAAACTAACTAATGAATAAATCAGCTTACGCCGTAATTGGACTGCTCACACTATTAATAAGCTGTGGCAAAACCGAAAAAGAAACTCCCAATGGATTGAAATATACCGTCATCGAAGCGGGGGACGGGGTTACTCCCAAAACAGAAGAAGTCCTGGTATTTGACTATGAATTAAAAGATTCCAAAGATTCCGTCTGGGGCGAAACTTTTAACGAAGGCATACCTGCTGCTACAAAAATTGCGGACTCTACCCAAATCGCCAACGAAGATGGCATGACCCAGATGTTCCGCCAGCTTTCAGCGGGCGATAGCGTCAAAACCGAAATGAGTGTCAACGAGTTTTTTAACAAGGTCGTCGGCGCGCCGATTCCGCCTAACATTGATACAACCCTTTCGGTAACTTATACCCTCAAAGTAAAAGATATTATGTCTGTAGAGGAGTTCATGAAAGCCCGCGAGACTTACATCAAGAACCGTGAGGACCGCATTTTCAGTCAGGACACAAAAGATATTAATCAATATTTGTCCGACAGCAAAGTTACGGCTTTGCAAGACACAAGCGGCTTACAATACATCATCCATAATAACAGCGGGGGCAAAAAACCTTCACCTGAAGATTGCGTTGAAGTAAAATATACTGGCAGATTCTTAAAAACAGGAGAAGTATTTGATAAGAGTGAGAAGATTTCCTTTCCGCTCAATGGTGTAATTGCTGGTTGGAAATTAGGAATTCCCATGCTTGGCAAAGGCGATTCCGGGACTTTTTATATACCATCCAAACTTGCTTATGGACCACAGGGTTATCCCGGGGCCGTTCCAAAAGATGCAACCTTGATTTTCAACGTAACCCTGCTTGATGTAGAGGATGAGTTCGATCAGGCAACCCGGACATGTAAATAATTCAATCATATGAAAAAAAGTCTATTAAAAGTCCCTATTGGTTTTTTGGCAGCATTACCTTTTATAGTGGCTTCGTGTATGATAAGTGATAAGGAGGATTTTCCCGACTTCAATGAACAACTCGCAAAAGATATTGCTGCAATCGACAGTTACCTTGCTGCCAATAATATTACAGCGATAGAAGATGCAAGCGGGATCCGTTATGTTATTCTTATTGACAGCATAGGAGGAAAAAAGCCTACTATCGACAGCTGCGTTACCGCAAATTACCAGGGTTTGCTGATCAGTGACGAGCAGGAGTTTGATTCCGGAGAGAACGTCTCGTTTCCGCTGAATGGAGTAATTCATGGCTGGAGGATCGGTATTCCATTGCTGAACGTAGGTGACTCAGCCACCCTTTACATCCCCTCTGGATATGCATACGGTCCTGTTGGCATCGGTGACGTTCCTGGCAATGCCAATTTAATTTTTAACGTAGGCCTCACAAAAGTTGGAACAACGTACAAACCATCAGATCGTAGCTGCAACTAATAACCAGCACAAATTATCGGAAATCAGGCCGTTGATTGAGCCTGATTTCCGTGTTTTAAGCCTCGAAGAAATTGGCTGCAATGAAGATCTTCCGGAGACACAACATACTATTGAGGGGAATTCTTTTCAGAAAGCGGCCTACGTTCATGATCATTTTCATTTGCCCTGTTTCGCCGACGATACCGGCCTCGAAGTAGACGGATTAAGTGGAGACCCCGGTGTTTTTTCCGCGCGATATGCCGGAGCGCAGAGGAGCAGCGAAGACAACATTACGCTTCTGCTGAAAAATCTATCAGAAAATAAAAACAGAAAGGCGCGATTCCGAACAGTTATCACTCTGATCGGAATAAACGGAGTTCAAACCTTTGAAGGGATTATTAATGGTTCTATAATGGACGAAAGAAAAGGTGCGGGAGGTTTTGGTTACGATCCCATTTTCAAACCTGCGGGTTTCAACGAAACTTTAGCCGAGATGACCCTGGAAGAAAAGAATGCAATCAGCCACCGTGGACAGGCGGTGAAGAAACTGGTCGAGTACCTCAAAACTTTTCATCGTGCATAAGACGTCAGTGGTGAGTGGTGAGTCAGCTGGTGCGGGTTAAGCAATTTCTCTGCATTTCAAAATTTGCACAGAGTCAGGGAACCAGCTTATTAAAACCTCATTTGCTTCAAAGCTTTCGCGTAAAACCTTAGGTACAGGTGAGTCAAGACGCAAATGGAGCACCTGTTTAAAAGCAGTCCTCCCCACTCACAACTCCTATGTAACATCAACGTCAAGACCTATTTCTTGGCAGGGGTGATCAGATTTACAGTCTCCTGTCTCACGTCTCGTGTGGACGCTGCGGCTTCGAAGGTCAAATTTCAAGCCAACTCCGATTACCGAACAATAGTGCACTTCAACGGCGGAGTCCCAAAGACAGGAGACTCCACGGAGACGAATGAAGGACCATGTTACGGCTTGCCGTTAGTGGGGGGTCTCACCACTGACAACTCACTAAATTCCCCACCGGCCATTTGTTCTTTTCACCGATTTGTATACTTTTGTAGCCCTCACGGCCAGGAATGAGAAAGAAAAGATTGCATGCGGCAACAGTTATCCTCGGAAGCATCCTTGCTTTAGCGATTGCGTTTTCTCAGTTCCTGACACCTGAATCGGTTTCTACAGCGAAAAAAGTTAAGACTGAACAAACAGAAAATCAGGCTGAAAATGAGACAGGAACTTATATTTCCCTGCCATCTTTTTCACTGCCTGCCCCTGTGCATGTTGAGGTGAACCTCAATCCTTATTTTTTGTTTGACATCTTCTTCGAAAGAGACGTCGACGAAAATCATGTCGAGGAGGATCTGTTCTTTGCTGATCGTTTTTTTGAAACGATGTTCCGGGTAATTATTTCTCCCAACGCACCCTAAGCTTTCACGTATTCATTATTCTTTATTCGGCCAAGCTGAATAACATTCTATTGTAATCAACAACATTTAATAAACAATTTTTACTTATGAGAAATAAAGGTTTTGTGTCGGTACTCACCATTGTAGTAACCCTGCTCTGTTTGTACTACCTCTCGTTTACATTTATCTCGCGGGGCGTTCAGAAAGATGCCGCGGAATACGCGACCAACTCCAATGGGGAAGTTGATGCATCAAAAAAGCAGGCTTACCTGGATTCAGTTTGGAACAAACCGGTGTACAGTTTTTTTGGCTTAAAAGAATTCACATACAAAGAGGTCAAGAGCAGCGAGATCAGTCTTGGTCTTGATCTTCAGGGCGGTATGCACGTCACTCTGGAAGTTTCACCCATTGATATAATCCGCACCATGAGCGGCAACAGTCAGGATTCAGCTTTTTTGAGTGCGTTAAATAAAGCGCGCCTGCAGCACAGGAATTCGCAACGGAGCTATAGCAGTTTGTTTTTTGACTCATACCGTCAGGACAATCCCGGAAAACGGCTGGCTCCGCTTTTCGCCAATGCCTCTACCGTTGGAAGGATCAGTTTAAATGATTCTGATGGTCAGGTCATCAGCGTCATCGACGAGGAAATTGAGAGTGCTATCGACCGGTCGTTGACTATTCTTACAAATCGCATTGACCAGTTCGGAACTTCCCAACCCAACATCCAGCGCCTGGGCACAGGCAGGATCCAGGTTGAAATTCCCGGAGCAGAAAACCCTGCCCGTGTGCGAAAGTTATTACAAGGCGTAGCGAAACTTGAATTCTGGGATGTTGTGGAATCTAATGATATAAATTCTTCTTTGATGGCTATCAATCAGGTTCTGGTAGCGGAACAAAAGAGTAAAGTCACTACAACTCCCTCTGCGACTGCTGAAAAAGAAGAGTCGCTGAAAGATGCCCTGACACCCGGCAAATCACAGACAGATTCAATTTCAGATCTGGAAAAAACTCTTGAAACCGCTGCAGACAGCGCTTTACAGGGTTTGGATTCATTGCAGAATTTAAACATCTCACCGCTTTTTTCATTGAGTACTCCTCCGGGGTATTTTCGTTATGATCTTACTGATACAGCTGCAATAAACCGCATCTTCAAACGCGAAGATGTCAGGACCAGGCTTCCGCGCAATGTCGGCGTTTTCTGGGGTCATAAACCAGAAAAATTCAACTCGGCAGATACCGGTGAAGAACCTAAACTGCAACTGTACTTCCTGGATTTGGGCCGGAACAGAAAAGCAAAGTTAACCGGTGAAGCGATCGTAAACGCACGTACGGACCTGGATGAAAAAGCGCAGCCGGCCGTAAGCATGACTATGAATACGACAGGTACGAGGATCTGGGCGAAATGGACGGCCGAAGCTGCTACCAAGCGTTCGCGCATAGCCATCATGTTGGACAACATCGTCTTTTCCGCGCCTTATGTTAACTCCGAGATCCCGAATGGAAATTCAATCATTTCGGGAAGTTTCACCTCTGAAGAATCAAAAGACCTCGCCAATATTTTGAAGGCCGGATCATTACCTGCTCCTATTATTATTGTTGAAGAGACTGTAGTCGGCCCCACTCTGGGTGCTGAATCCATTCAAAATGGTCTGATTTCCATAATCGTGGGATTCCTCATCATTATCGTTTTTGTTGTGGCCACTTATAACACAGCCGGCTGGGTTGCCGACGCCGCGGTGGTACTGAATCTCTTTTTCCTTTTGGGCGTGCTGGCTTCGTTGAATGCAGCGCTCACCTTGCCGGGTATTGCCGGTATCCTGCTTTCCCTCGCCATTGCCGTTGATGCCAACGTGCTGATCAACGAAAGGGTGAAGGAAGATCTGAATGAAGGAAAGAATATGGACACGGCTATTAGCAATGGTTATAAAAATGCATTTTCCGCAATTATCGACTCGAACGTCACCACTCTTATTAAAGGTTTTGTATTGTTGATATTCGGTTCGGGCCTCATTTATGGTTTTGCTGTCACGTTGGTTATCGGTATCCTGTGTTCATTATTCACCTCTGTATTGTTTACACGCCTGATATTCGAGCACTACACCAAGAAAGGAAAGATCATAAAATTCTCATTTCCGTGGTCGAAGAATCTGTTCCGGAACATCAAGATCGATTTCATTGGTCGCAGAAAAGTGTATTATATCGCTTCAGGTTTGGTAATTCTGGCGGGATTTATTTCTATCGCCATTAAGGGACTTAATTATGGTGTAGATTTCAAAGGTGGCCGGACCTATATTGTGGAGTTTGACAAACAACTGAACTCACAGGATATCCGGCAAGCTCTCACGGCATCGTTTGAAAGTGCTCCTGAGGTGAAAACCTACGGATTTGACAATAAATATCAGATCACCACAGATTACCTGGTTGATGACAATACCGAGGGGGCTACAGCCACGGCGGAGGCTGCTTTGATGAAAGGTCTCTCTCAATTTTCAGATGGCAATGCTACTTTGCTGAGCTACAACAAGGTGGGACCTACGGTGGCAAATGATATTAAAATTTCCGCCATGTATGCACTTGGTATTGCGATCTGTCTTATGTTCCTGTACATCCTTATCCGATTCCGAAAGTGGCAATTTGCGCTTGGCACCATGGTGAGCCTTGTTCATACCGTCTTGGTTGTGCTCTCCCTGTTTACTCTTTTGGAAGGGATCATGCCTTTTGCAATGGAGATCGATCAGGCATTTATTGCAGCCATCCTTACCGTTATCGGTTATTCGATCAATGACAGTGTCGTGGTTTTTGACCGCGTAAGAGAATTCTTATCAGGCAAAAGACACGATGAAGATGAACCAAGGGTTATCAATAATGCTTTGAATGATACGTTAAGCCGTACCTTGATCACCGGTATGTCGACGATATTTGTGATCATTATTCTCTTCACCTTTGGTGGTGAAACCATCAAAGGATTTACGTTCGCGATGTTGATCGGTGTGCTGGTCGGTACTTATTCTTCCCTGTGTATCGGTACTCCGGTGCTTGTGGACTTTACTTCAAAGGTTCAGAAGAAGAAGGTGGCAATACCTGCTTAGTAACTGTAATATAATTTACGTTGAGGCCCGCATGATTTTCATGCGGGCTTTTTTTTATCGGGTTGCATCTGATGAAGAATCAATTGCCACGCGGCTTTAATCAGTGGATAAAGACTGCGAAGGAAGTAAGTGTGCCATAGGAAGGCCATTTCGATTTGCGCATGCTCTGGCACACCGATGCAAGTCAGGATCAGGCATTCGTGAGACAAAGCATCGTCTCTGATCT
>JBBDXJ010000266.1:0-2466 GCA_040902445.1 Cyclobacteriaceae bacterium | reverse complement strand
GAGCCTCATGTTATTAATTTATCAAATCCTTTCCCAAAGGTGGGGTCTCACCACTCGCCATTTTGTTTTTTTCTCAAAAGTTCAGTAACGTAGTATGAATATTCTATGCGTTACTTTTTTCTTTTTTTGATCCTGCTGGTTGTCATCATTCTTGCTCTTGCGTTTCCGGCAAAGAAGCCGGTCGAATACGATTGCATAATCCGTTACGGCATGATCTATGATGGCACCGGTGCGGATCCCTTGACGGGCGATGTTGCAATACAGGGAGACACGATCGCCGCAATAGGGAATCTTGAATCCCTTAAGGGTAAAAAAGAAATTGACGCCACGGGCCTGGCAGTTGCTCCGGGTTTCATAAACATGCTCAGCTTTGCGCATGAAAATCTTCTCGAGGATGGATATTCTATCAGCGATATTAAACAGGGGGTTACGCTGGAGGTTTTTGGAGAAGGGTTTTCTCCCGGTCCGATCCGAAGAAACACCAGGGTAAAAGTCGACAGTTTATGGACAACGCTGGGAGAATATTTCAACTACCTTGTGAAGAAAGGGTTCAGTCCTAACGTTGCCTCATTTGTCGGCGCTACCTCCGTAAGGATACATGAAATGGGTTTTAGCGACGATGCACCTTCCAGCGAACAACTTCAACGGATGAAGGGGTTGGTACAAACAGCGATGGAGGAGGGCGCCATGGGACTGGGAACTTCCCTGATCTATACTCCTGCCTCTTATGCTACAACGGAAGAGCTAATCGCATTGGCCAGGATTGCCTCCGCTTATGGCGGAACGCACATTACCCACATGCGAAGCGAGGGGGATTTTATCCTTCCTGCGATAAATGAAACTATCCGGATCTGCAAAGAAGCCAATATTCCAACAGAAATTTACCATTTGAAGATCAACCTGTCGCGAAACTGGGAAAAGATCGATTCGGTACTGGGAAAAATTGATAGCGCGCGCAATGCCGGAGTGCCACTGACAGCAAACATGTATCCATACACCGCCAGCGGTACGGGTTTGAATTCCCGTTTACCTTCCTGGGTGCAGGAAGGTGGCGCAGTAATAATGCGAAAGAGGATGCGCAATCCCGCCATCCGCAAGAAAGTCCTTTATGAGATGGCAAAAGGAATACCTTCTAAAAATTCCGATCCTGACAAGGTTGTGTTGATGCGTTTCAGACTCGATACATTAAATAAACTCTACAAAGGAAAAACGCTGGCCGAAGCTGCAAAGATATACGGAAAAAATGCGGATGAAACTGCTATTGATCTGATCGTAAGAGATCGGTCCAGAATTGAGTCGTTGTATTTTCAACAATCCGAAGATATTGTCCGAAGAGTTTTGCAACAACCTTATGTCAGCGTGGGTTCCGATGGAGGATCATATTCTCTTGAAGCAAAGCACAAAGCGCTGGCCGATCATCCAAGGGCCTTTGGAACCTTTGCAAGAATACTGGGAAAGTATGTACGCGAAGAGAAAACAATCCCCTTGTCTGAAGCTATCAGACGAATGACGTCTCTGCCAGCGGGGAATTTAAAACTTGAAAAACGCGGCAAACTGAATCATGGTTTTTTTGCTGACGTTGTTGTCTTCAATCCCGATTCTGTCGCGGACCTGGCTACGTATGAAAACCCACACCAATATTCGCGGGGAATGACACACGTTTTTATCAATGGCATTCAGGTTTTGGATCGCGGGAGCCATACCCGTGCCAAACCAGGCAGGATCATACGCGGACCGGGCTGGACTTCGAATTGATTTTACAGACCTCCGGGAAATAACTCGGGCCTATTGTATATTGCCGGTTATAATACACTGTTTATAATTGAAGCTTTAATCTTATGCCGGAACGAGGTAAGGTAAAACAGGCATTCATTTCAGGATGTCTCGCCTGTGTGGTGTTTTTTGCAGACGCGCAGTCGTTAAAAGATCATCTGGCAAAAGGCGACAGATTTTATCAAAGGAAGGACTACGAAAACGCATTAAAAAGTTATGAGGAAGCCCTTGCGCTTGATGCAAATGATCCGCTGACGAATTTTAAGGCCGGGATTGCTTACCTCAACGAGGGAAACTTCAGTCAGGCAGTTGCCCGTCTGGAAAAAGCGCACCAGCTTAAAGCGGATGTCGATCCCGACATTGATTATCACCTGGGGATCGCGTACCAGGAGGATCATCAGTATGCCAAAGCCCGCGGGCATTTCGAAACCTTCAAGGTGAGGAATAAAAAGTTGGCCGGCGTCGCCAACCAAAAAATATTGGAATGTATACTCGGGGATTCACTCATGGGTATTCCGGCGAAGGCTCAGATTCAGCCAATGACAGCGCCGATCAATACACCCTTCGCGGAATTTTCTCCGCTGATAACAAAAGATGGCAATACGCTGATCTTCACTTCCAACCGATCCACAGATAATTACCAGGTGAAAAGCGCCACGAATTTTGGGGATGTGTACATCAGCAGAAAAAACG
>JBBDXJ010000265.1:0-17531 GCA_040902445.1 Cyclobacteriaceae bacterium | reverse complement strand
CAATTTTGTTGACTTCAATCATGAACCATTGCTTCCGCAAAAATTTTCGCAGGAAGGTCCTGGATTATCAGTAGGTGATGTAGACAATGACGGTCTGGAAGATCTGTTCGTAGGCGGCGCACTCCTGACTTCTGGACAAATTTTTCGTCAGAAAAGGAACGGTACTTTTGAAAGTACAGAACTGAGCAAAGCTGATCGGGAAAGTGAAGACATGGGCAGCCTTTTTTTTGATGCCGACAATGACAACGATCTGGATCTTTATGTTGTCAGCGGAGGCAATGAGTATAACCCCGATCACAGACATTACCAGGACAGGTTGTATTTTAATGACGGGACTGGAAATTTTACGAAGAATGAAGCTGCGCTTCCAAAGACTGAATCGAGCGGTTCCGGTGTGATTGCCGCCGATTACGACCATGACGGAGACCTGGATCTTTTTGTCGCAGGAAGGGTTCTACCGACTGCTTATCCTAAAGCTCCAGGAAGTTATTTATTGAGGAACAACGGTAAGGGGACCTTTGAGGATGTCACGGCATCAATTTCGCCGGGACTTGAACGACCCGGTATGATAACCACTGCGTTGTGGACAGATTTTGACAATGACACATGGGCTGACCTGATCCTTGCGGGGGAATATATGCCACTGACTTTTTTCAGGAATGAGAACGGAAGTAAGCTGACACCTGTTTCCCAGACCGGATTGGAGAATACACATGGATGGTGGAAGAGTCTGGCGGCAGGTGATTTTGACAATGATGGCGACATTGATTACATCGCCGGTAATTTTGGTTTGAATTCACATTACCGCGCAACGGTTCAAGAACCTATCAATGTCACGTTCAAGGATTTTGATAACAATGGCGCACTTGAAGCAATCACTTCCTACTATGAGGATGGCGTAAATTATCCAACGGCCTCCCTGGATGTCCTCACCAGTCAGTTGCCGGTATTAAAAAGAAAAATTCTTTATCACCGCACTTATGCGAATACTTCCACTGGCAAGCTGGTTGAAATTGCCGGCGGACAGAACAGCGAAGTCTTGTATTGCAAGACCCTGGAATCCGGTTATATTCAGAATGAAGGCCAGGGCAAATTTCTTTTCAGACCTTTTCCTATCGCCATGCAAACCGCGCCGATATATGGAATGCTGGCGGAGGATTTGAATGCTGATGGCAAACTTGATTTCATCGCGGTCGGGAATTCGTATGCACCGGATGTAGTTTCAGGGCGCTGTGATGCATTTATCGGCCAGGTTATGTTGGGGGATGGCAATGGAAATTTTCATGCTCTGCCTGTAACGCGGTCCGGGTTCTTCGTAAACGGTGATGCCAAGGCCATTGCACAGATCACTGCCCGCGGCGAATTTCTTACAGTGGTCAGCCAGAATAATGATTCTTTGAAAGTTTTCAGGAAACAACGGGATATACTTAGGCGGTTATCCCTTAATAAAAAGGAGGTCACCGCGATAGTTACTTTTAAGAATGGCGGTTCACGGCGAATGGAGATAGGTTATGGCTCAACGTACCTTTCGCAAACTTCCAGAAGTATTGCCATTACACCTGAAACAAAGAAAATAGAATTGCGGGATGGAAGCGGGCAATTGACCCGGAGTCTGGAGTACTGATCTGATTTTTTCGTAGTTTCACATCTGCTTCAGCACTTCCCATGTAAAGGCAAGGGTCTTATCAATATCCTCGTCGCTATGCGCATAACTCAACGAACCTTGTTTGCAGGCAAATGGGAATATGATAGAGGCAATATATCTCTCAGCCTCCTTCCTGATTTGCGCCGATGACGACTTTGCGCTTTCTTTGATGTTCATTAGAATTGCTTAAATTGAAAAGCCAAGTTAATATACATTTTGTTTACAATATTTAATAGTATTCGTTTACATGAATTACGATGAAAAGTGAATCACTTGCACTGAAAGCTTACACGGAAATCCGAAGGAAAATACTCAGTGCGCAAATATCCCCAAATACCCGTTTGAAAGAAGATTTTTGGGCTAAAAAGTTATCTGTCAGCCGCATGGCTATCCGCGAAACTCTCACCCGTTTACTGGGCGAACAACTGGTGACCCTTGGCCCGAAAGGCGGGTATTTTGTAAACTCGCTCACTTCCCAGGACATTACACAGATCAGGGAATTAAGAGAGGTTTTGGAATTGGGTGCATTGCGACTCGCTTATGAGAAAATTACAAAAGATCAGATTGGTCGCCTCGAAAAGATCTGCAAGGATTTTACAGCTATGGTCGAACAGGGTTATTACGCGGGTGCGTGTGAAGCGGATCTCAAGTTTCACGAAGCCTTAATGGAGTGTTCGGGGAACGACAAGCTGGTGCACACTTACATAAACAGTCACATTCCATTGTTTCATCAGCGATTGACCAAAACCAACAATTCAGAAAACGATTACGATTTAACTGATAAGGAACACCGTGCCATTGTAAAAGCCCTGAAGGATAAAAATATCGAGCAGGCAGAAAAAGTCATGAAAATGCATTTCGCCCGGGGCGCAACCATGATAGACGCGGATTTCGACCAGCAACTTCAATAATGGGCAGGGCTGCGATCAACTCTGCACATATCCATTCCGTTATTTTCCCGCCCGTAAAGATTGTTGTATTTTCGTATTTTGAGCAAATGATTTTGCGCGAAAATGCGTTAACCGATAAGTCCAAAGGAAGGGAAATGATCAGGGGTTGACTGGGATCTCCTTTACCTCACCTCTTTGATAGCCTACAAAAATTGAAGTGACAATTTTGTTCGAAAACAAACCCGTTTCAATCACGCCGGGAATCATCTTCAGTTTCACGTCAAGCCACGCCGGGTCACCGATATCCTCAAACCTGCAGTCGACAATGAGGTTGCCGTTATCGGTAATATAATTATCTCCATTGGTCTTACGCAATCCCGGATTGCACCCCAGGGCTTTCAAATGTTTTATGGTAAAGGCTGAAGCGAACGGAGTGATCTCTACAGCCAATGGAAATTTTCCCAACCGGTCTACTAATTTGGATTCATCTATCATCACGTGAAATCTTTTACTGGCATATGCGATGATCTTCTCTCGCAACAATGAACCACCGCCTCCCTTTATCAGGTTGCCTTTGGGATCTGCCTCATCAGCGCCATCTATGGCGATATCGATGGAATCAATGTGGAATGGATCGCATACGGGAATTGACAACTGCTTAGCCAACCGTTCTGATTTGAGGGATGTTGCCACGGCTTTGATCTTCAACCCCTGCTTCACCATTTCACCGATCTTCTGAATGGCATAATAGGCTGTTGAACCTGACCCGAGGCCCACAGTCATTCCCTCCCGGATATAACCAACAGCTTTTTCCGCAGATAATCTTTTTGCATCCATTTGTTCACTTTTGATTCTGTATTCAGGAGGAAAGCAAGAAAAATTCACTTTTGTTGATCTTCAAAAGCAGATCCGGTTTTTCCGTAAACAAGGTATCATAATTCCACATCGGCCTTGAATTCTTAAGGTAATATTACTTGTTTCTGGTAATAGGAGTTTCCTTATTAAGGATATTTTTTCAGATAAGGTTCAAAAGAAATTGCTTGCGTTCTCATCATTCGCGGTGACGGAAGGTTCCAACGATTACGGCTGGTAAAATTCCTATCTTTAGGGAAGATTTGCACGGACGATGAATACGGACCTGATACTAAAAAGTGTTGGCAGACACATTTCTCTGGATGAGAGGGAGAAAGAATTTTTTATTTCCGTGCTGGAACCCAAAACCCTTCAGCGCAAGAAATTGTATTTAACGGCCGGCGAGGTTTGCAAACATTCCGCCTTTGTGCTGGAAGGCGCTGTAAAAAGTTACACCGTCGATGAAGAGGGGAAAGAACACATACTGAGCTTTGCAACGAAAGACTGGTGGATCTCCGATCTCTATAGTTTGATCTCCCGGAAGCCTGCCATTCTCAATATTGAAGCGATCGCGGATTCGGAGGTTTTGATGTTGTCAAGAGAAAAACAGGAATTGCTTTATGAGAAAGTTCCAAAATTTGAGCGGTTTTTCAGGATCCTTGTTGAAAATGCGCTGGTGGCAAATCAGCAACGTCTGATTGATAACTTAAGCTCGACTGCCGAGGATCGTTACCTCAGGTTTATTAAGAAATATCCCACCATACCATCCTGTGTTCCACAGCACAATATTGCCTCTTATCTCGGCATTACCCCGGAATTCTTAAGCAAGATCCGAGCGCGGCTGGCGCGGGGCAAAAAGACAGCGATCTAGTATCTTTTTATTTCCGGAAGTTTGGCAGCGCCAGTTTGTATTTAACTGCCAGAAGTCGGATCACAAAAATAACCGCAATTGACAGCACCACGTTGAAATTGCGATCCAGCCCGACCTTAAAGAGGACGAGATAAAGTATAGCTCCCGCAAGGCAGGCCGTTGCGTAGATCTCTTTCCTGAAAAGCACAGGTGTTTCATTGGTAAGCACATCCCGTATGACACCACCCATAATGGCGGTGAACATCCCCATAATGGCGGCGATCTCCGGCCTTACGCCAAGGCTAAGGGCTTTTTCCACGCCCAGAATGGTGAAGAATGAAATTCCCAGCGTATCAAAGAACAGGAACGTCCGTTTCAGGTGCAGAAGAGATTTGAAGAAAATATACGCGACAATCACCCCTGCGAAAATTGCGTATAGAAAATTGATATCACCAATCCAGACAAGCGGATAGCTTCCCAACATGATGTCGCGTAAAGTTCCGCCGCCGATCGCTGTTACAAAACCCATAAATCCCGCCCCGAAAAGATCATCGTGGTGTTCCTGAATGGCGAGAGCCCCTGAGATGGCGAAGAAAAATGTACCCAGTAATTCCAGGGGGTAAAGGAAGGTGGTCATGGCGAAAGTTAAAGAAAATCAATCCAAAGTTTAGAAATCACCTCTTTCAAAATTGTTCCGAATTCATCCTGCATCAAGCGCTCCCCCTTATACCCTATACTCTATACACCTGCGTTAAATACCCATGCATTTGCCAGTTTTATTTCACTTTCACTTATCGTATGGCCCATGCCGGGATATATTTTTTCATTTACAGACGCATTCATGGCCTTGAGGATTTTTGTCGTTTCAAGCACCCGCTCTACGGGAATGTGAGGATCGGGATTGCTCGATCCTATAAACACAGGTGTTCCTTCAAAATCTCCCTGATAATTTTCAGGGTAGAGTTTATCTCCGATGAGGCCACCTGTGAACGCGGCCACGCCGCCCCATTTTCTCGCATGACGGGTTACGTACTCCAGGGTCAGACAGGCACCCTGCGAGAAGCCGGCGAAGAAAATGTTTTCAGCACTGATTCCAGCTTTGTTGATATCGCTCACCACTTCGTTTAACAGTTCCAGGGCGGATGACAGCCATGGCTCGTTTTGTTGTGGAGGTACGAGAAAGGAATAGGGATACCATGTATAGTTCGTCGCCTGAGGGGCGATCAGCGCAAAATCATTTACGGAAAGATGTGAAGAAAGACCCAGTATATCTTCGGCCGGAGCACCTCGGCCGTGCAACATGATCAGCGCATTTTTTGCTTCTGCTATTTTCTTTCCCGCCGTTCTGATGTCTTTTTTATGCATATCATTTTTATTAGATATTTAGCCACTAAGACCCGCCTGCGTGAGGCACTTCGGCGGGCAATGCACAGAGACACTAACAATACAGAATTGCTTTCAGCAATTAGCTTTTAGCGATCTCACGACTCACACTTACCTTCTTATTCGATTACGAAGGCACCTGCGCCATGTTATTAATTTTAATTTGGGTATCATCCATACTACTTAAAACTTACAACTTAAAACTTACAGCTTATCCCAGCACCGGTAACACCTTCTCGATTTCGGCGCGACTTCCCTCGTATTGCCGGGGAAGTTTCAGGTGAGTGCCCAATTCATTTACTGGCTCGTCAACTGAAAAGCCCGGGTTATCCGTAGCGAGTTCAAACAAGACGCCACCGGGTTCCCTGAAGTAAAGCGAAAAGAAATAGTTCCGGTCAATTTTTGGTGTAATGCTCAGGCCCTGGCTTATCACCTTTTCACGGAAGTTCATCAACACTTCCTCATTTTTTACCCGGAAGGCAACATGGTGGATTGTACCTCCTGCATTTATTCCACGTCCTGTTTCGGGACTTTCCAGCAGATCAACGATGGAGGCGTTTTCAATTTCTTTGGTGATGTATCGGTAACGATTTCCTTCCTGCTTTAACAAGGAATAGTCAAATATGTCTGTCAGGACTTTGGCTGTTTCCGCGACCGACCTTAATGAAAGGGTGATATTATGAAAACCTTTCGTTGCTACCGCAGCTTTCACTTCCTCTGTCTCCCAGGGTTTGCGTTGGTCGCCAGATTGGGGAATGATCAGCGTTAAGGGTAACCCGTCAGGATCTTCGAATGAAAGAAATTCTTCACCGAAGCGCTTTCCAGACCCTGTTATCTTGACATTGTTTTGTTTAAACCTGTTTCTCCAGAATTCGAAACTTTTCTCCGGAACTGAGTAACCGATCTGCGTTGCCATACCTGTGCCTTGTTTCCCCTTTGTTATTCGTTCCCAGGGAAAAAAGGTAAGAATTGTTCCAGGTGTACCAACCTCGTCGCCGAAATAGAAATGATAGGTGCCTGGGTCATCAAAGTTGACAGTCTTTTTAATAAACCTCAATCCGAGCACTTTCGTGTAAAAATCAAAATTGCGTTTTGCGTTTCCGGCGATGGCCGTTATGTGGTGTATCCCTAAAACCTTGTTTTCCATAATTGTTGATGTTTTGTCTTCAAATCATTGATTCAGTCATAAAGGTACTGCAGCCCTGTAAAACAAACATTGAACTAGTGTCAAGTTAAGTTTACTTTGGCGCTTGAAACTGAATTAAAATTTGAGTTTGTATCGAAAGCGGACCTCGAAGCCTCAGAGTCCCGGAGACCGGTGACTCTGAGGGGGAAGACGTCAGAATTCGCTTAACATAACACTAGATTAAGAAAACAGGATTTCATAATTTACCAATAGCTGGTTTCTTGTTTTTCGCTCAAAACAATCCTCAAGATCAGTTCCTTTCTTAATCTAGTTCAACGATTTGACCTGCTCATACTCTGTAGGTTTGTATCATAATTAAAAACAAAAACAATGGCAACGCAAACAATCACAAAAACTAAATGGAATCTGGATCCTACCCACAGTGAAATAGGATTCAAGGTTAAACACATGATGATTACGAACGTATCGGGCTCCTTCGGGAAATTTGATGTTAATGTTGAAACCGAAGATAAGGATTTCAGCACCGCCGAAATTGACTTCACAGCGGACCTCAATTCAATTTCAACAGGAAATGCTGATCGCGACAACCATTTAAAGTCGGGAGATTTCTTTGACACCGCTAAATATCCTAACTTAAAATTCGTCTCGACAAAAATGAAAAAAAAGGATGAGGGGAATTTTATTCTTCACGGAGATCTCACCGTCAAAGAAGTTACGAAACCGGTGACCTTAAATGTTGAGTTTGGCGGAATAGCCAAAGATCCCTGGGGAAATGCAAAAGCTGGATTTACCATCACTGGCAAGATCAACAGAACAGATTTTAATCTTAACTGGAACGCGGCGCTGGAAACCGGTGGTGTGCTGGTGAGTGAGGAAGTAAAACTTTATGCTGAAGTTCAGCTTATCAGGAATGTTTAGGCATTGGGCATTGGGCATTGGTGGGGGTATTGAGGTGTTAGGCGGTTACACACCTGGTGATGTTGATTAGCCGGTTCAGAGCGGGTATGCTAATTTACCCAGGTTCAGAGCGGGAAAATAGATAAATAGCCGGTGATCTAAATAAAAACACAATGAAAAAAATAGTGGTGGTAGGGGGTGGTTTTGCGGGGATCAACCTGGTAAAACGGTTGGCAAACGACGATCGTTTCCAGGTTACGCTGGTGGATAAAAATAACTTCCACTCCTTTACACCCTTGCTTTACCAGGTGGGTATGGCTTTCATTGAGCCATCAAGTATCAGTTATCCCTTTCGCCGGTTATTTCAGGAAAAAGATAACCTGCGGTTTCACATGGGATGTCTCGTTGAAATGAAGGTCGGAGAAAATATTGTTCAGACCGATAATGGCATACTTGATTACGATTACCTGGTGCTTGCTGTGGGAACGGAAAGCAATTTTTTTGGAATGGAAAATGTGAAAAAAAATTCCTGGCCACTAAAAACCATTACCGATGCCACAAACCTCAGGAATCATATATTGTTAAACATGGAGAAAGCTTCACGCGCCAGTGATCCTGCCGAACAAACCAGACTATTAAATATAGTGATTGCCGGCGGTGGGCCTACCGGAGTTGAAGTTGCAGGCATGCTGGCGGAGATGGCCCTTCACATCGCTCCTGTGGAGTATCCCGAGATTCCCAGGGCCAGCAATCCCATCCACCTTATTGAGGCTTCACCCGAACTGTTAGGACCCATGAGCAAAAAATCCCAGCAGGAAGCGGAGAAGGTGTTGCGTAAATTAGGGGTGCAGATAAAATTGAATGTCGCCGTTAAGGACTATGTAGACGGAAAAGTTGTGCTGGCCAATGGTGCAACCATTCCTTCGAATACCCTGATATGGACCTCCGGGGTTGTTGGCAAACCAATTCCCGGGTTGCCAGCGGATGTTATTGGAAGGGGCAGAAGGATAATGGTGGATGAATTCAATAAGGTTAAGGGAACCAGGAATATTTTTGCAATTGGAGATATTGCTTTGCAGGCGACAGACAAGAATTTTCCAAACGGACATCCACAACTCGCACAGGTGGCTATTCAACAAGGTAGAAACCTTGCTGAAAATTTTAAGAGGAAAAGTCAGGGAACGGGTTTAAGAGCCTTTGCTTACAAGGATAAAGGCACCATGGCAATTATTTCAAAGTACAAGGCTGTGGTGGACCTGCCAAACGCTTTTGTGAAAGGATTCATAGCCTGGCTCATGTGGTTGTTCGTTCACCTTATTCCTATCAACAGTTTCAGGAACAAAATGAAACTCGCTTTCAGCTGGATGTGGTCGTTTATCACAAATGACCCTACACTAAGATTAATCATCAGACCATCTTCGCTAAATAAATAATTTCCATGGCAAAAAATGTTCAATCGAGCGAAAAGAAAAACGATACTTATACAGTTCCAGCACAAACACAAATCGGGCATGTGCATTTGAAAGTATCAAACCTTGAACGCGCCCTGGAATTTTACCGCGATCTTCTGGGGTTCCAGCTTACCACGATGTATGGCGATCAGGCCGCGTTCATTTCAGCGGGAGGTTATCATCACCACCTAGGATTAAATACCTGGCACAGCAAGGATGCCCAGCCTGCATCCAGAGAAGGTGTTGGACTTTATCACACTGCTATCCTATATCCAACAAGAAAAGATCTGGCGACAGTATTTGACCGGCTGCGCAGGGCGTACTACCCGTTTACAGGAGCGAGTGACCACGGTGTATCGGAGGCGCTATACCTCAACGACCCGGACAACAACGGCGTCGAACTTTATTGGGACAAACCAAAAGAATCGTGGAAATACAATGACGATGGTTCCATTGTTATGGTTACGCAACCACTCGACCTGGGGGACCTGTTAAAGGAGTTGGAAAAATAACATCGCCTTTTCTTTGCGCCTTTACGTGCCTAAAGTATTCTCATCATCTGCTGAAGAAATCCCTCAAAATCCATCGTGGAACTGTATTCTATTATTTTCACATTCGTCACCAGATCGATAGTAGTTCCGCACAAGGTTACTTCCTTTCCCGTGGGAGGGATTCCTAAAAATTCTCCCGTGTGAAAACCGTGCATGCGCCAGTGAGAAGTGACTATGTTTCCTTCTATCGCCTGGCTTTCAACGGTTACTTTAAAATCAGTGAATGCAGGAAAGATAGCCAGTGACTTGTCGATGTCGCTTTGCTTGCAATCCTCGTATTTGCGTCTGGCAAGGTCTTTCATTTCTTCTAAAAGACATGGCAATGTATTTTAAGTATTAGTTGAACGGATCGTAAATTAAATGGTTTTGAACTCTTTAATTTCTTGTCATAGATTAAGGCCTGGCGCACGTCCAAAACAGGAAAAAGTCGGCGAAAGTGATTCAGGCTATTGCCGGGTAGCGCCGGATAATTTATGACATATTTCTGATTGAGGCTGCCATCGGTTGGTCAAGGTGAGGGTTTTCTCATTATCTTTCCTCAGCGGAAGTCCAGGACATGTAGCTTAAGATGGTCGGAATACGAAAGGAGTTTTTAACGTTTTTTCTTTAAGTATGAACTGGATAGTAATCCTTGATATCGTCTATATTATTATCCTGGTTCTTGTCTGCCTTCGTATTATTTACGATACGACGAGCACTAACAAAACTCTGGCTTACCTGTTGCTGGTGATTTTTATTCCTGTAGTCGGAATGCTGTTCTATTTTTCCTTCGGCATCAATTACAGGAAACGCCGCGTCTACAGTAAGAAACTCATCGAAGATGATTCGTTGAGAAGAGAAGTCATCAAGGAGGTAATAGCCCAGACAGCGGTGAACCTGGAAACCAATGACCACATCATCGGCGATGCAAGAAGCCTGGTTCAACTGTTGCTCAAAGACAGCGTCAGCCCGCTTACGACGGGGAACTATATTAAACTTTTGTTAAACGGTGAGCAGAAATTTCCGGAAGTCTTTAAGGCGCTGAAAAGTGCGAAGCACCACATCCATTTTCAATATTACATTTACGAAAATGATATAATCGGAAACCAGGTCAAGGATATCCTGGTCCAAAAAGCAACTGAGGGGGTGAAGGTCCGCTTTATTTATGATGCCTTTGGAAGCCGGTCGATAAGGAAAAAATTCCTGCGCGAACTGAGAAGTTCAGGGATTGAAGCTTATCCCTTTAACCGTATCCGCTTCTTACCACTGGCCAACCGTTTAAATTACCGTAATCACCGGAAAATAATTGTAGTAGACGGTCATTGTGGTTTTCTCGGCGGCATCAACATCAGCGACAGGTACATCAATGACAAACGGAAAAGTGAAGGTAAAAAAAATAATGTTTACTGGCGCGACACTCACATGCGGATAGACGGGCCCGGTGTTCAATACCTTCAATACCTCTTTTTTTGCGACTGGAATTTTTGCGCAGGACAGAAACTGCAACCCGGTCCCGTTTATTTTCCGGACCACGCGCACCCCGAAGGAGACGAAAGTGTTCAGATCGCGGCCAGCGGACCTGATTCGCCAACCTCTACAATCATGCTGTCGTTGCTGAAAGCCATTAATCTCGCCAGGAAACAGATATTGATCACCACACCTTATTTTATTCCCGGAGAATCTATTCTCAATGCGCTAAAGGTGGCTTCCCTCGGTGGTGTAAATGTCAGGATCCTGGCACCGGGTATCTCCGATTTGAGACTGGTAAACGCTGCCGCGTGGTCTTATTACGACGACCTGCTTCGCGCTGGCGTGGAAATCTTCCTTTACCAGAAGGGCTTTATCCACGTGAAGACCATGGTGGTCGATGATTATATTTCCGTGGTGGGAACAGCCAATATGGACTACCGCAGTTTTGAACTCAACTTCGAAGTGAACGCCGTGGTGTATGGTGAAAAACTCGCGGAACAGTTGTGCGCAACTTTTTTGGAAGATTTGAAGGATGCTGAGAAAATTGATCCGGAAGCGTGGCGTATGCGACCGATATTCAAACAAATGCCGGAAAGGTTAGCCCGACTGCTATCACCGCTTCTCTAACCACCTTAGTTAAACTGCATGGAATATCATGTACAACCTATTGATAAAGTAGCAGCGGGTTTGCAAACAAGACCTGGGGGTCTGTCACAAGCGGAGGTCGTAGATCGACTGAAGAAGCACGGAAAGAATATTCTGGAGGCAAAGAAAAAGAAGACCGTTTGGAGTATGCTGTGGCGGCAACTCACTGACTTCATGATCCTGATCCTCATTGCAGCCGCCGTTGTCTCCGGGATCGTTGGTGATTTGACCGATACAATTGTAATTCTTGCGATTGTGATCATCAACGCGATTGTAGGCCTTGTTCAGGAATGGCGTGCAGAAAAAGCGATGGAAGCATTGCAGAATATGTCGGCCAGTCACGCCCGTGTTTTGCGCGATAATCAATCAATAGTAATTGCTGCCGAAGACCTTGTTCCCGGTGACGTGGTGCTCCTTGAAGCGGGTAATATTATCCCCGCGGATATCAGGTTTATCGAAACATATGCATTGAAAGTAGATGAATCATCCCTTACGGGTGAATCAGTGAACATCGAAAAAAATACTGAGGCGTTGCCCCTGTCGGGAGATATTCCACTGGGGGACAGGGTTAACATGGGATACAAGGGAACGTTTGTTACCAATGGCCGTGGCGTTGCCTATGTGGTGGAGACGGGAATGAGAACGGAGTTTGGCCGTATCGCAGAAATGATCCAGACCGGGGAGATAAAAACGCCGTTGCAAAAAAGATTGGATTCGTTCGGGCGGATACTTACCGTGGTGATCCTCATTCTCTGCGTTATATTTTTCTTCGTCGGCTGGCAGCGCGGTGAATTGTGGTCTACGATGCTTTTAACTTCTATTTCCCTGGCGGTGGCTGCCATCCCTGAGGCGCTTCCGGCTCTGGTAACTATCGCCCTCGCCCTGGGCGCAAAACGGTTGGTAAAAAATAATGCGCTTATCCGGAAACTTCCCGCCGTGGAGACTCTGGGCTCTGTCACCTATATATGTTCAGATAAAACAGGAACGCTGACGCTGAATAAAATGACAGTCCAGGAAATATTCGAGCCCGCAGATTCGCCCGCGCTGTTTAAAGGACAGGATAAATTACTGCACGCCATGGCGCTGAACAACGATGTAACGAAAGATCAGGATGATGCGTGGGTAGGGGAGTCCACCGAAGTTGCTCTCGCACAATATGCGCTCGATAAAGGATTCGACCGTCCTTCACTGGAATCAGAATTCCCGCGCATAGCTGAACTGCCCTTCGATTCGAAACGCAAATGCATGACTACCATGCACCAAACCGAAACGGGAGTCGTGGCCATAGTGAAAGGGGCGGTAGATGTTTTGATCGATAAACTTAGTGTTGACCAGCAAGAACTCATCGCTGAGTTTGAAAAAAAATCGGATGAGATGGCTGCGAAGGGATATCGCACGCTGGGTTATGCAGTGCGCATTTTTAAGGAGGTGCCGCAAGCCTCCAACGAAGCCGGGATTGAATCTTCCCTGACCTTCCTCGGTTTCGCGGGAATGATGGACCCTCCGCGCGAAGAAGCAAAACAGGCCGTAGCAGAATGTAAAAATGCGGGGATAAAAGCTGTTATGATCACAGGTGACCATAAACTTACCGCAAAGGCTATTGCCGAACACCTCGGCATCGTCTCTTCCGAACAGGATCTCATCGTAGCGGGTCCTGAACTTCACAAAATGAGCGACGAGGAATTTGCAAATAAAGTTGAAAACATCCGCGTATATGCGCGGGTCAATCCTGAACAAAAACTGCGAATCATCAGCGCGTTGCAGGCGAGAAATCATTTCGTGGCAATGACAGGAGATGGTGTGAACGATGCCCCGGCATTGAAGAACGCAGATATCGGCATCGCTATGGGTATCAATGGCACGGAAGTATCCAAGGAAGCGTCGCACATGATCCTGCTCGACGATAATTTCGCCACCATTGTCAAAGCAGTTAAACACGGCCGCAGAATATTTGATAATATTCTAAAATTCATGAAATACATCATGACCGGAAATTCGGGTGAGATCTGGACACTTTTTTTAGCGCCGTTCCTTGGCTTACCCATTCCACTGCTCGCCATCCATATCCTTTGGATCAATCTGATCACTGACGGGCTGCCCGGCCTGGCCCTGGCTTCTGAAAAAGCCGAACCCAACATCATGGAGCGCCCCCCCAGAAATCCTAAAGAAAATATTTTCGCGGCAGGGATGGCGGTGCATATTCTCTGGGTAGGGCTGTTAATGGGCCTCGTGACTATTGGTATGCAATCGTGGGCTATTCGAAATAGCGATACGCACTGGCAAACCATGGCTTTTTCGGTTTTATGCTTCAGTCAACTAGGCCATGTTATGGCGATCCGGTCCAATCGGCGGTCTGTTTTTAAAACAGGACTGTTTTCAAACAAACCTATGTTGTTCGCATTGGTTGTTACTTTTTCCCTGCAATTGCTGGTCATTTATCTTCCTTTCTTCAATCACATTTTCAAAACCCAGCCATTGACTTTTAAAGAATTAGCCATTACTCTGGCCGCTTCTTCCATCGTATTTTGGGCTGTAGAACTTGAAAAGACCTTTAAAAGAAAATATAAAAGCCCCACGCCCTGAAAAAGCCGGGATGGATCATGAACTCCACCCTTAGTGCCGAATTAATGAACTTTAACAGCAGTTCATGCCTTATATTAAGAGGTGATCAGTAAACAAGAAAATATTTTCATATGAAAAAAATAGCCATTAATGGTTTCGGTAGAATAGGAAGGGCTGCCCTGAAGGTTTTGATGGATATCCCGGGCATGGAAGTCATTGCGATCAATGACCTCATGACAATCGAGAATGCCGCGTATCTGTTGAAATATGACAGTGTCTACGGCATCTATGAACACGAAGTAAATATTCAGGAAAAACATTTACAGGTCAGGGGAAGGAAGATCGAATTCTACAATGAAAAAGATCCGGCGAAACTTCCCTGGAAGAACCTGAATATAGAAGTGGTGATTGAGAGCACAGGCTTTTTTACGAAACAGGAGGATGCGGAAAAACATATTCATGCCGGCGCTAAAACTGTTGTGATCTCTGGTCCTTCGAGCAGTAAAAATACACCGACGGTAGTACATGGTGTCAATACAAAAGACGGGAAGACTGCAGTGTTTTCGTGTGCCAGTTGCACCACCAATAATGTGGGTCCGATTGTGGAGATCATCGACCGAAGAATCGGAATCAAAAAAGCGATATTAAATACGATTCACGCCTACACTGCTTCGCAGGTTTTGGTAGATGCCCCTTCAAAAAAAGATTTAAGAATGGGCCGCGCGGCGGCAGTCAATCTTGTGCCATCGTCAACCGGGGCCGCTATTGCAACAACAAAGGCATTGCCACAATTGGCTGGGAAATTTGATGGTGTTTCCATACGGACACCCGTGCCAGTGGGTTCTATGTCCGACATCACCCTGGTCGCGGCAAGGAATACCACCCCCGGGGAAATCAACAATATCCTTCTCGAAGAATCAAATACAAGCAGATATAAATCAGTGTTGTCTGTTTCAAATGAACCACTTGTATCTTCCGATATAATCAAAAGTTCTTTTGCTGCCGTAGTGGATATGGAACTGACCCGCGTAGTAGACGGCGATCTTGTTAAGATTATGGCATGGTATGACAATGAATGGGGATTTACCAATCAAATGATCAGGCAGATTCACCAAACAATTAATTAACATGGATCAGGACTTTCTGGGAATAAAAAAACAATTAGCGGTCAATGGGAAGAACCTATCGTATTACAGTTTAAGAGGGCTTGAGGAAAAAGGTCACCGTGTCAGGCATTTGCCATTTTCTATTCGCATATTACTTGAAAATGCTTTGCGGAATTATGACAGTTACATCATTACTGCCGAGCATGTAGAAACTCTACTGCACTGGACACCTCAACCTGCTGACAAAGAGATCCCGTTCATGCCGGCGCGTGTGCTGATGCAGGATTTTACCGGCGTTCCCGCCATAGTTGATATCGCGTCCTTACGGGCCGAGATGACTCGCAAGGGCAAAGATCCTTCACGCATAAACCCCCTGATTCCTGTTGACCTTGTAATTGATCACTCCGTACAGGTTGATTATTTCGGAAATGTAGATGCTTACAATCGAAATGTTGAAAAGGAATACGAGCGCAACAGTGAGCGATACAGGTTTTTAAAATGGGCGCAAACCGCTTTCGATAATTTCTCGGTTGTGCCACCGGGCATGGGTATATGCCACCAGGTCAATCTTGAATACTTGTCAAAATGCGTAGTGGAAAGAAGTGGTGTGGCTTTTCCGGATACGCTTGTCGGAACAGATTCGCATACGCCCATGGTGAATGGCCTGGGGATACTGGCTTATGGGGTTGGAGGAATCGAAGCAGAAGCAGCGATGCTGGGCCAACCCCAGTTTTTTGCTTTGCCGGAAGTTATAGGGTTGAAGTTGACAGGCAGGTTGCCCGTTGGCAGTACCGCTACGGATCTCGTTTTAACCATTACGGAACTTTTGCGGAAGACTAAGGTTGTTGGCAAATTCGTCGAAGTTTTCGGAGGAGGATTAAATTCGCTTTCAGTTCCGGACCGTGCCACCATTGGAAACATGTCGCCGGAGTTCGGGTGTACTATCACCTATTTTCCGATCGATGATAAAACGATTGATTACCTGGATAAAACAAATCGGCCGGCTGAGGTGATTGAACTCACGAAACGCTATGCGAAGGAAAATTTGTTGTGGCGCGAACAGGAGGATGCTATTACCTACAGCCAGGTTGTGGAACTTGATCTTTCCACGGTGGAACCCACTATTTCAGGACCGAGCCGCCCTCAGGATAAAATTTTACTGCGCGATTCAAAACACACCATCAGCGACCTCCTTGAAAAAAAATACTTCCGGAGATATATTCAGTTTCAGGACCGCCCCCTTAACCGGTGGGCAGGTGAAGGGGGAAATGTCACACCCTCTGAAGTAGCAGTGGTCGACCACAACAATATGCGTACTGTACAGGTCACCTACAGCGGTGAGACTTTTCATCTCAGCGACGGTGATGTTGTGATCGCTGCCATCACAAGTTGTACGAACACTTCCAATCCTGATGTAATGATCGGCGCCGGTCTGCTCGCGTCGAAGGCTTTGGAGAAAGGCCTTGATGTGAAGCCATGGGTGAAGACAAGCCTGGCACCAGGGTCAAAGGTAGTTACCGATTATCTTAAAGAATCAGGATTGTTGCCAAAACTGGAACAACTCAGGTTTCATGTAGTGGGCTATGGATGTACTTCCTGTATCGGCAACTCGGGTCCCTTGCCGGATCCCATTTCACAGGCGATATCAGAACACGACCTGATCGTGGCCGCAACTCTCTCGAGCAACCGCAATTTTGAAGCACGTATCCATCCGCAGATCAAAATGAATTTTCTGATGTCGCCGCTGCTGGTAGTGGCGCACGCCATTGCGGGAAGAATGGACATTGATATGAACAACGAACCTCTTGGTGCCGATCGCGAAGGCAAGCCTGTTTTCCTGAGGGATATCTGGCCATCTGAAAAAGAGATACACGAGGTGGTAGGCAGGGTTGTAAAAAAAGAATACTACCAGAAAAATTATGACGAGATATTTGAAGGCAATGAGCAATGGAAGAAACTTGATGCGCCCACCGATAAAGTATATCAGTGGGATCCGGGCTCAACCTATGTAAAGGAAGCGCCGTTCTTTGTCGACCTTCCCGAGAAGGTTTCTCCTGTGAAACCCATTATCAAAGCCCGTGTTTTATTGATGCTCGGGGATTC
>JBBDXJ010000264.1:0-17623 GCA_040902445.1 Cyclobacteriaceae bacterium | reverse complement strand
TTGATAACGATTTACTTGGGATAAGAAAGCTTATCACTACTCGTGATAAGTTTTCGGAGGATATTGACCTCGTGCAAATAACAAACGAACCATTTGGTCTGGTGATCGATGCCTTACGTGAGCGCCTTTCGTTTCTTGGCATCCCGGCTCGTAAGCAAAAAGAGAACAACAATACCCTGATCTTTAGATTCGAATCTGAGTTTCCACCAGTTCAGCGCCTCCGCTTGAAAGTCGAAACTAATTGCCGCGAACATTTTTCTGTTCTCGGTATCATTAAAATTCCATTCCAGGTGGAATCATCATGGTTCAAAGGTGCTTGCGAGATCACCACCTATCAGCTAGAAGAACTGCTCGGTACCAAACTTCGCGCTCTCTATCAAAGAAGGAAAGGCAGAGACTTGTATGATTTGCACAAGGCATTCACGTTGAGGGATAGCCTGAATATCGAACACTTGATAGAATGCTACCTTGAGTATATGCGCTTTTCAGTTGGAAGCGTCCCCAGTCAAAAGGAATTCTTGGACAACATGGAACTGAAGATGAAGGACAGCGACTTCCTGGGAGATATAACTGCACTGCTGAGACCTACTGAAAAGTACGATCAGGACGAAGCATATGATAGGATAAGAAATTCATTACTGACGAAACTTTAGATAGGTAAATTGGAGAAGTATTTGGACATGAAAAAGTTTCCGCGAAGAATAGCACACAATACCGCAAAAGCACTTCTTGCGCGATCTGGAAACCAGTGTGCATATCCAAATTGCACACATCCGGTCTTCAATGAGAGCAACTTGCTAATCGCTGAACTTTGTCATATAGAAGCACTTTCACCAAAAGGGCCACGATACAATCCGAACGTAACGGCAGACGAAGTGAATTCGTATCAAAATCTTGTATTTCTATGTCACCGACACCATCGCGAAACTGACAGTGTGGACAAAGTGAGTCTCCTGAAAATCAAGGCCGACCATGAAAATACATTTAGAGAATCTGGTTTTAGTGTTAGCGATGAAGTCATAAAACAGGCAATCAAAGAAATCCAGCAATATTGGGCTGCAATCGAAAGGGTAAATAGTCAAGAGCATGTGATTCCCGATCACAAGGTTGATATTGATGCGAATGCGGACGAACTTAAACTAATCAATGAAGTACGGACTCAGATCGAAAACCTCAATGGGATCATTGGCGCATTATCCAACGATGAAGATCCTGTGACGGAACATTTTGAATTGCTTTGCCTGGCTCAGCCAAATGTAAACACACGGCTTAGTATGTTGTTGGATCAACTTGAAATAAAGATCATGCAAACTAAGTTAATGCATGATCCCACTAATAATGTTTTGAAAACGGAACTTGAGAACAAGAAATTGAATTTCCTGAGTTCCGCTCGAAATGCCGGATTGGCGGACTGATCAGTTTATGCTATACTTTAATTGCCTTGTTACAGACGACAGCGAACCATGACAACCAAGAACACCAACACTAACGAGCCAATAAAGACAGCCTGTTATAACTGCGCCAGAGAAACGGTTCAAGATATCCTATTTCAAGATCATGAAATAGGTCCTCGCGAAATTATCTTTCGAACTGAGGAAGGCGACAAAAGTGAATCTGCTTGGGAAGTAGTTGCTGACATTTGGGTCGTTTCAAAGTGTCGAGGTTGTGAGCGAATAAATTTTAAGCACATCTTAAGGTACTCACCCGAAAGAGAGACTGATCAAACTTTCTATTTCCCCAAAAATTCTATTCGGCGGGCACCTAATTGGATTGTAAAACTGCCCATGAAGTATGCAGAGATTTTGCAGGAGATTTACGTTGCTTTAAATGAACAGCTTTTCATTTTGTCCCTGACGGGCATCAGGACATTGCTGGATGTTTTCATCGTTAGCAAAATCGGAGACCCCGGTACTTTCAAACAAAAATTGAACAAGTTAGTATCGGACGGAATAATTACAACATCCAAAGCTAAAGTTCTGGAAACGACCATAGATGCAGGAAATGCTTCTGCGCATAGGGGCTATAAACCAGACAAAGACACGTTATTTGAAATTCTGGACATTGTTGAAAATTTACTGCAATCAGAAATAGTTGACAGGGCAGCGGAACAGATCAGACAAAAAATACCGCCTCGGAAATAGGATAAAGCCACAATCTAGCTGAATCCAGGTAGGTGAAGACTTGACCAATACACCCTGCAGCACAGTTTTGCGTCCCGCGTACTTGAAAACATTGTGGACTTGCGTTATATTCAATTCTTGATATCGAAAGTCTACCCAGGACAGGGAGCAAGTACACAAATATCAGCGCTAGGTACGCGATGAATATCCTGAGGTCCACGGACATGATTGACATAGAGGCTTGGTAAAATGAAAATAGATGCAACCGGTACGTATATCCGATGTTGCACAATGTAGCCGGGCAGATTCGGTGCTTCGAACATTGGGGCACATTTGCCAATTTGCTAATTGTTAACTGACAAAGTTGCCTCAAGACGAACATGGATAAAAACTACTACCAGATTCTAGGTCTACCGACAACCTGCGCTGATGAAGAAATAAAAAAGGCGTACAGAAAACTTGCTGTTAAATTTCACCCCGACAAAAATCCAAATGACAAATATTTTGAGGAAAGATTTAAAGAGCTTCAAGAAGCTTACGATGTGTTGTCTGACCCAACAAAACGGAAAGACTTCGATATAAAAATTGGAAAAAGAACAGAACAATACTCCCGGCCAAAGAGAACCGAACATCAAACAAAGAGGGAACAAGGAGCAACGCCTGAGTCTTTGGCGGCCGACGTTGACGCTACATATCGAAAATTAAAATGGGCTGAGCCTGAGCGAATAAACTACGCTGAACTAATCAAGTACATTGACTCAGTTCTAAATGACAATATCGTAACCCAATTAATAAGAATTGGCGACATAGGTAGCAATGAAAAGATTGTTGATTCGATATTGGGTTTGTTTAAGTTTCTCGGAAAAAATGATATTCAGAAATATACGACTTCACTAGTAAAGTTAAGTGGCGCAAATAATGACCTGATTTCAAGACTTCGCAAGCTTGAAAAAGAAGTGATTAGGAAAGAAGAGACTGGAAAAATTTTCACCGCACTAAAATGGACTGCGGGAATTGCATTTGTTATTTGGATAATCTACATGGCAAATTCTGACGACACCTCAAATTCATCCTCAAACTATGCGCATAGCCCCAACGCAATTGTCGATACTGCACCTGAAATGGTTGAACGTGTAAGTAGATTTAGTAGCAATCAACTGAAAACTGGTGATTCGCCTTATAACAGCTATTTTGGAAAAGGCTTATATAACAAAGAATACTTGAATCAATTAGAAATCAAAAATGGACAAGGGCTAGATGTGATTGTTTGCCTCGCTGAGTATTATGATCGAAAACGTACTATTCGAAATGAGTATATCCGTGCTGGTGAGTCATTTGTTATGACTAACATTCCAAACGGCACGTATTTATTGAAGAGCTTCTACGGAAAGGATTGGAATCCTGATACACTTCTTTACAATGGTCAGCTAAGGGGCTTTTTCGATACAAAGTCTGGTTTTTCAGTTTCAGACAATTATGATGACCTTATAAAGATGGAGCAGGACGAGGAAGCTTATTCGATTTATTCCGTGACCTTGTATCCTATAGTTGGTGGCAATATGGAATCCAGAAATATAACAGCAGCAGATTTCTTCAAATAATAGACTTCATAGCTGAGAGTATGAACCAACATATGCGCAATAGCTGCAGTGAGAATAACCATTAGGACAAACCATATGACCGACGCAAATTCATTACCTTACTATCCAAGATTCATCTTTAACTGCAACGATGGAAATTGCTTATCAACTGCCGACTTGGAATTATTCAAGCATATTAAGGAGACGGGTAGTGATTACGACATCTCCAGATTTGTACCCGGACAAAGTATCAGCATCTCTTGGATTAATGATAATGAAGAAAAGGAGGTCAGATCATACGTGGTGAATAAAATTGAAATTCATCAGATTAAACATGACCTTGACGAGCCAACATATGGAACAAACATGAATGATTGTACCGGAATTTTTGGCAGAGAAAAGAAGTGGATGATGGAGATCTATGTTTTTCTTGACTTGGTGAAATAGTCACTGTGACACTGTGACCTAACAATGCAATAGGTCTAGCAATGGGAGGAACGGTGGACTTAGTGAAAAACGCTGCAAACTCCAACGAAATTTATGAAAGCCAACAATCAAATTCCATATAAAATAAAAAAGATAAAATGTTTTGGGAATCAATACCACATGGCTATGCAGCACTTCTAGACTATAGAATTTGGATAGCCGCGATAATTTACGGAGGACTTCATTGGGGGAGTCTCTTCTTAATCGGGAGTACTTTACCAAAGTATGAGGAACCAACCTTTAAACAAGGTTGTACCACGTCCATAGTGACCTACTTTACCAACTCCTTTCTAGTGACAGCCATTGTTTATTTTGTTACTCCAATTTTGCTAGGAGGAAATGGATTGATGGATATTGCAAGCGGGGGAACAATGATGACAATTATATTCAAGTCACTTCTATTTGGAACCTTAGGCCTATTGGTACTTGGATTCTTGCCAATTGTGGGTGGATTTATTAGTGAAAATGCAGGAGCCCAATTTTTTGCTCTTGGCATTATTTCCTTATTTATAATTCTTGGTAACCGTGAAATCAGGGATGAAATTTATTCATTCTCAAACATTGTAGGGAATGTTAAAAGTTCAAGAAGCGATGTTGCCGAAATAACTCCGGGAATGTGGCAATTGCTCGGCTACTTAATAATTGCAGGTATAAATATTTACCTGTTCGCAGTTCCTGTTGCATTTTTGGAAAATAAACTAAAAACCGAGGGAGTACTTTTGATTGGCGCACCAGCATTGCAAGCTCTTGCTGCACTTGTGACCATTTCAATGGTAACATCTTATATAAGATTAAGCCTTGAAAATCTTTAAAGAGTAAAGTGGAGAGATCATTAAAAATTCTACTGGCGTTTCTCTTATTTTTTTGTCTGCTTGACATGCCATATGGATACTACCAATTGGTGAGATTTATTGCTATGATAAGTTTTTCCTATTTGGCATTCAAATCATACAACCGTAAAGAAGAACTAATCGCATTTATATATGGAAGTCTTGTAATTTTATTTCAACCAATTTTTAAAATGTCGTTGGGCCGCGACATTTGGAATATAGTGGATGTTATAGTTGCTGTAGGGCTGATCATTACCTTGCTAAGAAGGCCGATGAAATAAGAACTGCGCGGAATAAATAAGGGTTTAGTGTAAAGTAAAAGTGTTATCTTTCAAATCACGTTTGGTTACGTGGGACGGATCTGGTAGGTCGCGCTAAACATTCCGCTGCGCCCCCTTTAATTAGTTCATCAAAGCAAGCAAAAGAGCCAGGATCATGACAGCGACTAATAGCGGAAAAGTTTTAACTTGAAGTAGTCAAAAGGAAAGGACTCTAACAATAAAGCAAGGCTCACAATGTTTATGAAAAAAATATCAGGCATAACAACTTTTATTGGTTGCTCAATTGGAGCACTTGGCTCACTTTATGGACTATTTGAGACCTTCAACAGATGGAGTGAGTATGACAGTGAATCAGCGTTCAAAGATATGCTACTAATTGCGCTTATTGTGATTGCCTTTTCGCTTGGGATCTATTATACAGTTATAACCAAGTTTGGTTTTTCATCTAAACCTACTGTATTGGATAATCTAGAACGTGAAAATGAGATCATAAAAAAGCAGATTGAAAAACGTGAATTGTTAACAAAACTCGAAAACTTGGAAAAGAAATGAATCAGCAATGCCCTAACTGCAAATCAGAATTGGCATCAGACCACTCATTCTGTCCGAAATGCGGATTTGACTTACGGTCTCTAAAAAGCGTAGTGCAGCCGCCTGATAGTTCTCGCAGTACAAGCAAAGGCATATTCAGAAATCCTTTTTCATTTGAAGGTAGGATTAGGAGAACTGAGTACGGAATAAGCCTAATAATATATTTCATTCCAGTAACAATTCTTAACGCATATATTGAGAGTGAACCTGATGCTGGATTTGCGTTTTTCTTTTATATTCCGCTACTATGGTTTCTATGGGCACAAGGCGCAAAACGTTGTCATGATAGAGGCAATAGTGGCTGGTTTCAGATTATTCCATTCTATATTTTTTGGTTAATTTTTGCAGCGGGCGACCCGCTTGATAATGAGTATGGTCAAAGCCCTAAATAATCAATGAAGGAGTTTTGTCCATATTGTAGTAAATCAATTCCGCCTGAATCGATATTTTGTGTTCACTGTGGAGGAGACTTAAGATTTTATAAAAAAAATTTAGGTGCCGAAGAGAAAATACAATCAGAACGAGAACAAGAGTCCTCTATTGTTAATTGCACCTACTGCCAAAAGACTTCATCTGAAGGTTTAAATTTTTGCGTTCATTGTGGAAAGGAAATTAAAACAGCAATAACTCCAAAAATAGAAGAGTATAAATATCAAGTGGAGACCACCCAAAGTAGCCCCACAAAAAAGTTATCTTCTATTTTCAATATGCTTATTTTACTTGTGGCCACCGCATCAATTGGTGGTTTCATATACTTCTATATAGAGAATAAACTTAGCACTCCAGCAGACAAGAATCCAATAAATGAAGAAATAGTCGACAACTTATACCGAAATACTAAATATCAATTTAGGATCAAATTCCCAGAATCATGGGAAATAAAAAAGGGAGATGGACCCAATATTTTGGTCAAGGCATCAAACGGTGAAGGTAGTAGCATTAATATTTATGTCAAGGACTTAGGCATTGAACTTGGGGATATTGATGAACTAATTTCAATTGAAGAATGGGCAAGCTCAGTTGCTGAGAAATTTCCAACAGCCAAAGTTCTATCAAAAAAAGAAGTTCATTTGGACAACAGGAAGGCATATTTTATTCAATATGCAGTCAATTACAAAGCTCTTGACCTTGAAGCTGACATGATTTTCTACAACGTTAGTCTTGTAAATAAAAATTTCACTTATGCCATTACCGCTGGATCAGAAGAAAGCAGGTTCCAAGATATAAAACAAATTCTTGACCAGTCGGTAAGAACCTTTGTTATCGAGGATTATGGAACTGACATAGATCCAAGCGACAACAACTCTACATTTCAATCCGACAACGCACCTGTTGCAAAAGAAACAGAAGAGAGTGAATCAAAGGCGAGTAGACCTTGGTTTAGAAATTCATTGCTTGGTATTTCTTTTGAAACACCTAAAATGCTTGAGGAACAATCGGCCAATCCGCCAGCGGGTTATGAGGACTACATAACTAAGTTTAAAACATATTTTTCAAAAGAAAGTGACTTGATTGTCTTTTTTATGTATGCCGAGTCAAAATTTGACACATACGACAAAGAGGCGGGATTAAACGGAGCCATAAGCAATATGGTGAATTCAATGAATGGGACAGATTTAAAACTCGAATTCTCTGAACCGAAAAGCAATCATGACGATTTAAGATGTAGTGGATCGTACAAACTTCAGGGGACTGAAGTTCAAGTTAAGGGATACGTTTATTGGAACGGCAAGGGGAAATTCTTTCTGTTGACAACAATGGGAGACAGAAAGGACTTGAAATCAATGGACAAAGTGATTGAAAGTTTACGCATAAACATTCCATAACCTGGTGTACATTGCCACAAGTCGACAAAAAGTTCAGTATTGTCATGTAGCTTTTTGTTTGCCTACTTTAGTCAAGTAACCTGAATGACCGGTACGGTGTTACTAAATTCCTACGAGAACTTTATTGACTAATTCTAACACATTACGACCGGTATAATACTTTTCGGCATACTCTCCAAGATTGTTTCTCACGCTCGGGAGATTAACCTCCATAACAGACAAACTCAACAGCGGCCATTTCTTAAACTGCACCATAAATCCAAATAGCGGAAGATACGGGGGAGCATAATAGAAAGAGTTCTCAACAAGTTCATCGTACAGCGCTGGCCTTAAGGCCGTCTTAAGATCCCGGACAACATCGTAAAGGATTTTGGTTTTACTGCCTTCGTTTATAGTTACAGCGAAAACTGGCATTCCTTTATCATGGAAGAATGTTAGTAGGTATTCCCGGAATCCGTCTTCGGTCACATCGCAAAGGTCACGACAATAATAGAGGTATTGTTCTCTGAATCGCTCCAGGGAGAAATCATCAAGCGTTTTGTCGATCACAAAGTCGATCAATTCATTTTCCTTGGCGATGACCTGTTCAAGTGTCGGGCCTCCTTTTTTTCCGGCAGCCAATAAAAAATACCGTGGTTTAGAGAATAGCTCGAAATAGTAGCTTTTATAAAACGTGGTTCTCCGGTCGAAAGTCACCTGTATATACAGGGGGTGGGTTAGTTTGCCGTGAAAAGAAACTTGCCTGAGTCGCTCGTTGAAATACGTCTTGTAGGTTACCTTATAAGTTCTGCTCATTTAGCTCTCTTTGGTTTGCTCCCGTCCTTTAGGGAATTCAAATGGTATCAAATTGAAGCATTTCATTCATCCAAAATGGATGTGAATGCCCATCATTGCACTAAATTATACAAAGTTTGTACATTAGTTATGTTATCAAAACAAATATTTTTATATTAGCGTTTAACAAGGTACCCCTTGCCGCGCTTACCGGTGAAGGGCGAAACAGGAGGTACCAGATGGAGAAATTGAGTCCCGAGAAGGTGGTGGCTATGCTCAAGGAAAAAGGCGTAGAGGTGTCGGTTGAGCAGGCCGCCTCGATTCTCAAATTTCTCCGTAAACTGGCAAATATTGTAGTTGCTCAATACCTGAAAGGTGGAAAGCAATGAACATAAATCCAACTGGTAACTTAAATTCGTCTCCTATGAAAACAGCCGATCTCTACATAAGGGTAAGCACCGATGAACAGGCCGACAAAGGATACTCTCAGCGCGGCCAGGAGGAACTGCTTCGCAGATATTGCGACATCAATAAACTGAATGTACGGAAGGTGATCTATGAGGATCATTCGGCCAAAACGTTTGATCGCCCTGAATGGCAAAAGTACCTGACCGACCTTCGTAAACATAGGGGACAAAGTGACCTTGTACTTTTCTTGAAATGGGACCGGTTCAGCCGGAATGCCGGTGATGCCTACCAGATGATCAATATCCTGCGAAAACTTGGCGTGGAGCCACAGGCCATTGAACAGCCCCTTGACTTGTCCATCCCGGAAAATAAACTCATGCTGGCATTTTATCTGGCAACACCAGAGGTGGAAAATGACAGACGTGCATTGAACGTAATTCATGGGATGCGCAGGGCCAAGAAAGAAGGACGTTACATGGGGCACGCCCCCGTAGGCTATGCCAACAAGACGGATGAATCAGGTAGAAAATTTATCGCACCAATAGAGCCTATGGCGGGCGTAATCCGCTGGTCATTCGAGAAGATTGCTGAGGGGATATTCAATACAGAACAAGTTTACATGATGGCAAAGGACAAGGGCTTTAAAGGCACAAAAAGCTTGTTTTGGACTGCCATTCGCAATCCGGTGTACTGTGGCAAAATAGAACTCCCAAAATACAAAGAGGAAGAGGGTCGCCTGATCAAAGGACAGCATGAACCTCTTATTTCAGAGGTGCTGTATTACCAGGTGCAGGATGTTTTGGATGGCAGGAAAAGAGGACAGTACCGACTTAAGGTGGCATCCAATGAAACCATGCCGCTACGTGGATTTTTGATTTGTCCGGAGTGCGGAAAGCTTCTTACGGGGAGCAAATCCAAAGGCAACACGAAGTATTATTCCTATTACCATTGCTTTGATGGATGCACCTGCCGGTTCCGAGCGGACAAAGTGAATGACGTTTTCGTCAAGGAGCTAAAGAAATACATTCCACGTTCTGAGGTGGCGGATGTCTACAAGATCACACTCATTGAGTCATGGAACACCCAGACAAGTCATTTGCGAAATGGTCACAAGCAACTGTTATCGCAGATCAGAGAACTGGAAGATAAACTTTCTTATATCCGCGATCTACTTTCATCCAGGCAGCTTCCCCCCGAAGATTTCCGGGAAATGAAGAGCGAGTACACAACCAAATTAGAGAAGTTGGAGGCAAAGCTGAGTGCAACCGAAAATGATAACGTAAGCATTGATGGCCTACTCGACAAAGGCGTGAAGAATCTTTTAGCTTTGGACACGATTTATCAAGACGGAGGTATTGAGAAGAAGCGTGAAGTGATTAGTTCGATGTATCCTGAAAAAATGACTTTTGACGGAACGCTACTTCGAACCACCCGCGTCAACGAGGCGGTACGTTTTATTTATATGATTGACAGTGAGTTAGGGCAAAATAAAAAAAGGACAAATCTGAAAAATTCAAACTTGTCCTGTCAAGTCGGGGTGAGAAGATTCGAACTTCCGACCCCCACGTCCCTAACGTGGTGCGCTAACCGGGCTGCGCTACACCCCGAACACTCAGATCACATCCATTTAAACCGGGTTCAAGGCCAATGTGATGCTGTTTTAAAATATGTGCGAATATAATTTTTTATTTTTCATTCACTTACAAAAATATCCGCTAATGACATTTGCTGAAAGTTCTTAACGGGAATGATACTTTTTTTTCCGGGTCTAAACAGGGGTTTGATTGCCCCAAATACCAACTTGTACCTGGACGTTCTTTAACCGGCTTTTAATCGCCTAAATCATTCAGCGCTTTTTTTACCCTTATTTGTGCCATAGGGGCCGTTTATCATTAAAGAGGGTTCAAAACAAAATCAAATTGCCTGAAAGGAATGATTTTTTTCTAAATGATGGGTTAGTCACTCAAGTAAATCCCTGCCGATGGAGGTAACACTGAATAAAACATTAATCTCTGTACTTGAGTTGAGGAGGTTAATGGTCGACCTCTCAGAAAAACGTCCGGATATCTGTATCAGATTTCGCTTGCTCGGGGAATTATGGAATAACCATTTTATGCGAGTCAAGCGCATAAGTGATAAAGGCGCTGTATTATTTGATGAAGCCAACAATCTGGTTTCGGTCAGCGACCTTAATTTTGTGATGCAATTTGAAATCGATAAGCCTTTCCAGGGTTTTCAACCCTACTATCATTACGAGGTGACTCCTGTATTTGATGTCTGAAGAAAGCGCAGGAATTTTCCGCTTCTTTTACTTTACTTCTTCTTATCCTTCTTTAAACCATTAAAGAATTTTACCCAATTGAAAGGATTGAGAAATGGGTTTGTCACCGGCATAAACTTGTCATTCTGACTTGCAGCCCATTGGTTAAGCGAATAGCGTTGGTTTAGCGGACCGTCCATCGGAGTGGTTTTCAGCATCAGCGCCAGTAATTCAGCGTTAAGATTTCTCTCATCAATTTGTTCAGGCGGAAGGTTCAGAGCAAGGACCGCCTCTTTAAAAACCTCCTCCGTGGGATAGTCGAGGATTTCTACTTCCCTTAAATAAGTGACATCCTGAACCATCGGTATAAAGATGGTGACGTATTCATCAGCATCTTCCGGAACAATATGATATTGGCGTTGATATCCTACGGAGCTTATCACGATACTATCCCCTGCCAGAACCGGCATTGAAAAAAAGCCTACGCCGTTTGTTTTTACCCCCCGTCCTGCGGCGGGAACGTAAATATTAACATACGGCACAGGACCAGTCACCGTATCCATGGTGACGCCTGAGAGCTGAATCACACGTTTTGGTTGCTGTGCCCAGCTATCTGTGGCTATGCTCAAACAGGCAATTACCAGCAGGCCGCAAAGGATATTATATTTCGGGATCAAAAACTTCACACACGCCATTTTAAGTTATCAAATATAAAAATAAGGCCAATGACAGCCTAATAGTTACCTTTGGTGATGCAATAAAGATGCTAAATGCGGTTAAAAAGTTTCAATTTAACGCTGGGTTCCCAAATTTTCAAAGCCTGCGCAGATGAATCGAGGCTCAGGATCCTGCATTTGATCTTTGAAAATGAAGAAATGTGCATCTCCGATCTGGAAAAAATACTGGAATTTACCCAGACCAAAACTTCGCGGCATCTTACCTATTTGAAAAATTCGGGCATCCTAAGTTTCCGTCGCAACCATCATTGGGTTTTTTATGCGATAAAGGACGAAGTGTATGAAATTTTGAAACAGATTTTTCAGTTTCTTAGAAAAGATCAGCTATTACAAAAGGACCAGCAGTTGTATCAAACATTGTATTCCAACCGGGAACTGGCGGTTAATAAATTGCAGCGGGAAGCCTGGCAAAAACCCGGATTAATGACAAAACAGTAGTTCATGAACACCAATGGATCAGCGCTGACGGCTAAAAACAACAATGATCGCCGCGCCTATAAATGTATTTTTTTTGACCTCGACCATACCTTATGGGATTATGAATGCAATGCCCGTGATACTCTTCTGGATTTGCACACATCCTATAACCTTCAGGATAAAGGAATTATTTTTGAAGATTTTCACAAGCATTTTAAGATCATAAACTTCAAGTTGTGGGAACTCTATGATCGTGGTTTAATTGAAAATGAGGTTATCCGCTATGAGCGTTTCAAACAAGTACTCGAACAGTTCAAGGTTCGGGAAGAAAAACTCAGCGAAGCGCTTTCTCACGAATATTTATACGGTTGTCCGAAAAAAGCCAAACTGGTTCCCTATGCAAAAGAAGTGCTTGAGTATTTATCCAGTCAATATACACTTACAGTTGTGACCAACGGATTTGAAGAAATACAAACTCTTAAATTACTTTCCGGAAACATTACCCATTATTTTGATCATGTTATCACTTCGCAGAAAGCAGGCTATAAAAAACCTGCCCGGGAAATATTTGATTATGCTCTTTCTGTCAATAATCTCCGGCGCCATGAAGTGATCATGATTGGCGACAACCTGATCACCGATATCGGAGGGGCAAGAAATGCCTGTATCGATACTGTATTTTACAATCCTGACGCCGTGGTGCATTCGGAGAAGGTGAGCCATGAAATAAGGTGTCTCTCCGAACTGCAAAACATCCTATGATTTCAATACATTTGCCCATCAATAATTTCTAACACCACTTTTACTCATGCCGAAAGGATTTTACCATGTTCCAGCTCCAATAAATGAACCGGTATTGAATTACAGTCCGGGAAGCAAGGAACGCAAGCTATTAAAGCAGGCGCTGGAGGAAGCGCGATCTCAGGTATTGGATATCCCCATGTACATTGGCGCTGACGAGGTTCGCACAGGAAAGAAAAGGAAACTCAGCCCTCCCCACGATCATAAACACGTGCTGGGATATTTTCATGAGGGCGACCACTCTCATGTGGAGCAGGCTATCCAGGCTGCACTGAATGCGCGCGAACTTTGGGTAAATATGGGTTGGGAACACCGGGCCAGTGTTTTTTTAAAAGCTGCAGAATTACTGGCAGGACCTTACCGCTACAAGATCAATGCGTCTACCATGCTAGGACAATCGAAAAGCGCCTATCAGGCAGAGGTCGATTCCGCGTGTGAGCTGATCGACTTCCTGCGATTCAATGTTTACTTTATGTCGCAGATCTATCAGGATCAACCTGCTTCTTCCCCCGGAGTATGGAACAGGATAGAGTATCGTCCCCTGGAGGGATTTACATTTGCGCTTACGCCGTTCAATTTCACCGCTATCGCGGGAAATCTGCCGAGTAGTATGGCGCTTATGGGAAACACGGTTGTCTGGAAACCCGCCAACTCTCAGGTGTATGCGGCACAGTTGATCATGCAGGTTTTTAAAGCGGCAGGTTTGCCCGATGGCGTCATTAATCTCATATATGCAGGTGGCCCTACCGTTGGTGATGTAATTTTTAATCACCGTGATTTTGCCGGCATTCATTTTACCGGCAGCACAGGTGTTTTCCAGAATATGTGGAAAACTATCGGAGAGAACATCCACAAGTACAAATCCTATCCCCGCATTGTCGGAGAAACCGGTGGAAAGGATTTTATCATGGTTCATAAAAGCGCAGACGCGCGTGAGGTCGCGACAGCCATGGTGCGCGGTGCGTTTGAATACCAGGGTCAGAAATGTTCTGCCGCCTCGCGGTGCTACATCCCCGACAACCTTTGGGATGATGTGAAGAAATATGTTTTGGCGGACCTGAAATCCATTAAGATGGGAGGCACTGAAGATCTTGGCAATTTCTTTAACGCCGTGATCGATGAAAAAGCTTTCGATTCCATTACCGGTTACATTGAAAAAGCCCGGGAGAACAAAATGAACGAGATCATCGCAGGCGGTAAGTTCGATAAATCGAAAGGTTACTTCATTGAGCCCACAGTGATCGTAACCAAAGACCCGGCCTCCGTGACGATGTGCGAGGAGGTTTTTGGTCCTGTGTTGACGGTTTATGTTTATCATGCTGAAAACTTCGAGCAGACTTTAGAGCTGGTAGACCAAACTTCACCTTACGCGCTCACGGGATCAATTTTTTCCCACGACCGCTTTGCTATTGAAATGGCCACAAAAAAACTCAGCAATGCCGCGGGCAACTTTTATATCAACGATAAGCCTACGGGCGCAGTGGTAGGCCAGCAACCTTTTGGCGGGGCGCGGGGATCCGGAACAAATGATAAAGCGGGAGCGAAAGTCAATTTGTTGCGCTGGGTAAGCCTGAGGACAATCAAAGAGACCTTCGTGCCCGCCACCGACTACCGCTATCCTTTTCTTGAAAAAGAGTAACGGTGGAGAAGGTATTAGGCACAAAGGCACTAAGACACAAAGAAATGCAGGGCGGATGCTTTTAGACATGCAAATGGGTCCTGCAAACTGACGGCGCAGAAGCAGTAGCTAATTTCAAATCGAAAACATCTTCGTGTCGTGGTGCCTTTGTGCCTGCGCACCGAAGTGCTTCGGCACACAGGTGTGGCAAAAATTATTTACACCTCTGCCGGGGAGGGAGAATCTGTATACCACCTCACCTTTCTTGAAAAATACATCAGTGTTCCAATGATCAGGAATAATCCGATACTGCCCAGCAGTAATGAAAAGTCTTGCTGCAGGATAATCACATAAATAAAAACGTAGAAGACCAACAGCAACGTGCCGAACAAGACGACGAGCCTGGTGTGGTAGAAGAATGTGGTTGAATACGCAGTGATCAGGGCTACTGTCGCGAGCGATGAAATGATGTAAGCAAGGTTATAGCCGACGTGCTCGGAAAAACTCAGTAACAATGTATAATAGATGATCAATGCCGCACCGATGAGGATATATTGAAAGGGATGTATCCTGATCTTTTGTGTGATCTCTACCAGGAAAAGCGACATGAAGGTTAGAAGGATGATGAGAATTCCGTATTTGGCGGTGCGGGTACTTTTCTGATATTGATCCACGGGTATTAGCAGCTTCACTCCAAAATCGGCATTGCTGAGCTCCTGGTTGGTTTGCGTCCACTGCTGGGGGAAGGGACGGTTAAAGTGCAACACCTTCCATGATGCGCTAAAACCACTTTCCGTTACTTCTCTGGTATCAGGTAAAAACTCACCATCAAAACTTGGGTTGTTCCAGGTTCCGGTAAGTTTAACTGAAGTCGTTTTTCCTGCGGGGATAAAGTCAAGTCTTTTGCTGCCTTTGAGATTCAGTTTAATAGTTATCTTTTCTGAAAAACTTTCCGCGTTCTGCCATGGCAGTTTTGTTGTAATGCCATTGTCAAGATCTTCGGTGTTCTGATTAACGTAATTTTCTCTGGATTCGCCGCGTGGACTTTTCCTGATGGACACCCCGATGTTATTTGAAGGCTCGGACTCGAGTAATTTGTCTCCGGCCATGAACGAAAGGCTGTCCTTGATGCCCCGCACGTCGCTAATGCCAAAAACCATATAAGCTTCATTCCACAATACCATGTCTTCGGGTATGGAAAGGGTTTTAAAATCAGGCTTTGTAAATACAGAGTTGATAAGCAGGGAGGATTCATACACTACCGCATCAAAAATCCCACGGTGAAGGATCTGGGGATCAACGTTGCCACTTATATCGAGCTGATGGGGGAGAAAAAAAGCTTTTTCAATATGCTCGACGGTTTCCGTAGCTTCTTTGCCACGGTTGATCACCTCCTGTTTTTTGTATGGAATAATAAGTACAGGACCTGAAATAGTTTGTGTGCCGGACCATTTATCTGCTACTTCCGCTATAACCTGATCGGCCCGTTGCTGTCGTTCGAAAATAAGGTTTTCAATCCAGACTGAGGGGATGAGAAGGATAAGGATCAAAAATCCGATTGAGAAAAGTTTCACCATGATGGACTCCTGGATCCACCGGTTAAAGCGCTCAAAAAGGTTAAGGGAATTTTCCTGTACGGTGTCCATATAAATTTGATTTGGTTTGTAATAAAAATGTGTGTTTATTTTCTTATCAAAAGTTCTTTGAAATGCAAAGTGAATCAATAAAAAAAACTATTTTGTTTGTTTGACCACTGCTTCCAGCGCGTCTACGTGTTTCTTTAAAGCATTTCTTCCCCTCTCGGTGACCTTGTATTTGGTGTTTGGTTTACGGTCGACGAAGGTTTTTGAAACTGAAATATATTTTTCCTTCTCCAGGGCCTTGATGTGAGATGCGAGGTTGCCATCGGTCACGCCAAGCATTTCTTTCAATGTAATAAAATCAAAAATATTATTGGTAATGAGCACAGACATGATCTGGAGTCGTACCCGGTGTTCAAGTATTTTGTCTAAATGGTCGAATGGATTCTTCACTTGTCGTACTTGTTATGCATGATGGCTCCATAAACAATGTGGAGAACACCGAAACCAAATCCCCAGAATATCAGGCCGTATCCGGGAAAAAGTGCGGAGGTCAGTCCCAGTATTATTTCACAAAAGCCGAGGTAGCGAACTTCGTCATAGGTATTTGAACTTACCTGTATGAGGGCGATACCGTAAAAAATGAGGCATGCGGGCGCAGCGAGTCCAAAGTGGCCTGTGGCAAGGATTATTAGTATGAAGAGGCCGCCAGTAACCAGGGGCACAGAAACATTCTTCAGCATGATGCGGCTCGTCGGGTTCCATAATTTTGTTCCCTGTTTTTTAGCTTTTTGTTTGCTAAACCACAGGGCGGTCAAGATGGAAGCGATGAGCACGAGCGCGGCGATACTGATCAGTTTCCAGAAGGTATTTGGATCGCGGATGGAGTAGATGCGGTAATTGAATGGAGAGATGGGGTAATGGGCAATGTAGTAGGCAGCGATTGCTCCGCATAGGGCGTAACCTCCGGCCAGTATGCCCGACAATCCGCTTAAAGAAACGAATTTTGCAGAACGCTCCATCATCGTGCGGATGGAGGCGATGTCTTTTTCATACTCCTGTATGGGTTTCATTTGAAAGTACTTTGAGTTACAAAGTTAGCAATCGTATTGACAGTTGCAAGGGGTAAAAAAAATATTAATCATTCCCTGGATTCTACTTCTGGATTTTGAAAATAGGCTGGAATGGGCCGTGAAGACTAAAAAGGCAGTCGCATCATGCAACTGCCCTATTTCAAGCTCCTCCTCTAGGGCTTGAACCTATCCCGACCTGTCGGGACTGATTAACAGTCAGGTGCGTGTTTGTTCTAGAAGT
>JBBDXJ010000263.1:0-17674 GCA_040902445.1 Cyclobacteriaceae bacterium | reverse complement strand
ACTAGTGGCAGGCTTGGGTGGGTTAAATTTTTAGCAACAGGCTCGCTGGTAAGCAGAAGACCGGGATCTAGCTGGGATCCGGTGGGCAGAAGGTGGGCATTTGCCCGGGAGCTTGTAGGGCTTTGACTGTCGCCATTAGCTCACTTTCTTAATTCAGCAGTTCAGTGAATTTTTGCCGGACCGCAACCCTTACAACGCGTTTCATTACGCGACCCGGGCGCAATCTCGTTGCCACATATCCCGTGGTGCGCTTTGGACAAATTCAGACTTCAAGACTGCCTTTGCCGCATTCCACCCCGCGAAATGTCGCGTTCAGACACCTCGATACCAACGCGAGACGGATCATTGTTTCAGTGTGCGCAGATAATGGATGATCAGCCACCTGTCTTCATCGCTTGCGATCTTTTTCTTGAAGGTAGGCATGTCATCGCGACCTTCGGTAGTCTTATAATAAAGCGCTCCATCACTTTGAGCCTGAAAATCCGCAGAGGTAAAATCGCCAGGTGCCGTTTTCAGTTCTGCTGCCTTTGTACCGTCACCCTCACCGCTTTTACCATGACAGGACCGGCAATGTTTGCCATAAAGTGATTTTCCGATGTTCATGTTATCCGGCGATCCTTTGGTCGGATTTTTCATTTTCTCTGAAGCCTCCGGCACATTCCATGGTTTATCCTGAAAGCCTTGAGGAGAAAGCAACAGGAAGGGAAGAAGAGAACCAACGATCAACAACGCGTTTATACAGAAGATTTTCATAGGATAAAAGTTAGGGTGTTCAATTTCATATTCCTAATATAAGATGTTTTCTTGCCGGGCTATCAACCCGAAAGATCACTTAACCTCTCTGGATAGTGCATTCATCTTAAAAATTAGTATGATCAAATAAATAATAACTCCCCACACAACTGCGATCATAACATTGGGGAAAATGAGCAACCACCAGGGTGTCTTATCCCGTGTCGCCCACAATGTCCTTTTGTAGAACCCGTCCTCGATGACCAGGGGAAGGCCCCACTGGACGCGAGTTGTGGCATAGACATTCCCTAACTCGTCATTGTCTTCGATAGCCGATTCCAAAGTTAGAAGACCATTGCCGTCGCCGGGAATTTCCGTATCAAAAGTTAACTCAACGGCGCCATTCTCATCGGTCACATTAGATTCTTCGCCGACCAGTATCTTACCAAAACGCCGCTGGATAAAAACAGCGACTTCGGCACCTTCAAAGGGTTCCCAGTTTCCATTTGTCCTCGTTTGGAGAATAACGCTGATGGAACTATCTGAATCTTCCGCTACGATCCTTAGCCGCGAGGGCTTAATCACCAGGTATTCCGTGGCTTCTTCCAGCGAGTCTGTTTCCGAAATTTCCGCGTAAAATGAATATTCATCTAATTGATTAATGCCGGTGAAAATTTCTTCAGAAAGCGGCAATTTCCCTTCGCCATTTGCACTGCTTACCACATTCCCCAGTTGAATAGTCTCGTCGGAAAATTCCATGAAGAGGCGCACTTCGGCACCTGCTATCGGCTCAAATCTCTTTCCAATTTTCTTTCTTACTTTAATACCCAAATAGCGAACGGCGCTATCCATCTGGTAGTAAGCAACGTCCAGTCGCGGCGAGATTTTATCCTGCGCATTTCCAGTCATAAGAATGCCGAGGGTGCATATCATCGAAAAAGACAGGCATGCTGAAAAGGAGTGTCTCACAGTTGTTTTCATTTGTAGGCTTCGTGTGGTGTTGAAGTAATGATCTGTTTCGCCGCCCCGCCCCCTCGATAATCATGTTGCAACCTCACTTCTTCTTCATGCATTTTTTCCTTTACCGTTTCATCGATGGGGACGATGGGAAATATCCTGGCCAGGAAAGTCACGATCAGGAGCGCGCCTGATAATGACCCTGCCGTAATGGCCCACTCTTCCCAGGTAGGGAAATAATGCCGATAGTTTTCGGGCACATTCGACATGGGAAGGAATGGATGCAAAAGGGTGGGTATAACGATTAAAAACCTTTTGAACCACGCGCCGACAACAATGAACGTTCCGGCAATAAACATCGGCAGGGGTTTTCTTCCACCGGGAAAAAGCATGACAATGAGGGGAACGATCATTCCCATGAGGATAACCACCCAAAAGAGTGGCGCAAAGTCGCCGGTAAATAGTCCACGCAAGTGTTCTTCTTCCGGTTTCTTCATTTTGAACGCAGGCACAAGGTATTCGTTGATATTAAAATACAGATACACGAGCGACAGCAACACAACCAGTTTCCCCATATGGTTAAAATGGTCTTCGGTGATGTAATCCTGAAGCGAATAGTATTTCCGGAAGATATACATCGCGACCACGACGCCTGCGGCACCCACGAGGAAAGCCCCGGAAACAAAGTATGCTCCGAAGTTCGTGCTGTCCCATCCGGGTCTGTAAGTCATGGCAAACAGCCATGAGGTGACAGTGTGAATCGCGAGGGCTACCGGAATGATGGTGACGATCAGGATGGTTATGGATTTCTGCTGAAGCCTTACTTGCTCGGGCGTTCCTTTCCAGAATGAACCGAGAATTCTTGCGATCCTGAAAACCCACCCTTCTATTTTGTCTTTGTGTTTGATAATGATCGCCAGATCAGGAAGCAGTGCGACGTACAGTAACAGCACACCGAGCACGAGGTAGGTTGTTATGACGATCACATCCCAGAGAATAGGAGATTGAATGCGTCCGTAGATCAGGACATTAATAAACCGGTCGGGTCGCCCCATATCCACAATAATAATAAGTGCGGCAAATATGATCGCCGATACTGCAATGATCTCGGCGATCCGGGTCAATGGAGTGCTCCATCGAACCTGTGCAAGCTGCAGTACTGCAGTGATGAGAGACCCAACCAGGCTTATAGCGACAAAAAAAACAAAATTGGAAATATAAATACCCCACGATGCATAATCGCGCATGGCGGTAACCGACAAGCCGTATTTTAACTGGCGGTAATAGGCAATCGCTCCCACTAAGCATATAGCAAGGAGCACGCTCACCCAAATTTTTCCCGCTCTTCCAAATTTCCGGGGCAAAAGATCCTGGTAAATTTTTTCCTGTATCATGATTTAGTCATCAGTCATCAGTCATTCGTAATTCGTCATTTCCCTTCAAGCCCTTCTTCAAACGGGAACATGCGGTTCACGGGAGGCAAGTAATAAACGCGTGGCTTGGTACCCAGATCCTCCATCAACCTGAACCCTGCACGGTCGCGGATCAGTTCATGGAATCGGAAGGTTTCCGCACCGTTGGTAACAGCATCCTCGTTGATATCTCCAAAGAAGAAGACACCATTGGGGCATGCGGAAACACAATGGGGCAGTTCACCCTTCCGAACCATGTCTGGACAAAAATCACACTTACTTACTGTTCCAATTCTCGGTGGGCAACTTGTTTCCGGGGAATAACCTGAGTTTTCAACGGCTGTCGGCAGAATAGGCTTTTCCCAGTTAAACACACGGGTTGAGTAAGGACATGCCGCCATACAAAACCGACAGCCGATGCAACGTTCATTATCGATCAGGACAACTCCATCACTTCTTTTGAACGTGGCGTCTACGGGACAGACTTTCACACACGGAGGTTCATCACAGTGCATGCAGGTGGTGGGTTGCCAGTATGGAGCCGTGTGTTCCGATTCCTTCATGGCATGGACCTTGATCCAATTCTGTCCTTCACCAACAAAGTGCATTTTATTACAGGCCGTCTGACATTTCTTTAAGTTTTTACAACGGGAAAGGTCAATTACCATTACGAACTTCCGCCCGTCAATGCCTTTGCGGCCGTCTAGAGATAATGGAACAGGAAGATCGGGTACCGGTTTCAGGTATCCCCTGTCAATTTCAATTACATACCCGTCCACGGATAAAAGCTGGACTTTTTCTCCTGTCTCTTCTACGGTCTCATCTGACACCGACCGAAATGGATTTTCTTTTTTTGAAAACACTCCAGTGAAAAACCTGCGTCTTGAGGGCGAAGGGTCTGATGACGATAGATCGTTGTATTCCATGATCAAAAACTCATAATTTTTGCTGTTTCCATATCCAGGAAACCAGCCGGTCTTTGGTAATGGCAATTTTCTTCAGCGGCAACTTGTTAAGCGGAACTTCTACCAGCTTTCCGTCGTGAGTAAGAAATCTTGCCATCTCGGGTGTTGTCTTTTTAAGCCATATTCTCTCTAGGAAAACCAAGCCCCCAATCGCAGCGGAAACCACCGTCAAAAAAAACCTTCGGGATCGGTTGCGTTGCATCCTCTTTATTTTTAGAAACTCCATAACCTGGTAATATTAAATCCAATGAGGAACCCATCGGCCCACCCGTCTGTATCACCGCCCCAGGGAGCATTTTGATTAAACACATTATTGCGTTGCGGAACTATGCTTGAAAAGTTGGTTACAAATACCTGGAAAGCGTGCGAACTGGTAGCTACTTCAATTCCCAGGCTGAAGTTCGGTTGCGGGTTATTTGAAATATGGTCCGGAAAGATTGGCTCCAGGCCATTCAGTGGCTGATCCAGGTTGACAAGAACCGCCGACTGCGCGGAGAGCTTATAACGGGCGGCAAAAGCCACCGCATAATGATCATTGTACATAAATGATTCCATCACATTATAATGTGAGACACTTGGTGCAATCTGAATGGAAAGCGCAGAATTAAATCGTCTGGCAATGATTATCTGATGGAAGAATGAATACCTGTCTGACTCATTTCTGTTGGGCAGATCTTCCCGGGGCTGTTGAGTTTCCATCGCCACGTTCCCAAAATAAGTCACGCTTACTGGTATCCTGTTATTGCGTGTTTGCTGCAGAAAGCCATATTTAGCATTCACATCCTGCGTTCGCCTTCCCCTGGTGCTGCCAATTCCTATGGCTAAAGGACCCTTCAGGGCGCCAAAGCCGAAATCTTCAAGTAACGTATAGCTGAGGCCCAGCCGGATATTCGTACCTGCATCAGCATAAAATCCCCAAAGGTCCTTCACGCCATTTCGCACAGTACCAAAGCGATGTTGGATCATGAATTCAAGTGTGCCTTTCGCCGGCACAACCGTTGTTTGGTTTTCAATGATCCAGGAACTTTCAAAAGGAGGGCGCTGAGGTTTAAGACCCTCTTCCTCTTCATCCAGGTCCGGTTCCTGTGCGAAGACAGGTATATGAATAAGCGCCAGGATCATCAGGCTGACCATGTTGCTTAGTAATTGGGAGTGCACAGTTTTTTTCATTTGCTGATGGTTAATTGTTTATGGCACCTTCGTTGAGCCAGGCAAAAATGATCTTCATTTCCCGATTGCTTAAAGCACCTGTGGGAGGCATATTACCTTCTACAAGAACACCATATAATGTGCTTTCCGCCGGCACCGTTGTATTCACAAAACCACCTTGTACTAGTGAGGTGTATGCGTTTTCCTGTACAAGGCTTGGAAGATGCGGCGGCGCCGCGTCATGGCATCCGGACATATTGCAGCTCTTGTTGAAAATAGCCATCACATCCCGGTCAAAGCTGACATTTTGCGGTAATTCATCGCTGTCACCCATGACTTCATCGTAATAACAGCTTATTACCGTAAGGGCTGACAGGGTGATGCAGAAGAATACAATGATGCGTTTCATTTTTAAAGTATTTAAAAACGTATTTGTCAATCTTTTTTCTTCATCGTGGCATTCATAGTCACAACCACTTTATCACTGATATTGGTTGATTCAATGCCGAACTCCGAAAGCGCCTTGAATTCAAACTGTCCGGTAAAACCCGCGAGGGTGTATCCCGAAGCAATATGAGTTTGGGGAACATATTTAAGTTTTACTGTGATGGGCAGTGTTACACCATGAAAGGAAAAGTCTGCGGTGACCAGAAAATCAGTGTCGGTAGTGTTGTATTTCACGCTGGTACTTTTTATGAAAGCAATATTCTCCGGTTCTGTCGTTTTTCCGGAAGCGGTACCATAAGTGGTCAACAAACATCCTCCATCGCGACCCGGCTCGCCTGTATTGATGGAATTGAGTCGCACATAGGCCTCTATACTGATGTTGGCAGGGTTCTGCTCATCAAACGTCAAATTCTTCAAAACAAAATAAGTGAACTTACCCGTCAATAAGGACCCTAGACCCTGATAAGCAGTCTCCCAATTCACATTGGAATGCGCCTTATCAAAATACCATTGGCCTGACGGCACGCCACTTGCACTGAAATCGGCGCTTGCACCATTCTCAACTAACGGAGTGCAGTTGGTGCAGTTCAGGGTTTCATTCCCGTGAGTCGGTGTCGGAGGCGGAGCAAGCTGAATCTCTTCATCTTCATGCTGACACTGAAGAAAAAAGACCATTCCCATTGCCATGCCGATAAAGGCAAGGATTTTTTGCGTTTTCATAAAAAGGAATTTGTTTAAATAAAAGTAATCTACACCACCAGACTTTTAAATGACCGTTATCATTCGATGCCATGACTTACGTCAGGTTTTAGGAATGATTGATGACATTGAAAAAGTCATTCGTGAACTAAAGAAGTCTTGAAAGCGCGTTTCTGTCTATCACCCTCCAGGTAATTTGGGTGGGAAGACAAGCCGGACCACAAAATCATCGAGATACCTTACAGCCCGGAGGCACAAGAAGAGGTTGCAACGCGAACACTCGACACTCAGCATAAACTACACACATTTCAGGAAATGGATTACAATCCTATTCCGTCACAGTATGAGTGCAAGAAGTGCAAAGCGGTGAACTGTCTCCAGCGATGAAAGGATAAGGAGCCCAAAGTGGAAAAATAATCACTCATGTCTACCCCGGTTCAAGCCCCCGTTTTGGTATACGATGAAGATGCACCCTGGTAACATTATGGTCGATACAGATTATTTCAATTTCCTATTTGATCAGCTGAACGTTCTGTTCTGGAATGAGCTAAATCAGCACATGTATATCGCTGATGTTAAATCGCGTGACGCATCCGAACGCAAAGACTTTGTTTTGAAGTCGGCCTACGATGTTCTGGAGATAAGGCAAAAGGATCTTCAGGCATTCAAGGCTAAGCACAGAGAGTTTTTTAAAGAATTACAAATTAACCTATGAGTGAAATTACAGAGAACCCTTTCAATGTGCTAATGAAACAAATGCAGCGGATGGAAACATTGATCATTGAATTAAGACAGGAGGTTGCTACAACGAAGCAAGCTGCCACAACGACCGTGAAAGAGAAAACTGGTATCGCACTCGTCATGGAAGTGACTGGACTCGCGAAGTCTACGATCTACAACATGGTGAGTAGCCGAACTAGTCCACACTGAAATCCGATTATAAAAACTGGACAAGAATTCGTATATGTCCAGTTTTTTGGTAATAATTGGATATAACATGTAAATTGTCCAGTTTTTAGCCCTAAATTTGCATATGTCCAATTTTGATGTAAAAAATGGACCGTATAAATGCCAAAATACGACCGAAACATCCCGTTTAATGATCTTCCCCTTCTTCCACCCCATGCGGAAATTGAAAGCGACCCCGAAATCCTGAAAAAGCTGGTATCAGCTTCGCGGGCACTGGCATCCGTGGATTCTAACGTGCTCAGGTTGTCAAACCCCTACATGCTGGTTAATACCATTGCCCTTCAGGAAGCAAAAACCTCGACTGCCATCGAGAATATTTTTACTACGGAAGATGAGCTTTACAAGGCCATTTCCGATACCACCGCCGAAGACAACACCAACGCGGCTACCAAAGAAGTATTGCGGTACAGGGAAGCGCTTTGGGAAGGCAATCGACAGTTAGAAAATCAAAAAGTGATCACGCTTGACCTGATCATGAACATATTCAGGGAGATCAAAAACATACAGGCGGCGTTGCGTTCGCCACAAGCACAGATCGTCATCCGCCAGGGGCAAAGCGAGTTCAGAACAGGCGAAGTAGTATATACACCTCCGCGCGGAGAGGGCATCGTTGAAAACCTGATGAGTAATCTGGTTGAATACCTGAATGACGATAAAAAGTTTCCGACGGATCCGCTGCTAAAGATGTGCATTGCACATTATCAGTTTGAAGCTATCCATCCCTTCCCGGACGGTAACGGCAGAACAGGCAGGATCCTCAATTTATTGTTCCTCGTCAATAAGGGATTACTGTCCAGGCCCGTCTTGTACCTCTCCAAATATATCCTGATGCATAAGGATGATTATTATTTTAACCTGGGTGGAGTGACACAGAGGGCTGCATGGAAGAACTGGATCATGTACATGCTGGATGCCATTGAACAAACATCGGCGCTGACCAACCGCCTGATCATTGAAATTCTAACACAGATGGAAGCAACGCTCACTCAGGGAAAAAAACATATCAAATGGTACAGCAAAGAAATAAATGAAGCCTTGTTCGCACAACCTTACAGCCGTACAAAAACCATTCGTGACATCGTGGGTAAGCGATCGCGCACCACAATTTCAAAATACATGGACGAGTTGCTTCAAGCCAGGATCCTGTCCCGTAAAGAAGACGGCACCAAGGTATACTACCTCAACGACGACCTCATCCGCATTCTCCAGAACTAACCCGGCGTTGAAGGAGGTCTATTTTGTACGACGCAATAAAAAGCCTCTGTAACATATTGAGTAAAGAGGCGATAAAAAATGTGCAGTACCAAAGGCCACGCCTACGCGAGGCGCTACGGCGGGCGAAGATTCATCAGAACTAAAAAAGCTCTCATTATTCTGAGAGCTTTTCTGTTGGTAACGTTTATCTGTACCCCCGATGGTCAGAAAGTCGAACCAGGTTTATCAAGGATTTGAAGCTGTTGTATAAGCTATCATCCGTGATTGCCTATGTTAATAGGCCCTAATTAGAATCTCAGCAGGAATATTCAGTAAATCATGTAATTTCCGGATCATCGAAAGGCTTAATTTCCTTTTGCCGGAAAGAATCTCAGATTTGCGTGAACGGTGGCCTAAAATGGATGATAATTCGGCTTCACTCATTTGCATTTGTTCGATTCGAAATTTAATTGCTTCCAACGGGTTAGGTTTGGGAATCGGCAAATGTTTCTGCTCATACTCTTTGACAAGGATAGACAACACTTCCAATTCGTCAGATTCCTTTGAAGCAGGTTTGATATCTTTCTGCATAAGGGCGTAAACCCTGGCTAACGCATCTTCATATTGCTTATTACTTTTTATGGGCCTTATCATAATTCACTTTTTTTGCATCAATTTTGTCATACTGCTTGTGCGTGCCAAACCATACAATGAAAACTATTTTTAACCGATACTCGATATCCACAATGAGTCTAAAATCATTGCCGTGAATATTAAAAACTACCCTTTTTTTATTAAGTATAGAAGCATTTTTGTATCGTGATTTTAGAATATTTGGATTGTCCCATTGAGCCGACTCCGCCTCCACATACCAAGCCAACAAGGCTTGTTTTGTTTCAGGATATTTTTCCCAGTAATATTTGATAGTTTTTACAGCAATAACTCTCATCAGGTAACAACAAAGATAATAAAAATGTTACCAAAATGGTAACATTAAATACCACTTGGAAAAAGGTTCGAAGTCTCATCGGGGTTAAAAAAGAAAGCCTTCAAATTTTTAGAAATTTGAAGGCTTTCGATATGTACCAAAGGCGGGAATCGAACCCGCACATCCGAGGATACACGATTTTGAGTCGTGCGCGTCTACCAGTTCCGCCACTTTGGCTAGTCTTCGCCAGAGCCCTATTAGCAGGGTTTACTACATAGGCTCTGTAACACGCCCCTAAAGCTCCAGCGAAGGAAGGATGCAAATATGGGTAAAAGTTCATTTTCCACATAAAGAAAGTTCTATAAAACTTACAAAGGTTGGTAACACTATGTTCACGCTGGTTTTCTTAAACCCTTTTTTACGGCAACCAGCTGTACCAAATATTTTTGACAAGGAATAACTCAAAATATTGTCAAGGCCAGTGTACCTGCGGTTTGACGAAATCGCGAATTATTGTATATTATTAGGTCAGCCTAAACCTCACTTTACATGCCTCCGATCTCCGCCGCAAAGGATTTCCGCCAGCACATTTCCACATCCAAAATCTGAAACCTAACCAACCCCCTTTATATGAAAAATTTATTTTCCTTGTTTGCCCTTGGATTGATCCTGTTTTCCTGCCAGACAGCACCAAAACAGTACTTCGCTAATTCACCAGAAATTGAAATGATCAAAAAAGCTAATGCCGCTTATGTGTCAGGCGATTGGAACGCCATGCGCTCAGTTTACGCCGATACGGCAAAAATTTATCACAACACCTGGGACGCTGAAGTAGCTCTCAACGTCGATGATTTTATCAAAGGTATGCAGACCACCGCCGCAAACTACAATACTTATAAACTGTCTGATGATGCGGTGTACGAAATGATCGTCACTGACGAGGGGCAGAAATGGGTTCACAACTGGTTCCTCTGGTCAGGTACCCATAAAAACGGCGTGGAGGTGAAAATACCCGTAAACATTTCGTTCCTGATCGTGGATAATAAAGTAGCTATGCAGGTAAATATGTTTAACGCGCTTCCCGGCTACCTGGCGGAAAATCCTGCATCGATCGTGAGCGCAGAAACAGAAAAGTAGTTTATGAAAACATCTTTGTGGATTTCCTGTTTGATGTTGCTTACAGGATTTTTAAATATAGAAACTGTTTCGATGCAGCAAGACCCGATCATGCTCCATAAAATTACCGGTGAGGGAAAACCCCTGGTGCTCGTGCCAGGTGGACTCACGGGCTGGATAAGCTGGGATCCTTTTGTTACACATTTTTCCAAAGAAAAAAAAGTGATCCAGGTCCAGCTGCTGAATGTGCAATATGGTTTGGAAAATAAAAACCTTCCCGCGAATTATACTGTCCGCACCGAAAGTAAAGCCCTTGAGGCTGCCCTGATTTCTGCCAACCTCCATGAGAAAGCTGATTTTATAGGATGGTCGTTCGGTGGATTAGTGCTGTTGGACTATGCTTTGAATCATCCCGAAAAAATCAGGACGCTTACCTTGATCGAGCCACCCGCGCTCTGGATCATTAAAAAGGATATTGAGAAGGACCCTGAATTGCGGAAGGCATTAGATTTTATGTCTTCTTTTCCCGGACCGGATAAAATGATCACAGAAGATGACCTTGAAAGGTTTTTGAACTTTGCAGGTTTTTCAAAACCTGGTGTGTCCGTCAGGGATATTCCGCAATGGAAAGGGTGGCTAAATTTCAGACAATCATTGAGAAATACCCGAGCGGTTCAGATGCACGACGATGATCCGGAGAGAGTTCGCAAATTTCCTGCACCTGTTTTGCTCGTCAAGGGAACCGGATCCGCTCATTTTTTGCACCGGATCATTGATGCACTGGACGATAATTTCCCTCACGCGCAGGTGGTGGAATATCAAGGGGGACATGCGGCGCATCTGGTTAGCAGAGATCAGTTCCTGGAGGCAATTGATTCCTTTCAGCGTTAGGTCCTGTTACAATGATATTGTGCAGTGACTTTGTATCAATTCACTTCAACAAATCAAACATGTGCGTATACTTCAACGTCAAACTCCGGTTGTTGACCTCGCCGCCGCGATAAACATCGTTGTACACCAGGAACAATCCTGTATTGGCCTGCTCCAGGATGCTGAACCGCATGTTCAATGACCATAGATCAGCTTCACTGTTGAATTGAATAAAACTTTGGAAGTTAATCCTGGGGGTGAAAGAATAACTTACGCGCGCGCCGAAGATTTTTGCGAGGAAATTTCCCACCGGCAAACGCACATCGTTCAGGGCAACGTTGAATTCGGAATTAAATTTATCGCCAATACGGATCCCAAGAATACCCGTATTGAGATAACGCCTTCCGCCAAACGATCCGCCGAGAATTGATCGCAGGTTTACGTAAACAGGTTTACTCGGATTACTCATCAATACCAGCTGCGCTTCGCGGTGATTATAAGTGCCGGAAGGAACTATGATGCCTTCCGAAAGCTCAAACGGTGTAACCACACCCTCCGTCGTAAAATTAATTCCTGTATGGATCTCAAGGGCATTTAACCAGACCCAATGATGGTCAACGTGGAGGTAACTGGTTTCCAGAAAATTGTCGTAATTCCAATAGCTGCGGTAGCTGAAATGAGGACGCCACTCCATCAGTCCAAACTTTCCATTCATCCTTACTTGTTGAAACAGCGATACTTCCGGTTTCCGATAGGCGGAGCGCAGCAAAAATCCTATTTCAGGATTAAAACCTTCGCCGACTTCAGAATATCCCGCGGTTCCCCTCAGCCCATTCCATTCATATGTACCAAGCACTTTAAACGCTTGTTCATTTAATTCCATGCCCGGTGTTTCCGTTTTTGCATAGTATCCGGAGACGGTAGCCTTTTTTCCCAGACCCCATTTGCCGTCAAGCGCGAAGGTGCGGTTAAAATTTTCGGCCGTGTCCAGACTTTGGCGGTTGACGAAAATCCCCCCGATGGAAGACCTTTGCGCAAGCTGGTGATTGATACGCGCTACGGTGAAATTATTTTTCTCTATCCCCAGGTCCGCGCGGTCATCGGTGAAAAGGTTCAGCAACCCAATATTCGTGTCGTTGATCTTTCCCGAGACTCTTGCTCCGCCGATGATAGGCACCACTTCGCCTTCTGGTCCGATACCAATCCTGCGGGTGAAAAAGAGATCGACCTCACCTGTTGCGCCCACTGTAAATTGCCCGGCGTTCTCCAGGAAAAAAGGTCGCTTTTCAGGAAAAAATAAATTAAACCGGTCGAGGTTGACCTGTTGCTGATCGACTTCTACCTGGGCAAAGTCAGTATTATAGGTCAGGTCAAGCGTAACCGCGGGTGTGATACTGTATTTGATGTCGGCGCCAACTTCCGGTTGAAATTTTGTCTCCGATGGAGATTCGTTAAAGTCCCGGTAGACCTGTCCCAACGCATAGGGGATGAGTTTTAAGTTTCTCGGTGTTTTCAGGTTCAAGCCTGTGAGTGTTCCCTCCAGGGAAAGTCTCTTGAGATCAAATTGAATGGGCAATGCGGCCCAGTAGGCGATCTCGTTGGTTTTGCGGATGTTGCGCTGAAAGTTTACGCCCCAGGTCTGATTCTCTCCGGATGCAAAACGTAGCGTGCGCAGCGGTATGGCAAATTCAGCACTCCAGCCATAGTCACCCACTTGCGATTTAACAATCCAGGAGGCATCCCAATTAATGTTAAAACCTCCGATCACACCTCCTTGCTGGCGGCTTACAGATTGATTTCCCTGACCTTCATTGTCGACCTGTCCATCGTATTCAATGCCAATGGGATTGGTGCCGAAGATAAATCCGTTCTGGCCATCATGGTAGGTGTCAAGAATAAAAAGGAAACTATCAGTATTGTCCAGTGTGGCGTCCCGGCGCGCATCCGAAATGACAAGCTTTCCGGGTTCGGAATCAAAACACACGACAGATAGATAAAATGTGGTGGCGGTATAGCCAATGCGAACTTCTGTTTTTTCGGACGCGGGAAATCCCGCATTCGGTTTTGTCTGTACTAGCTGGTCGATCGGCGCGAGGTTTTTCCAAAGATCTTCATTCAGTACTTCTCCATCGATGACGGGGATTTCTGACAGATTAAAGGCTTGTGCTGTTGGCCGGTTGTTGACGTTGGGATTGTTCTCTATGGTCTGGGCTTTTGCGGTCAGCGACATTAAAACAGCAAGAGACAGTTGGATATAGAGGTTGTGAACATGGAGCGTAGAATTCATACCGGGATAGCGGGTAGACTTAAAGATAAGGCTTAAATTAATTCTATAACCTGACCTCTGAACACTTCTAAAAACAAATCATTTTTACCTGATTTGAATTTAAGTATTTTTAGTTTCACCTCAATATCACACGTCTTGGTCAACAAAACAACTTCCAATCATTATGATGTGATTGTCCTGGGCGTTGGTTCAATGGGGTCGGCAGCTTGCTGGTTTCTTGGCTGACCTCGCTATGAAAGGCAGAACGGATTTGCCGATCGGGTTTTTGAGGCTGGGAAGGTTGGCTGTTGGCCGTTAGCCTTCGGCCCTTGGCGGCGCACTCTAAATTGAACGATCAATAAACTGAAATCGCTATATTTGTAAAATATACAAATGCTGTTTTATGAGAGAGAAAAAGGTTAAAATCGTTGTTAAAAAAACTTCGTTTGAGGAAGAGCAGCGAATGAAAGAAGAAGCCTTCGTAAAACTTTCTCCTGCAGAAAGACTAAAGATTCACGAACAACTCAGAAAACGCATTTGGGGACCCAAGTACAATAAACTTTCCCTCAAGGGTCTAAAAGTTACAAAAAAACCGATGCCTTCATGAGCTTCTTTAGTAAAGTTCACGAACGGATCCTCAGGAAATTCATTCTGCACGACGTAGATTTTGTTTTAATGGGTGGCCATGCGGTTGTCTTCTACGGTGTTAGAAGAACCACATCAGATATTGACATTTTAGTTCGGCCCACACTTGAAAACGGCGTCAGGATTTTGAAAGCTTTTAAAACTCTGAAGCTTCAAACTGAGGATATTCAGCCTTCAGACTTTGCCAGCGAGCAGGTATTTACCTTTGGTGTGGAACCAGATGCTGTGGATATTCTTACATTTTCAAAAGGTGTTCCACTTGATAATATTTTCAAAAATGCGACGCAAACAAAGATTGATGATCTTATCATCAGGATCATTGAGATCAGGGACCTTTTGAAAAATAAAGAAAACCTCAAAAGGGCAGACGAGAAAGGTTTGGTAGATCAACAGGATATCCTGGCTTTGAGGCGCATCCTGAAAACCATGTAACCTTTCCTTTTTAACTTATATTCCAAAGTTCCCAATGCTGTGGACTGTCGACCGTCGACTATGGACTGATCTACAATTCAATGAACTTCACCAGCGAAAACGCCTGGCTTCTTTCGGCGAACAATGTTTTCGCCCTTCCCCACACGGAGGCAAACAATTCTGATTTGCGGTAGCGCTCCAGGCTTTCATGATCCTGCCAGTGGCTTAATGTGGTATATACCAGATCACTCTCCAGATCTCTTAATAACTGAAGATGGGTGCATCCGTTAAAATTCCTGATCGCTGCTTTGTTTGCTTCGAAGATCTCGAGAAATTCCCCGACCCCGGCTTGTGTGAAATGCATTCTGACGATACGTATGATCATAAATGTGAGTGGTGAGTTGTGAGTGGTGAGGGGGTTGTGCGTTTGTAAGTTTTCGTTTTCTATCGCAGGAGTTTTGCTGATTCTTTGGTGAATCGTGAGTTAGTGCGTGGGTACAATCCCGGAGCATTGAATTGTTCTGTACACACGTTCTATTCAACCCCTTCAGGGTTGAGCCCCTGCATCGTCACACCCCAGTTTTCGGCTGGGGCTATTCAAATTCAATCCCTTCAGGATTGTGCGCCACTCCCGAAAAGTTCTCGCAGAAGCTAACCATGAAAAGTAAAATTCAATAAACGCACGCCCTACTCACCACTGACGAAAGGACCTCGCAGAAATGAATCCATGAAAAGCAAAATTCCGTAAACGCACTCTCCCGCTCCCTCACTCGAATATAATATTCACAACGCTATCATACCCCAGTCCAAGCAGTTCCGATGCATTTCCTTTATAGATCCCGATTTCCAGAAAATCCTGGCTGTTAAATACTATGAAACATTCGCCTTGTTCGGCCTGGTTATAAGTGGAATTTATGCGCCGAAATTTTTCCCCTCCGAACTGGATGGTGTATGCTTTCTCCTTGCTAAGGGTGTCGAAAGCCGGTTTTGGGATATTGGTTAGCAGGTTTCCAAAGTGATCGACCCGGATGATATGCCCGGTAATCTGTTTCCTGGTGGCTTTCACTTGCCTGTCAGTCAATCGTTTATGGTCAGCTAATGGTTTGCCTATGAGGGATGGATCTTCGCCGCTGGCCAATCTGGCGGCTGCCCGAGCAAAGATTTCTTTTTCGGGAAAAGTGGTCAAAATGGGATTGGTATTGCTGATCTCCCAGATACTTTCGGGGGATTGCTCGCTGATCAAACTAAAAACGCCACTATCCGAGCCAACGAAAAAATGGCCTTCGAGCTTCACAATTACAAAAGCGTCTCCTCGGGTTCCAGAGGCATCCACACCGACGAGATGAACTGTTCCTTTTGGAAATTCACGAAAGACCGATCGTAGAACGAATGCGGCATGACCGATATCAAACATCCGGATCTGGTGGCTAATGTCCACAATCCTGATATCGGGGTTTACAGAAATGATCCGGGCTTTAATGGCTGCTATGTAATGATCACTTTCGCCAGAATCTGTTAAAAGCGTTACAATGGCCATCAAAAAAGCGATTTTTAAGTGTTGGAAACTCGGCACGGCACTGTGCTTTTTCCAGTATTATTTTTGTTGGGTTAAAAATAAGGTATTAGCTTGAATTTTGCGGGGTAAAAACAATTGCACTTTTAAACCAACCGTCAGGGATTTGCGTTTTTCAGGAATAGTGCGAGTCAGGGTTTAAAAACAGGCCTGAGCCATTGTAACTTTATTAAAACGAAGTAATAAACACAATAAAACACATTGATTGAAAAACTAGTAAGTCTTGAAAATATTTCGCTGCCCGAGTTTCTTGGTGTAGAAAACAAAAACATTGATTCACTTGCTGCGGCCTTTCCGAAAAGCCGGATTGTTTCGCGCGGCAACCAGATCGTTCTGAAGGGAAGCACTTCTGAAATTGTTCAAATTGATGATATCCTTACAGCATTGATCCAGCACTATCACAAATATGGCCGTGTCACGGAGGAGAATGTAAAGAGCTACATTTCCAGGGAGGAAGAAATCACGCTTCCGGATGCAGGAAACGGTAGTACCCCTGATGGTGTCATCATCTACGGAACAAAGGGGTCGGCAATAAAAGCCAAGACGGTCAATCAGCAAAGGTTAGTGGATGATGTAAAGGAGAACGACCTGGTTTTTGCGCTCGGACCTGCAGGTACCGGGAAAACCTATATTTCGGTTGCGATGGCTGTGCAGGCATTGAAGAGCAAGTCTGTGAAGAAGATCATCATATCCCGTCCGGCCGTAGAGGCGGGCGAGAACCTCGGCTTTTTGCCGGGCGACCTGAAAGAAAAGATCGACCCGTATCTCCGTCCAATATACGATGCGTTGAATGATATGATCCCGTATGAAAAGTTAAGCTATTATATGGAACGCGAGATCATTGAGATCGCACCCCTGGCCTATATGCGTGGACGCACATTGAACAATGCGTTTATCTTATTGGATGAAGCCCAGAATACCACGCCGATGCAAATGAAAATGTTCATGACGCGCATGGGACCGGATTCAAAAATGATCATCACGGGCGACCCCACCCAGGTAGATCTGCCCTCGAATCAAAGGTCGGGGTTAAAGGAAGCTCTCAGGATCTTAAAAGATATAAAGGGGATCGGGTTTGTTGAGCTGACAGAAAAAGATGTTGTCCGCCACCGCCTGGTGAAGGATATTATTGATGCCTATAGCAAGGAAACGCCTCCGCAGGGCAAATAGTGAGTAGTGAGTCCATAGGACTCCTGAGTCCATAGGACTCCTTTGGAGTGGTGAGTGGTTCGTGCGGCTCATGGGTTCTCCCCCTTGTTCTGAGTGATGCTGGCCACTTTTGTGAGTAGTGAGTGGTGGTGTGCCTTGAAGATAGTAACTCTCTGAAACTTCCCATAGCGC
>JBBDXJ010000262.1:0-17734 GCA_040902445.1 Cyclobacteriaceae bacterium | reverse complement strand
TTCTGAACACCTCTAGTCTCTATCACGCTCGTGCGTTCACCTCACCCTCTTTTCCTCTACTGAAGTAGGGGGATGATTCCATCGCCAGCGATGGCTGCTTTCGAAGAACAATTTTTGGAAGATGATCTAGCCGGTGCGCGAGAGTGTCGGCATGGCTGCGCACGAGACAACCTGTGTTCTACACCTTTCGGGAAAAAAGATTCATTATTCGCTGCGGTATTTTGGACACATTTTAGACTCCGAAGAAGATGAATTTCGGTCAAAACAGATGCTCCCCTGCGGTATGATTTTTTCACTTCTTTTCATTCAAGGTGACCTATTGACGCTTACTAAAGCAGCAATAAGAAATTATGAATCAGTGAATTTATTTAAACTAAAAAATCATGAAGACAGATAATAAAAATTCCGAAAAAGACCTTAATGCAAATCCGGAAAGCAGATTAAATACGAATAAGCCGGTAAAGAAGCCAGGAAAATTTCCGGAGAGCCAACAGGCAAAGGACGAATTAGAGAAGCTTGAACATGAAAAGAAAGATTCTGATATCGAGTTGCTGGCCGATGATGTGAAGGGAACGGTTAGCAGCCGGGACACCAGTACCGATCCGGAGGACATAGCCGGAATCAGCGATCTTGACAGCGGAATGCGCCGCGCCCGGAGGAAATAGTTTGAAAAGTCTTAAAGGAAAAAAGTCTCAGTTTAAGCTGGGACTTTTTTTCATAATGACGGATAGGTTGGTTTAAAAAGTTTTGTTGAGTCTGATGGCCAAGTCTCTTCCAGACCGCAAATGACATGCACGATTTGAACAAAGGATAAAAAACTAAAATCCGTCAGAATCCCAAAATGATCCAGAACCACTCCTTCTGAGAAAAGCTGAAACACTTGAAGTGAGATACCTATATACCTATATACCTATATACCTATATACCTATATACCTATATACCTATATACATATTTCCATATTTCCATATTTCCTTATATTTGATCAGGTTAGAAATCTAAAGTTTCGTTTCAAACCCAAAAAGCTTATGAAATTTGCATTGCTGACTGTATCGTATGGGGGATTGTTTTATGCAGGGAAAGCGTTGACCGTTGAAGAGCAGATCCTGAAAGCCAAAGAATTGGGATTTGACGCGCTGGCGATTGAAACCAAAAGGCCAGTAGCCTCTCCGGTGGACCTGAAAAAATCCGACAGGGAACGTATTAAATCCTTAGCCGCTGACGAGGGGATCGTTTTGTGTGCCGTTGAAAGCATGTCCAATTTCTCAAGCCGTTATATGGAGGACCGGGAGAATAACCTGGCGATGATTCAGAGCGTGCTCAAGCTGGCCAGCGACCTGAGAGTAGATATGGTTAAAGTATTCGCAGCCTGGCCGGGTATTGTGAACGATGAGGAAGCTATTGCACTGTATGCACAGTATGATCGCGGAAATTATTTTAAACGTTTATATCCGGGTGACCTGAGAAAATGGAACCGCGCAGTAAAAGGAATCCGCGAGGTTGCAGATTGGGCTGACGATATGGGCATTACCCTGGTGTTGCAAAATCACGCACCGGTATTAACCCCGGGCTATGAGGATGTGCTGGCCATGACCAGAGAAATAGACCGCAAAAATGTCAGGATTTGCCTCGATGTCCCTCTTTTTTACGACCGTCAATCTGACGATTACGTGCGCGAAGCGGTGGAACAGTGCAAAGACCATCTTACCTATTCCCATTATGGCGCCTGGAACTTTAGTGAGAATGCAAAAGGAGAAGTCGTTCAAGACCCCGCTCCTTCTTTTGGCGGCAAAATTAATTATGAAGCTTTCATTCATGCTCTTCAGAAGATCCATTATGATGGTTATCTCGTATCAGAATACTGTTTGCCTGTTCTTAAGAACCATTCCATCGCGGGAATCGAGGAAGTAGATCGGGCGAATCGCCTTGCACTGAGATATATGAAAGGTATTGTGGAGAAAACGTCAACCGCCCCTGCCCCTAAATCCCCTAAAGGGGACTTTGTCGAAGTTAAATAATCAACGACGAAATAACAAAACCCCATGAAGCTTCGCCTGATGGTGATGATGTTTCTTCAGTTCTTTATCTGGGGTTCGTGGTATGCTACGGGGGGAAATTATATGAAAAGCCGCGGCATGACGGATGTGATCTACATTGCGTACATGGCCAGTCCTATTGGTTCTATTGTTTCACCTTTTTTTATGGGTATGATTGCTGACCGGTTCTTTGCCGTTCAGAAGGTGATGGGTGTCATGCACATTCTCAGTGGCATCTTTGTGTTTCTCGCACCTGTTTTGGCAGAAGGCTCTCTGCTTTCAACACCGCTCTTCCTGGTGTTCTTATTTTTGCACATGTTGTGCTACATGCCAACGGTAGGCCTGGCAACGGCCACTGCTTTTCATTTACTGAAGAACAAAGAAACGGAATTTCCCCTCGTGAGAGTATTTGGTACGATCGGCTGGATCGTTGCCGGTATTGTGGTAAGTTTTTTACTGGAGGGCGACACAACAGCCTTGCCGATGTATGTCGCCGGCGCCGGTGGAATCTTGATGGGCCTTTACAGTTTTACTTTACCTGATGTTCCTCCACCGGGAGCAGGAAAGAAATTTTCTTTTCGGGATGTTCTTGGCCTGGACGCATTTGCTCATTTGAACTCCCGGCCTTTCATTGTCTTTATCCTGAGCATTCTGCTGACGAGCATTCCGCTTGCGACGTATTTTGCCTATGTGCCTGTGTTCATGCGCGATGCCGGTATCGCGAATCCAGCTTTCAGAATGACTTTCGGGCAGATGTCGGAAGTGTTGTTCCTATTATTGCTTCCCTGGTTCTTTCTGAGATTTGGTGTCAAGTGGGTGTTGATCATGGGTATGGTAGCCTGGATCGTGCGTTACGCTTTGTTTGCTCTCGGCGCCCCCGCTGGTGTTGCCTGGATGATCATGGCCGGCATTGTCTTGCACGGCGCGTGTTATGATTTCGTGTATGTAGCGGGACAGGTTTATATTGACAAAAAAGCAATTCCGGCTATCCGAGCGCAGGCCCAGGGTTTGTTCGTGCTGGTTTCATATGGTGTAGGCCAGGGGTTGGGAACACTTGCTGCAGGATGGATCTTCAACATCGTGATGAGTTCACCGGAATCACCACTTCAGCAATGGCAGATCTTTTGGATATTCCCTCTCCTATTCGCAATTGTCGTAACTATCTTGTTTGCGTGGGGATTCAGGGAGAAAATTTCGGTAGAAGGCGCGTCATTGCAGGTGAAGCCAGGGGGTGTGGGTAGCGCGAAGCAATCCCCGGGAGACGCAGGACTCGAGTAAACATCGAAACCAGTGGTAGCAATCTGAAAGAACTACTGTATTTCTTAGTGTGTCTTAGTGGCAAAAAAATCTAACTTCATTAATCCTGCTTCTTAATCGCATCCACCGGATTCATCACGCCTGCTTTCCAGGAAGAATATCCGGCGGCCAGGATCACCAGCACGAATGAAATCACCATCACGCCCACAAACACAATTCCCTTAAGCTCCGTGCGATATGCGAATTCCGACAGCCAGGTCTTCATCATCCAGTAAGCGATGGGTAGCGCGATCAGGTTCGCCACAAAAGCGATCCGCAGGAAATGGCCGACATGCATGAGGGCGATCTGCCCCACCGTTGCACCGAGAACTTTGCGGATGCCAAATTCTTTCATGCGCCTGAGGGACATATAAACGGACAATGAAAAAATTCCAAGGGCAGAGATCAGTACAATGATCCAGGTACCCAGTTTAATGGATGCAAAGGCTTTTCTTTCATTCCGATACTGGTTAGCATAAAGATCACCGATCACGTGATAATCAATGAGGAAGTCGGGCATTATTTCTTCATATTTGTTTTTAATGCCCGTGATAGTTTCGTTCAAAGGTCCGCTGACGCGTACATAAACACAATTTCCCGGCCAGTCAGACCAGGGCAGCCGCATCACCATGGGCTCAATTTTTTTTCGCATGGAGTAGATGTTAAAGTCTTTGACTACCCCGACAATGGTTCCCTCCCATTTCTCACCTTCCGGATCTTCAAAGCCGTGACTTATCCGTTTTCCCAAAGGATCATCCCATCCGAATTCACGCACGGCGGTTTCATTTACCATAAATGCTGCATGCGGATCTGCTGCATTTTGCGGATCAAAGGAACGGCCTGCAGTCAGTTCAATGTCCATGACCCTGAAGAAATCATGATCAAAAAATACTTCGTTCAGCAACATCTGCTTCATCTCTCCATTGATTTCCACCCTGTACCAGTCGCGGTAATTACCCGCCCACGATCATCGGATGTGGACAGCTCACGAATGAATGTGATGTGCGATATTTCCTCTCCTTTAGGAGAAGCTGAAAAAATTCAGGAATTAAAATGCGAACTGATCGAGAAAAAAATATTCCATTGGGTTTCCGGGAAAGAAGGTATTCCAAGGCCCTTCTACTGATTCAATAACGTCCCCGTAATTCGCAGTTTCAAGTTTAATGGAATAATAAGAAGAGAAATGAGACAAGCGGTACGCGACAGGGATCACTTTTGCTTTTAAAGACATCTGATGGAAATCAGCAACCACCCCGGCTACTTCCACCGTATCTCTTCCGGTGACCACTTTTTCCCCGATGGCAAGTTCAGGTTCTTTGAATTGAAGTGCTTCTGATAATGATTCATTGATCAGAATTCTCTTGTCATCACCTGGAAATTGTTTGTCAAAATTCCTTCCGGCGATCACCTTTATTCCAAATTGAGGAATGAATTCATGATCGATGGCAGCGTGCGTAACGACTATGTGGCTGTCGGCTGATGCCGCCATTCTGCCAATGTTCTGCGTCCAATAGTTTTCTTCTCCCGGAATGCTGGAAGAAGCGCTGATTCCGCGAACTCCGGAAATCCGAAGAACTTCCGTTTTGAATGCATCGTATTTTTGCTGGTACAATGAGTCGCTTACGGCCGGGCCATTCAGTACCATTGTTTGGTTTAAGTCTATGCCGAGATCCTTGTTCTTCATAAAATTCAGTTGCTGATATACAATCAGGGAGCCGCTGATGAGGATTACAGAGGCGACAAACTGGAAAACAACCAGACCTTTTCTCAAAACATTTCCTCCTGAAGAACGTATGATCTGTCCCTTCAAAACTTGAACAGGTCTGAACGACGACAAAATGATTGCGGGATAAAATCCCGAGAGCAACGTTCCGACGAAAAATAGCAACATCACCAGAAACCAGAATTCCCGTTCAAAAATAAAATCAAGCGGAATATTCCAACCGCTCAGCGCCGAAAAGGGTGGCCATAGCAACCTTACCATCCCAACAGCCAGCAAGGCAGAGAATAAATTCAAAATCACTGACTCGGTAAAAAACTGGCTGATCAGTTGTCCGCGGAAAGCGCCGACTACTTTCCTTACACCCACTTCATTCGCACGTTTGAAGGATCGCGCTGTTGCCAGGTTGACGTAGTTAACCCAGGCGATGATAAGAATAAATACTGAAATGATACTCAACGCATAAACCGAATCACCATCGCGCAGCTCTTCCGGGGACGTTTCATACAGTAGATTCGAATAAAGGTGGATGTCGGTGAGCGGTCGCAGTATAAACTCCTGCTTATTATCTTTCCCCCAGTCTTTTCTACGGTTATTCTCTAGCCAATCATCCCATTTTGCCTGAAGGGTTTCAACGTCGGTACCCGGCTTTAATAAAACAAAACTGTAGAAGTCGTACCAACCCCAGGATGTTTCCGACTGGTTGTTTGTCATGGCATTGAGGGTCTCATAGGAAACCAAAAGATCAAATTTGATATGAGAGTTCTCCGGCACATCCCTGTAAACTCCGGTGACCTCAAACGAAAGATTCTCGTCATGCTCTATGATCCTCTTGCCGATCGGCTCGTCATCCTTAAAATATTTACGCGCGGTACTTTCAGAAATAATGATCTTGTTGGTCCCTTTAAGGCACGTTTTAGCATTCCCCCTTACCAACATGAAATCGAAAACTTTAAACAGGGAGGTATCAGCGAAATGCGCCTTTTCCTCTCTGAAAGTGACAGGCTCTTCCCCGGGTTTTTCATAGGTAAGGATTCCATCGGTAGGCAGAAAACGCGTATAGGCCTCTACTTCCGGAAAATTGCTCTTCAAGGCGGCCGGCGCCGCGGGTACGGCCACGGCGCTTTCAAAATTCAGCTCTCCGTTTCGCCATCCATTGTATTGAATCCTGTAAATGTCCTTTGCCCGTGAATGGAAAGTGTCAAAGCTTCTTTCATACTTTACATACTGAATGATCAGTAAACTGGCAGCCATTCCCAATGACAAACCAATTACATTTAACAGGGTATAAGATCTCTGCCTGTTGAAATTTCTGAATGCAATAGTCAGGTAGTTGCGTAACATATTTGTGTTGATCAGGTCAAAGGAAAACTTATTTCTAAAAATAACTCCCGGTCTCATAAACCGGATAGTATTCCAGGCAAATCTCCGCCTGGCTTTATTTAAGCCGAACCGCTTTACATCCTTTTCAAACTTCTGGATCAGGTCTCCCTCTATTTCCTCCACCAAATGATCCGGGCAAACCAACTCAGGAAGCTTAACATATAATCGAGCGAAACGCCATCCTTGCCTTTTTTCATTTGTCTGTATTTAATCAGTAACGTGGCCCGGCAACTGGCAACCGGCAACCAATTCATTTATTCATACTTCAACGTATTCGCCGGATTTATTCTTGCAGTTCTTATGATCTGGAAACTTATCGTAATCGCTGCTATAAACAGTATCATCAAGGCTGGAAGCATAAAAAGGAACCATTGCAGTGAGATCCGGTAGGGATAGTTTGTAAGCCAGTTGGCCATAAAATAATAGGCGATCGGAAAGGCCAGGATGATTGCTGCCAGAACCAGTTTAATAAAATCCGCAGAGAGGAGTGTGACGATGCTCGCAAGTGAGGCACCCAGCGCTTTGCGGATGCCGATCTCCTTGGTTCGCTGGACTGCAGTATAGGATGAAAGTCCGATCAAACCAAGACATGAAATAATAATACCCAGTGCCGTGAAGATCATTATCACTTTTGCAAGCCGCTTTTCGTCGTTGTACTGTGATTTATAGGAATCTTCCAGAAATACATAGGAGAAGGCGTTGTCCGGAAAAAATTTCTTATAAACTTTCTCCACTTCGACGATCAAAGCCTCGGTATCCGCCGTTTGGTACCTGATGGAAGTGGGACCATAAGTGCTGTAGGTCGGAATGAAAATGATAGGCTCCATCGGCTTCTTAAGAGACTCCTGGTGAAAATCATTTACGACCCCAATAATGCGCCAACGATTGTTGCTCAGTACGATCTCTTTTCCGATGGCCTCTGTCGCACTTTCAATGCCTAAAAGGCTAACCGCATTCTGGTTAATAATGGCAGTACTGATCTTACTATAGTCAGCGTTATGATCTGTCGGTAGAAACTTCCTGCCCGTTATGATTGAAATCCCATAGGTATCAAAAAAATTATAGTCAGCACCTAAATGACTAATGGTATAGTGCGAAGAGGAAGGTTGGTCTGACAACCGAAATTCAAATCCTCGGCCCAAACGGTCTCCCGGCAGCCGGCTTGAAGTAGCCACACTAAGTATGACGTCGATTTGTGATAATTGATGTTTATAATTTTCAACCCTTTCAATAAAGGTAGAGTCCCATTGCGTATAGGCGGGTGCCCGAACGATCAAAACATTTTGAATGTTCATTCCAAGGTCTGCTTCATTCATGAATTTTAATTGTCTTGAAACGATCAAAGTTCCAGTGATCAACGCTGCGGATGCGGTGAACTGAAAAATAACCAGGGCTTTCCGCATAAACCGCCCGCCGGATGATCGGTGGAATTTACCTTTCAAAACGGTAACTGGCTGATAAGCCGAGAGCACAAACGCCGGATAGAAACCCGAAAGTATAACTCCAGCTACCATTACAGATGAGATTATAACAATTGCGGTTGCATCCATCTCACTCAAAATCTTCCAGAGACTGAGATTACCGCCGATAATCAGATTGAAAGATGACTGCACTACTTCGACAAAAAGTATTGCGGTCACAAATGCGAGTAAAGTGATCAGCATAGATTCAAAAATGAATTGTTTGACCAGTTGGGTCTTGAGTGCTCCCATTACTTTTCGCAATCCGACTTCCTTTGCTCGATCCAAAGCCCGGGAAGTCGTAAGGTTAATGTAATTGATCCAGGCGATCAGCAGAATGAATACCGCCACCACCAGCATAGCCCAAACTGCCTTGCCGCTGGCTGTTTTTGCAATGTCGTACTCATAGTCGGAATACAGATGAGCGTCTTTTAAAGGCTGAAGAAAAAACTTTTCCACACTCCCGGAAACCTTATCCCCCTGAAAATACCGGTCACTGAACGCGCCAAACTTACCTTCGAGGGCCTTGTAGTCTGCCCCTGGCTTTAGAAGAAGGTAATGCCGGAAATCCGACCACTTCCAGCTGACATCAGCCTCTTTGTCATCACCGCTGTGCAGTGTGGCATAGGACACCAATGCATTAAATTGAATATGAGAATTATCCGGAATGTTCTGACAAATACCTGTGACCTTATAAGGTTCTTTTTCCGTTCCTCTGTACAACACTTTTCCGATCAGCGCCGAATAATCATTATTAATTCCCTCGAAATATTTTTTAGCGAGTGCTTCGGTGAGGACGATTGACCTGGATTCCTTCAATGCGGATACACGATCTCCTGCCAATAAAGAGAAACGGAATACGGAAAGGAAATGCTCATCCGCAAAATGACACCGGTCTCCCCTGAAATCCTTATCATCAATCCTGACATTGAGGTCGCCACTGGGCATTAACCGCGTGTACATTTCAATCTCAGGAAAATCCTTTGCCATGGTAGGTCCAATGGTTGGATAGGTGATGGTGCCATGCTGGATCAGCTTTCCATTTTGAAAACGATCGTTGGTGACCCGGTAGATGCGGTCGAAGTGATCGTGAAAACGGTCGTAACTGAGTTCGAACGAAACGAACTGGAATATCAACAGGCAGGCAGCCAGACCGATGCTTAAACCAAAGATGTTAATGGCTGAGAATACTTTATTCTTCGCTACATTTCTAAATGCTATGGTAACATAATTTCGCAGCATAATGATACTGATAATTTCAAATGAAAACTTATTTCTAAAAATAATTTCAGGCCTGAAAAACCTGATCACATTCCACACAAATCTCCGCTTTGCCCTCCTTTCACCCAACTCTTGCACATCGCGGTTAAATTTCTGAATCAAATCTCCTTCTATTTCTTCGAACAGGTAATCCGGGCAAAACCACATCAGGAACCGGATAGCCAAACGTTGAACATGGTTGAACTTATCTTCTCCCATTACACAAAATCTAAAATGGATGACAGTTTACAAACAGGCAACTTGAAACCGGAAACTGGAAACTTTTTTCATGTCAGACAATTTTCAATTGCGGGATCAACTTCCAGAGTTCCAATCTTGATTCCTTAATGACTTTAAGCATTGCAAATCCGGCGCTCGTGATAGTGTAAATTCGCTTGCGGCGCCCTCCCCTTTCTTTGGTCGCCCCTCCTACTTTCGATTTGATGTAGCCTTTGTCTTCCAGGCGGTAAAGTGTAACATGAACAGCGCTCAGGTTCACATCGCGTTTTAGTCTGGATTCAATTTCGTCGCTGATGGCGGCCCCATACGCATCATCCTGCAAAACCCCCACCATCGTCAGGACCAGTTCTTCAAATTCACCGAGATATTCTTTGCCCATTTGCTTATATTTTGTTAAGTAAATAGAGTGAAAATTTTGGAAAAATGCAAGCACTTTTAGCAAAAAGCGGAAAGCAAAAAGCTGGGGCCTGGGCCACAAAAGATATTTACCGTCCCCCTCAGAGTCACCGGTTTCCGGGACTCTGAGGAGAGCGGAGCAGAGTATTGGCTAAGACACGATATGGCATGCGGAATAACCTACCGGGAGGATCGGCTCGCTGGAACATATCGCGTTGACGAACTATTTTCGTCTCCGGCGCCTCAGAGTCCGTCGCGAGACGCGTGACTCTGAGGGGGATCTAACCGGGATTGAACATGCATGACTCTGGGGGGATTGGCTTAGCTTTAAGCTTTCTGCTTTGAACTTTCTGCTTTCAATATATACCCCACTCCTCTTATATTCTCTATTCTCAGCTGGGGATCATTGCTGAGATATTTCCGAAGTTTGGAAACAAAAACATCCATACTGCGGGCGACAAAAAAACCGTTATCCTCCCAAATCGTCTTTAGAAATACTTCTCTTTCAATGAGCTTGCCGGCATGGCGGAAAAACATTTGAAGCAGTTTACATTCTTTATAGGTAAGCCGGGTTTTGACACCCTTTGCATCAAGTATCAGATTATAGACATCAAGGGTGGTATCGCCGACTTTCAAAACCGAATTCCGGTCTGAAGACTGACTTCCAAAAGAACGTTTGAGAATAGCCTCGATACGGCACTTGAATTCCTCAATGCTGAACGGCTTGCAGACGTAATCGTCGGCGCCGATCTGGAAACCGCGGATGCGATCATCGAGCTGGCTTTTGGCGGTTAGAAAGACAATCGGAATACTTTGATTGTATTTACGGATCTCGGCAGCAAGTTCAAATCCATCCTTGGTCGGCAACATAATGTCAAGGATACACAGGTCAAAAACCTGGTTGTGAAAAGCGGTCAACCCTTTTTCACCATTCTGAAATAATGTCACACTCCATCCATTGGAATCCATGGTATCTTTTAACAGGAAGCCAAGACTTTCGTCATCCTCAACCAACATTATCCTGGGACGTTCACTCATGCTCTCGGAAGAAAAATTCTAACTTCGGTACCTTTCTGTAGCTCACTGAAGAGACTCACCTTACCCTGGTGCGACCTGATCACATTTTTTACAAAATTCAATCCCAGTCCAAAACCTTTTACGTTGTGAACATCTCCCTGCTGCACCCGGAAGAACTTTTGAAATACTTTTCCCCGCATTCTCTCCGGGATCCCAATGCCCGCATCAACAATGTCGATCTCAATCCCATTGCGTTGATCGCGCGTTTTCACAACGATACAGGGTTTACCAGGTGAATATTTCTCCGCGTTGTCGATCACGTTGTTAATGGCCTGCGTCAATAGATCTCGGTCAGCTAAAATAAAGGTGCTTTTCGCGTGAAAATCGAGGTAGATTTTTCCAAGCCGTTCCTGCACCTTCAATTGAAAAGCGTCAGCACATTCCGTGATCAGCTGATGCACGTCGACACGCTCCAGGCAAGGGCGCGCGAGATGATCGACCGAAGATCCCAGGAGAACCTGATCGATCTTTTGTCTCAGTTTTTCATTTTCCTTTAGGAGGATGTCAAGGTATACATTCACCCCCGCCGCTTCAGGAATCTTCTTTCTAATGATCTCACCCGTAATACCAATATTGGTGACCGGGGTTTTAAATTCGTGCGTCATGTTGTTAATAAAATCATTCTTCAACTCGGCAAATTTTCTCTCTCTGAGCAGGATGAATATCGCATAGGCGAAAAAGCCCATCATCAGCAAAAGTACAATCGTGGAGAACATCCAGATATTAAGTTGCGCCATCACATAACTCTCCTTGCGCGGGAAATAAACGGCAAAATTCTTTTCTCTTCCCGATGTAATCTTGTCGTGAAATTCCTTTTCGATAAACTGTTTTTTCGTCGCCTCCACATATTGCCCGTAAACCAAGGTATCGTCGTCAGCATTGTAGATTCCCAACTCATAGTCCAGCGCCAGGCTTCCTCTAAGCAGCTCTTTTTTCAGCAGGGTATCCACGGCCTGGTTGTCCAGATTACTTTCAGTGGCAACAAAAAAGAAATTGGAAGATAATTTTTTTACTTCGGCATTTGGAGCTACCGAATCGGCTACGCGCATCAGCGCAATCTGAACACTGTGGTCGAACTGCTTTTCCGCGACGTCAAAGGCTTTTCTAAACCAGTACACCTGAACTAAAAAAAGACCGGTAAGCACCGCCGTTCCGAACAAAATCACCCCTCGTAAATTTTTATTCTTCATAGATTAAAAATAAGCTTTTAAATAATAGAGTTTAAGAAGTTCGCCTTTTTTAACTCTCTGTTAACACTTCTTTACAGAGCTTAACGGTGGTGTGCAGTTTATTTCGATAGCCTTGTAACAGACTTGACACACCATGTTTACGGAAAAAGATTATTTGTGGTTTATCGCCGCCGGGTTTATGATAGCAGCAGCTTATATCCTCATGGCCATTGATCCTGTGGAAAATGGTTTCGGCATCAATACCCTCTGGATAGCACCACCGATCCTGCTGGCCGGCTTTCTGTTTCCTGTTTTAGGGATAACCGGTGTCAATACTCTTTCCAACTCGTTTATTGGATGGAAAAACAACAAAATGAAACACATCTTTGGCGGCCTAACGTTCCTCATAGCCTTCATTTCCTACCTGATGACCCTGGAGCCAACGGCGAGCCTGTGGGACTGTTCCGAGTTCATTGCTTCAGCCTATAAACTCCAGGTGCCCCACACGCCGGGCACACCCTTGTCCCTGTTGATTGGAAGGTTATTTATCATGATTTCCTTTGGCGATATTTTCAAGGTAGCCTGGAGCCTTAATCTGATGAGTGGTTTTTTTTCTGCGCTGACCATCAGCCTGGTTTACTATATCATTTTTTACCTCGGAGAGAACATGATCGGCAGGACCGACAGACACCAGAACTTAATCCTGGTTCTATCATCTTTCGGAGGCGGTTTATGCCTTGCGTTCTCCGATACATTCTGGTTTTCGGCAGTAGAAGCCGAAACGTATGGCCCCGCCTGCTTCTTCCTGTTGCTGATCGTCTGGTTGATCCTCACGGGAAAAGACCTTGAAGAACCTCTAAGATCCCGGCGCCTTGTTTTGATCTTTTATCTCGCGGGACTCGCTTACTGTGTTCATCCTATGTGTTTGCTGGCCATCCCGCTTTTGCCGTTTGCATGGGCCACCGTCAAAAGAAAACTTACTTTTCAAAATACAATACTTTCAATTTCAGCGGGTTTTGCAATTGTACTCATCATTAACAGATTTGTCGCCGTAAGTCTTTTTGAGCTGGCCTTTTCTTTTGATCTGTTTTTTGTAAACCAACTGCATTTCCCATTTTACTCTGGGCCTGTTATTCTCACCATCCTCCTTGTATTTTTCTTTTGGACGATCATCCGGAAATATGCGATCGTAACACGATACGCGTGGGCCATCATTTTTCTGCTTTTGGGGTTTCTCCCTTATGTGATGCTGTTTATAAGGTCCAATCACAATCCTCCTATTGATGAGACCAATCCGGAGAACCTTGCGATGATCAAGGCCTATATGAACCGGGAATCCTATCCATCAAGCCCATTGCTTTACGGTCCATACTTCGATGCAAAAATCCGGGATATCAGCGCGAAGAAAGAAATATTCTATAAATCCGGAAAAACTTATGATGTAGCAGGTACACTGCCCGAATATCATTATGATTCCAAACAAACCATCTTACCGCGTATCTATAGCAACGATGAAGATCACGTTTCAACTTATCGCAGCTGGACGGGACTGAAGCCGAATGAAAAGCCAGCTTTTTCCGATAACCTCCGGTTCATGTTTACCTATCAATTGGGACATATGTATTTGCGATACTTCATGTGGAACTTCGCTGGCAGGCTGAGCGACGAACAACACAGTACATGGCTTAAACCCTGGCAGAGGTTAGGTAATTCACATTTTGAAAGCGCGAGGAACCAGTACTGGATGATCCCACTGTTACTGGGAATGATTGGCGCAATCTTTCAATATGGACACGATCGAAATGGGTTTATATGCGTTGCGATATTTTTTCTGATCACAGGGCTAGTCCTGGCGCTTTACCTGAACTCCACTCCGAACGAACCCAGGGAGCGGGACTATATTTACGTTGGTTCATACATCGCGTTCTGTATCTGGATTGGACTAGGGATATTATCCATAGGGAAATATGCCTCAAAAATCCAATCAGGAATTATTATCCCTGTCCTGATCGCCATTTTCATGCCGCTGTGGATGTTGTATCAGAATTACGACGATCACGATCGTTCGGGTAGAACGTTCCAGGTGGATAACGCACGGAACGTTTTGAAAAGCTGTGCGCCAAACTCAATACTGTTTACGGGAGGAGATAACGATACCTTTCCCCTTTGGTATGTCCAGGAGGTGGAGGGGTTCCGAACCGATGTCAGGGTAATGGTATTGAGTTACATGAACACTGACTGGTACATCAATCAGTTAAGGAAATCGTATTATGATTCAGGCGCATTTGATCTAGCGCTGAATGAAAAAGATTATCGCCAGTACGGCGCAAATGATGTGCTCTACGTCCAGGAAAGTATCAAGAGCGGCATTGACTTTCGCCAGTATCTGCAATTGTTAAAGAATGAACATCCGGCATTGACGATGTTTACCCGAAACGGCGAGCCCTATCATATTCTTCCATCCAGAACACTGAGACTCGGGGCGTACGAAGAATTGTCTTCAAACAACAGCAATGTCTTTTCCAGTCGCGATACCGCAAACGAAATAATTTTACAGATCACCGGCGACTATGTTTCTAAAAATGTTCTCGCGATACTGGATCTGATCGTCAGCAATGAATGGAAACGGCCGATACATTTCAATTACACTTCGATGAATACCCTTGGCGTGGACCTGTCGCAATACGTCGTTCAGGAGGGTGCGGTGTTCAGGCTCAAGCCCGATAAAAACCCTGACGAAAATATACCGGTCAACACCGCGTTGAGTTATGAAAACCTTATCGTTAAAGCCGACTACAGCAATCTCAAGGATTCTTCAATCCATTTGAGTTATGAAGATCACCACGCAAGAATGCTTGTTCCAATCCGGCAATCGTTTAACGAGCTCGCTATGGCCTTCCTGGATGAGGGAAATATCGACATGGCTGAAAAGGTTCTGGTGGAGGCGACAAAAAAACTGTACCACAAACATCTAAGGCCTTCGTATACGAACGTCCAGGCGGCGGAGATCCTTCTCTCAATAAATAGAAATCAGCTGGCGGATTCCCTGACCAAAGCTGCGTTTGATTATTATTATGATCTCGTCAAGTCCGATATCGGGGCTGATGAAAAACCCGGTGATCTCGACGTTTATCTTCTCCGGCGATCGGCTGAGTTGCTCGCAAAATCAGGGCATAACCAATATCAACAACGCCTTGCTGACCTGGGGATAAGTATTAAGATGTAAGGGTGTGGTGATTCCTGAATATGCATGTACTAACTTAAAACTTAATACTTACAACTCATTTATTCCGCTCCTGGATCAATTTCGCCACCAGCCCCGTCCACCCTGTCTGGTGGGTTGCGCCGGCGCCGCGGCCGTTGTCGCCGTGAAAATATTCGAAGAACAAGATGTGGTCGCTAAAGTGGGGATCGTCCTGTAATTTTCTATAGCTGCCAAAGGAGGGCCTTTGACCGTTGGTATCCTTCTTAAAGAGGCGGATCAACCGGTCGGAAAGGTCGTTGGCTATTTCTTTGAGCGTATGCATATTTCCCGAACCTGTCGGGTGTTCTATTTTGAAATCACTGCCGTAATAGTGATGGAAGCGCTGAAGTGATTCGATGATCAGATAATTTACGGGAAACCAAACAGGACCGCGCCAATTCGAATTGCCGCCAAACAATGTTGTTTCTGCCTCACCCGGTGTGTACTTAACGGCAAAATCAATTCCATCGGCATGGAACGTGTATGGATCTTTTTCGTATACTTTTGAGAGGGCTCTGATGCCATGGTCAGAGAGAAATTCATTCGGATCCAGCATTCGTTTGAGAATGGCTTTCATACGGTGACCGCGCAGCAGGGAAAGAAGGTGGCGTTCTCCCCTTCCCTTTTCATGCCATCTCGAGATCAGGTTAGCGAGGTCAGGCCGGTTATGCAAAAACCAGAGTAACCGCTGACTGAATTCAGGGTTGTTCCGGAAGATCTCTTCTTCCAGAACCTCCACGGCAAAAAGTGGTATCAAACCCACCATCGAGCGCAGTTTGATTTTGAGGCGCTGATTGTCGCGGGTGTGCAGGACGTCATAGAAAAACTCATCATCTTCATCCCAAAGGTTGATACTATCAACCCCGACATTTGACATAGCTCCGGCGATGTACAGGAAGTGTTCAAAGAACTTGGTAGAAAGACTTTGATAAACAGGATTGTCTTTCGACAGTTCGAGTGAAATGCGTAGCATGTTCAAGGTAAACATCGCCATCCAACTTGTACCATCCGATTGTTCGATGAGTCCACCAGCGGGTAATTGTTTGCTGCGGTCGAATACTCCTATATTATCCATGCCGAGAAAACCACCCTGGAAAATATTATTCCCCTTGTAGTCCTTCTTGTTGATCCACCAGGTAAAATTCAAAAGCAATTTGTGAAATACTTCTTCGAGGAATTTCCGGTCGCCCACACCATTGTTTATCTTCTGGTCGATCTGATAGACGCGCCACGTAGCCCATCCGTGAACAGGGGGATTGACATCGCTGAAGGACCATTCATAAGCCGGCAACTGACCATTGGGATGCATGTACCACTCCTTGGTGAGCAGGATCAGTTGCTGTTTGGCGAATTCGGGGTCGATCATGGAAAGGGGAATGGTATGGAAAGCGAGATCCCACGCCGCATACCACGGATATTCCCATTTATCCGGCATGGAGATCACGTCTGCATTGTTGAGGTGTCTCCATTCATGGTTTCGAATGGATTGTCTTGAAGGAGGAGGTGGCGGTTGGGCGGGGTCCCCTTTCAGCCACTGATCTATATCATAGTAATAAAATTGTTTGCTCCACAACATTCCCGCAAAAGACTGGCGCTGGATATTCTTTTCATCCTGCGTTTTGATGTTATGCTGCATTGCGTGATAAAAGGCGTCCGCTTCCTTTTCGCGCAGGTCGAAGATAGTATCATAATCCGCGAAAGCGTCAGAAAGAAACTTATCGGATAAGCGCAGCCGGATAACTTTTGATTTTCCTGGGCTGATGGTGAGTTTATAGTGAAACGCGGCTTTCGTTCCTTGATTTGACGCGTTAAGCGAATCCTTTTGTCCGCTTATGATAAAGTCATTGATGCCATCCTTAAACGTCCCGGGCCTGGGATGTTTGTATAAACGACCAGAGTTGGTTTCATTTTCACAAAAAAGTATTTCAGGGTCGCCTTCGGCGTACAAATAATAATCGCCCAGACTTTTGTGATTTATCCTGATCACACCTTTGTTATCCCTGAACATGGAGGGTTTATAGGGGTGATTTCCCCACGCCCATGTATTGCGAAACCACACCTGAGGGAGGAGATGAATAACTGCTTTTTCCGGTCCACGGTTGTGGGCGGAGATCTTTATCACCAGGTCGTTGGTTGATTCCTTGGCGTATTCAATAAACACATCAAAGTATTTGTTGTCATCAAAGATACCGGTATCGATAAGGTCATATTCAGGTTGTGATCTGTTGAGCTTCCGGTTTTTCTCCACGAGGTCCCGATAGGGAAACTCCAGCTGCGGATATTTATACAGCATCTTCATATAAGAATGTGTGGGTGTGTTGTCGAGGTAGTAGTAATGATCTTTACAATCCTCCCCATGATTCCCTTCTTTGCCCGTGAGCCCAAACTATCTTTCTTTCAGGATCGGGTCTTTGGTATTGCAATGGGCAAGGGAATAGTTCAGATGTGGTTGTT
>JBBDXJ010000261.1:0-17757 GCA_040902445.1 Cyclobacteriaceae bacterium | reverse complement strand
TAGTTGTACAAATCTGTTTTTCAGAATTTGTGCAGTCTATTAGGGGGCTAAGACAGGATCTGTAACGAACCACTTATTTTGGGGATATGGCCGAAGACCATTAAGAATTATTCCCAATGCATTAATAATAATTGGTATTTGTGCCATCCTTATATTTTCTAATCGTGGGTTAATTGGTGGCTCTGGCTGCGCGGATTTTATTGACTCCTTATATTACTCGACTATGACGTTCATCACGCTAGGAACAAATGATTTCAATCCCCAAGGATCACTTAAGGTCCTTGTTATTATTGAGGCGTTACTTGGAACAGCTTGTTTGGGCTTCCTGATTGGGGGACTTTCAAACTCAAAATACTAGATTATCAAAGTGGCCCTAACCTTTGGAGTTCATTTCAAGAAGTCTATAATAATTCGATTAGTTCGACTGACGTGTTAGTGAATCTTTCCCTAATTGTGAACAGGAGGATAGTGTTATCATTTTCAACAATCTGTTTTCTTCTTATCACCACGTCCCCTCAGCCCTATTATTTCGATTGGCTTAGATACAATTGTCCTATAGTGGTTTTTAAATCCAAGTTTAATGTGTCTCCTTTAAGTCATCACATGGAAAGTATGTCTGGTGGGAACTTATTAACCAGCTTTCTGAGCGATCTTTGCGCCAGCTTAGAAACTATCGCCCTAAACTTTTCCTGCGCTTTCTCTTACGTTTCAATCTCAGCACACTTTCAGGATCAGGATTGATTTGTGAATCTGCGTGGAAAAGACTTTCGTGAGAATGGCTATCAAGTAACGTTGCAATACTAAATCCTACAGTGTTTTCTAAAGCAGATTTATTACCTCTACTATGTTCTGTTTTTATAAATTGTTTGAGTTGATTACTTCGCTCGCCCGAATTGGTGTGCGCGGCATCATCATGAGGATTGAGTGCCTTTGTTCGAGTATTTGTCTCTTGGATCAAGACACGATCTTTTTCCTGGTCATAATCAATGCGGCTCTTAACGGTTGTCCATTTAAAATCATTTCCAAGCTTGGAACCAGTGAAAGTCATTCCCTTAAAGGCGTATGAAATGCCGCTAACATATCCGGTTGAAGCCTGATTGAATAAAATATTGATTCCCTTATTTTGGAGAGTTGTCACAAATTCTGAACAGGTTAACCCAGGCTTAGAAGCAAGAGTCTGCTTGATGATTGTCTGCAAACTAATCTTATGCGAAGGAATGTTAGTACGCTTCATCATTTCCAGTTCGTTCTTTGTCATGGCTCGTTCCTTCGCCTGGTTGCTTGATATCACCTCAGTGAGGTTGTACTTCTTTTCAAGCTCACGCAATATCTTTTCGCATTTTGTAAAGTCGTTGCTGTCGCTTAATACTTTACCATCATAGCCGATCCGATTAACAAGAATATGTAAGTGAGGATGGTCAGCATCATGATGGCGGAACATAATGTATTGATGTTGGGTGAACCCGCTTTCCTGAAGGTACTCACGACCTATTTTGGTCATCATTGCATTGGTAAGATCTTCTGATGGTGGAAAGTTAATAGAGGTGTGGTAGAAATACTTTTGCAGGTTGGGGCGCATGACCTTAATCATCTGAACTTCCTTCATGATGGATTTCACAGAAACCTCTACAAAAGAATGATCGAGTACCTCGGCCACATTCTTTTCTACCTTTTCCATATTGTATCGCAAAGCACCACCGAAGCCTTTACCCTTGATCATGTTGCCTGTCATGGATTATGGCTTTAAGTATTTGGTTCAAGAGCGTCATTAAATCAAGCTGAATCATTCTTAACTCTTTTGGAAAATTGCCCTGATTGAGTTTATGAGTTGCCTGATTCAGGTTAACCCCAATCCTCCTCAATTCCTGATAGATTGAAGTATCAAGTGCTGATAATTTGGTAGCAGGAGTCTTGCCAGTAAACACTTTCTCACGTATCCAGTTTGCAGGACTTAATCCGCTTGCAGTGGCATACTCATTTACTTTCACGTCCTCTTCTGATGTAAGACGAATATTCACCTGTACGATTCTTTTGTCTTGTTCATCTATTTTAGGTCTACTCATAACTTTAAAAATTGAACGAAGTGGTAAATATTTTTATAGCAATCTGGAGCAAGCAGGTTGGAGCGTAGCGGAAACATTGCTTGCTCGGAACTTACTAAGCATTTCTGTCCATTGATCTTTGCTGCATTTCATTGTATTTATCATGAATAATCTTGAATACAATTGAACATTGTTTGATTATGCTCAATCGTCTTTACTTTATTTTGAACCTTCCTGGACTTAATTGAACATCATCTGTCTCGTGTGCATCCTTGAACTGAAATTGCTTTCGAGTGGCCGCCTGTGGATTCTTCTTTTTGAATCTTGCGACCGCCCTGGCCAGGCTGAAATAGTTTAGTTCAATTCGTTCTTCAGTTTCTTTCTGCAAGTCCTCCTGAATGATTTCCAACGCCATCACAATAGGCATTGAAGCAATCAGTTCCTGATACGCTTGTACAAGGACGCTGTAAGACCCTTTCTTCCTTTCTCTCAAAAACCTTATTAAGTGCTTCTTCTCCATTCTTTCTTATTTGGATTCTCTTCCTACGTAAACGCGGACTGTCTTTCGATCCAGCTTTTCATACTCGACAAAGTATCTGACCGAATCTCCCGTGCCGGCTGTGAAATCAAGAAAGTAGATTCCATCATCATTTTTCTGAACACGATGGAACAGCTTATCAATGTTCCCGGAATGTTGGACTATTGCCCTCGCTGACTCCACGTCATTTACCCGAGACCAATGCCATGACCCAAACAACAGCAAAGCAAGAACCGCTAAACTGCTAAGCACCCATTTAAAAACACCTGCCATTTGAAATTTCCACGCTTCTCCGGGATAATGAAAATGAAATTCCTTCGGTTTGGTTTTGGCTAGTGCTTCTTTGATCTGTGAAGCAAGTGCCTCGTTGCTTTGATTGTTCGATTTCATGTGCATATAAATGATGTACAAGGCCGGTATGACCGGATCATCGGGTGGAAATTGAAACCCATATTTATTGAGTAGCAAAGCACAGTATGAGCGAAGATCCTTCTGCTCCTGGGTAGTCATGATCACGCGGTTAGAGACTTAATTGTTCAATTGGCTTTTTGAAATAGATCGAAGTGAACGGACTTAAACCGGAAATCCCTCTTCCGGCTTTCAATACATTCTCCACAGTTCGCATAGCAGTTTCACCTTTGTCTTTCACCAAGTCAAAATGAAATACCCTTAGACCGTTCTGACTAGCGTAGTGCTGTAGTGCATCTTTTTGTTCATCCGAACAGGGGTAGAATCCATTGTATGCAACTGCTATCTCCAGAGCTCCGTTTGTGGCAGCTACAAGTTCAACAAGGTATTCCATCGTTGCTTTGAAGATATTTCCACCACCAACCACAGAGATAATTTGCAATTGAATCTCGCTTGCATTAAGGAGGTCAGTAATCACATCGATTCCGTTCATGGACAGATATTTGGGCAATTGTTCCGCAACACTGGCGCCTAGGTCAGCAATGAACAAATTTTCTTTCGCGTCAATTACGCTTTCAAAAAGGCCGTTGAAAGCGCCACGGTCTATTCGCTTGGTCACCGGATCAAGGAATGAGACTTTAATGGGGTCACGATAGGCTAACTGTTTCATGGTTGTTGTGGTTGCATCGTCAAGATCAAGAAGCATTGCGTTCTTGTACTTCTCTGCCAGCATGAAAGTCAGCACTGATTTTCCAGAACCTCCTTTAGCTTGCGTGATAAAATGGATTTTCTTTTTCATAGTCTATTATTGTTTTAGTGAGTTGAAATTCATTGATCCTACATTCTCATTCCTTTTGATTTTCTGTGTGGCCGGAGTGCTTGATCTTCATCTTTGGCCTGTTCCAGCTTTTTGGTAGATACCAGATACTCGTTCAAATCCTTGGAGTTGTCATAGTGAGGCGAAGCATCCCGATACAGGATGCCATTGGACTTTAAAATGTCCTTGACTTTATTGGCCGAAAGGTCATTGTCCAAAAACAGGTTAACCCGACCGTAAGGCTGAATGATGGGCAAGGCCCGGTTTATCAACCTCAAAGAGTTAAGGACCAGGAAATCGGAGTTATGGGTAAGCTGGCGTATTGTTCTGTTTTCAACCTGCAAGGGTGAGAGAAAATCGATGAACCCTTCAAGTACGCTAACCTTGTCCTTGCCTGTGGATATTAAAGAAATGTCCTTCGGGGAGGATGAGCCTTTGAACCAACTATTGCGGAGTTCATAACCACCGGAACGGTTTGCGAATCCAACGGCTATGTAGTTTCGGGTTCCAATCTTAAATTCTACTTCATGACAGTATCGTTTGGCCAACTCCCGGCTAATAGCCCTTTCCTTTAGATACCGGATTACCTCAGGGTTGGATAGGTCACTTACCTTTATGATCTCAAGCTTGTTTGATTTGGGCTGATCCGCTGCTTGCGTTGGTGCGGACTTAGGAAGGTCTTGGAAATTACCATTTGTTAACTTTTCAATGAACTCATGGTAAGTGCATTGAAATAGCTTTGCTCCAAGGTCAATGATTGTTCCGCCTTCACCCGATCCGTGATCAAACCATACGTTTTGATTTCGATTGATCTTGAATGACGGTGTTTTCTCCTGACGGAATGGAGACAGATACCAATAGTCGTTGTTCCGTACTTTTTGAGGTCGTATTCCAAGTGTGTCCAAGTAGTCCACCAGGTCGATCCGCTTAACCTCATCCCAAATTGATTTCCTTGAGCTCTCCATAATCAGCCGTATAAAGCCAAAAAGGCCAGCAAACGAGCGGTTATTAAGCCGCCAGGTTTGCCAGCCTTCTCAGATCATCTAAAAATAAGTTCGAGAATTGTACAGAGAGGACGACTGCGCTCGCCAAAGCTCCGCCTCGGAGCGACGGCGAGCTTCGCCATCGAAGACTCGTTTCCAGATCAAAATCCTGGAAGCGGGCTTCGTCGGGCGCGGCCCGATCCTGCTTACCTTCATCGTTCCCTTCAATTCAAAAGGCCGTTGATTTCTAATTAAGAAAATGTAATTAAGGCGACACAACCTGTCCGCCACCGGCAATAACTTGCAGCCCAGGCATATGGCTGAATCAAAATCACATTATACTACGATTTTTTGGCTTTTAATCTCGCGCATAAGAGTCATGTATGCTTAAAATCACATTATAATGTGATTTAATTTGGAAAACCGGGCTCAAAGTATATTTTTACATCAAAATCACAGTATAATGTCAGAGAGCAGAGTTGGAGTTGGTGAGTCTATCCGGGATCGCCGAAAAGAACTAGGAATCACCCAGCCTCACCTTGCGGAGCTGGCGGGTGTAAGCACCAATACTCTGTACAAACTTGAAAAAGGACAAGGTAATCCAACTTTGGATATACTCAATAAACTGGCAGAAGTCCTGGGTATGGAATTGAAATTGGAGTTGAGGAAGAAAAACTTAAATGAGAAAAGCTGAAATATATCGCAATGGGATCCTTGCGGGCATCCTCACTGAAGAGGACCGCAACCACTATTCGTTCCGTTATGGCGACGCATATTTCAATGACAGCAACAACTATGCGATCAGTCTGACGCTTCCAAAGACACAGCAGGAATATCGCAGTGAACAAATGTTTCCATTTTTTAGCAACATGGTAGCGGAAGGCGCTAACCTTGCGATACAAAGCCGTTACCTGAAGATCGATGAGCGGGATATTTTGAGCTTGCTGGCCGCCACTGCCTCCAAAGACACAATTGGAGCGGTCACCGTAAAACTGATCGAACAATCATGAATCTCTCCGACCTGAAATATTGTCCATGTACGCTGGCGGAAGGATTCAATTCATACAGTCCTTCCGCGTTGCGGAACATGTTCTTTGGAAAGAAAGTAAGTCATATTCTCGATTTTGATCCTCCTGACATCAGCGAAGAAGTTGCTGAAAAATTCAGGCAAAACAGCAAGACCCTTTCAATCAGCGGCGCGCAGTTCAAGCAATCCCTGGTGTTGGAAAAAAACAAACTCCGGCTTACACAGACTGAAGAAAGTGGACAGTACATTCTCAAACCTGTTCCTATCCGCCCTCCTTTTGGAAAGCCTGAAGAGTTGCCCGCCAATGAACATCTAACGATGCAGATCGCCAGGCAGGTCTATGGAATGAAAACAGCAGAGTGCGCACTTATTTTCTTTAAGAATGGAGAACCGGCGTACATCACTAAGCGATTCGACTACAACTCCGGGGGCGTAAAAATTGCGCAGGAAGATTTTGCCTCCCTTTCGGGGTTCGCAAGAGGAAACGATGGAGAAGACTATAAAAACCAAGGCAGTTATGAAGACATCGCACAGGTTATGAAAAGACACGCGGGAGCGTACGTGGTGGAAGCAGAAAAATACTTTGAACGTGTTGTATTCAATTATTTATTCAGCAATCGGGACGCTCATCTAAAGAATTTCTCTCTTTCTCAAACACCTAGGGGTGATTATGTATTAAGTCCCGCCTATGATATGATCAACACGAGAATTCACATCCCATCCGATTCATTTTTTGCGTTAAGGGATGGGTTGTTCTCCGGTGACTACTCTACGGAGGGTTTCGAGGTACTTGGATTCTATGCCTATGACGACTTCTATGAATTTGGAAGGAAGATCGGTGTTATGGAGAGTCGAATCAGGAAGATCCTGGATAAGTATAGGATAAAGAGGAAGGAAACGAGTGATTTGATCCACCGATCGTTCTTAACGGCCGAGGCTAAGGAGTTTTATGAGTCACACTATATTGATCGGTTGAAAATGCTAAACAACTCATACAGCAAGAAGATATAAACTGATTGGTCTGTTTGGCTCTGCCGTGCTTTGAATTCAGACTTCTTATTAGAGGCAAATTCAAAGCAGTTATGGCTCAGAATTGATAACTTGAATAAATGATTAATGCTACTTGTGGGATCGTCCTTAAGAATAGCAAGATTCTCGTAACCCAACGAAGCGAAAAAATGCAACTTGCGCTAAAATGGGAATTTCCTGGGGGAAAGATTGAAGAATTTTTCGGAGTTCTATCATATCCCAATTCAGACAATCTATAAGAAAGGCCTCTGGAAGAGATTATGCGTCCTGTCTGAACAAATTGAGGATTACGCGACAGTCAATGAACCTGAAATTTCCAGGGCCATTAGCAAAAAATGGCTCTCCTCCAGTTCGAGTTCCTATTTTGAGTTCATTCTCTCTTTGGCCAGGAAGAATTTCAGTATCAAGATGAATGAACTCAATGAGGAAGAAAAAGCAATGTGTTTGATGCTCCATTATGATGTATGGCAGGATGAGGGCGGCTTTGTGTCTCTTGAGGAAAGTATCAATGCCATCGGCAGGAATAAAACGCTTTCCGATGAGATCACAGAATTATTAGAAATACTGATTGACAGGATCGGCTTTATTGAGAAGCCGGTTTCCCTTCCTTATTCGCAGCCATTAAAACTTCACGGCAGGCACACAAGAGACCAAATCCTGTCAGCATACGGCTTCTATTCCTTTGAAAAAAAGCCAAGCTATCGCGAGGGTGTCGCTTACTCAAGTAAAAAGAATACTGAGCTGCTTTTCGTTACGTTAAACAAGTCTGAAAAGGACTTTTCTCCGACAACTCTGTATGAAGATTTTGCAATCAGCGAAACAATTTTTCACTGGCAAACGCAAAATGCGGTGAGCCCCGGCAAAGGAAAGGGCTTAAGTTATATAGAGCACAAAAAGTCTAAAAAGAAAATCCTGCTTTTTGTTCGGGAGAAAAATGAAGATGAGTTTGGGAATACAATGGGATTTATCTTTCTGGGTGAGGCGAACATGGTTGAGCATTACGGATCTCGGCCAATGAGCATTAAATGGGAACTCAATGAGCCGATGCCTGCTTACCTATGGAAGGATTCAGCGAAGATGGCAGTCGGATAGCTCATCTTCGGGGCGACGGCGAGTTTTCGCCATCGACAACTCGCCTTCCAATAAAATTTGTTCGGCGGGCTCCGCTAGCGTTCGGGCAAAGCCAGATACACTTCTTTTGCCTTGCCCATATTCAAATAAATTGTAAATTAGGTATCCCGGACTTTGCTCGTCGGGCCCATAACCATCACAAAACTATATATTGGTATAAAAAAGCGGAGTAGCGCCTCCCGATAGCCATCGGGAGGTAGAGCGTCATCCACAGTGTAATAGAAGAGATATAAGCGGGAGTAGCTCAGTTGGTAGAGCATCAGCTTCCCAAGCTGAGGGTCGCGAGTTCGAGCCTCGTTTCCCGCTCAAATTGTGAGTGGTCAGTTGTGAGTGGCGACTGCGGCTACCGCGGGCTCCTTTCTGACATGAATCGCAGGTCGCAACATGACCCCGTTTCCGTATTTCCCATTCTCTCACTAAATTTCTATTCTCAGGCCTAACCAGAACCCAAAATGAAAAAGCACTCCGGTCGACGCAACTTCCTCAGGAAAATCAGTATAAGCAGTATCAGCGCAGGTGTATTACCCGCCGCGCTGCTTGATGCAGGAAACACAGGCGCAACTGGATCACAAAACGCCCCGCTGAAAACAAAAAGACACAAAGCAGGACGTAAATATAACGAAGCCTATGAAGGCGAAAACCTGAACCGCGTTGCTTTTCCCATCGGTGGACTTGGAGGAGGAATGTTTTGCCTGGAAGGCACAGGAGCTATTTCACACATGTCTGTAAGAAATAAACCCGATGTATTTAATGAACCCGGAATGTTTGGGGCCATTGCTATAAAAGGCGATCGGGTGGAAGCAAAGATCCTGGAAGGACCTTCCCCTGACTGGAAAAGATTCGGACAACCCAACTCGGGCAATGGATCTGGGGGGTCGATTTTCGGGCTGCCGCGATTCGACAAGGCATCTTTCCTCGCGCGCTTTCCATTCGGCCACATAACACTGGAAGATTCAAATTTTCCATTGAAAGTAGAAATAACTGGCTGGAGTCCTTTTATTCCCACCGATGAAGATAATTCTGGTTTGCCCACGGGAGCTCTTGAATACAAATTCATAAACAGTGGAAGTGGCGCAGCAGATTGTGTTTTTTCTTTTCATGCAAAAAATTTTATGAAACATAACGACGGCGGCACCAACGCTGTCAAAAAAATACAGAATGGCTTTCTCCTTTCGAATAGTGGCACGGACGAAAAACCATTTCTCGAAGGAAACTTTGCAATCTTTTCCGATCAGGACAATACCGTTGTGGACCATTGCTGGTTTCGCGGCGGATGGTTTGATCCCCTCACCATCACCTGGGAGACCATAAGAAGCGGGACTGTAAAAAGCGTGGAGCCCGTTGAATCAGGAGCGCCCGGAGCATCTTTGTATGTTCCCTTCAAAGTTGCTCCAGGAGGAGAAACAACGATACGGGTGATGGCTAGCTGGTATGTGCCTGTAACAGATATTCGCCATGGTGAAGATGGAACTGAAGAAGAAAAATGCGATCCGGCCTCAGGGTGTTGTTCCAGTTCTTCTGAACTTGGCGCCTCAGTGGCAGACTCAACTTACATGGCAGGCAAGTTCAAACCATGGTACAGCAACCGGTTTAAAAATGTTATGGAGGTTATTGACTATTGGAAAAAGAACTACAGCGACCTGCATCAGAAATCTCAACTCTTTACACAATCATTTTATTCCAGCAGCTTACCCGCGGAAGTTATGGAAGCCATCACCGCCAACCTCACCATTCTGAAATCTCCGACTGTTTTGCGCCAGTATGATGGACGCCTCTGGAGTTACGAAGGTTGCAGCGACGCGTCGGGATGTTGCCATGGTTCATGCACCCATGTCTGGAATTACGCGCAGGCAATTCCACATCTGTTCCCGGCATTGGAGAGAACACTTCGGCATACAGAATTCTGCGAAAGCCAGAATATTGAAGGACACCAAACCTTCCGGGCGAATTTGCCCATCCGTGCTCCTAAACATGAGTTTCACGCCGCCGCGGATGGACAACTCGGTGGCATTATGAAAGTATATCGGGAGTGGCGGATCAGCGGTGATAGCTCATGGCTTCAGAAAATGTATCCCATGACAAAAGTGAGTATGGACTATTGTATCCGCACCTGGGATCCCCGCGAAAAAGGTTGGATAGATGAACCACACCACAACACCTACGATATCGAATTTTGGGGACCTGATGGAATGTGCACCAGTTTTTACCTCGGGGCACTGAGTGCCATGATGGAAATGGGAACATTCCTGAAAAAGAAAAAGGATGTGGCCGCCTATAAAAAACTTTTTGATAGCGGGCGCAAATTGCTGGAGACGGAATTGTACGACGGCGAATATTTTTATCAGAAGATCCAGGTCACAGGTTTGAACGCTCCCAATCCGCTGGAAGCGGCCCAGAAAACAATGGTCGGTAAATACTCCGAAGAAGCTCAGGAATTGCTGGAAAAAGAAGGACCAAAATACCAGTATGGCTCGGGCTGCCTTTCCGACGGCGTTCTCGGCGCATGGATCGCAAGAGTTTGCGGACTCGCCCATCCATTTGATGACAGCAAAATTCAAAGCCACCTGATGGCGGTATACAAACATAACCTTAAACACGACCTGAGCGATCATGCTAATCCACAACGGCCAAGCTACGCCTTCGGAGATGAGGGTGGGTTGCTTCTTTGCTCATGGCCAAAAGGTGGTAAACTATCTCTTCCTTTTGTTTACAGCGATGAAGTCTGGACCGGCATCGAATACCAGGTTGCAGCCCACCTCATGCTCATGGGCAAGACGGAGGAGGGGCTTGATATCGTGCGCACCTGCCGCGACCGCTATGATGGCAGAAGAAGAAATCCCTTCAATGAATATGAATGCGGGCATTGGTACGCCCGTGCTTTGTCCAGTTATGGAATGTTGCAAGGGTTGACCGGTGTGCGATTTGATGCCGTTGACAAGACATTGCACATCGATTCAAAAACAGGAGACTTCACTTCTTTTCTCTCGACGAATACCGGTTTTGGAACGGTTGCCCTAAGCAACGGCAAAGCTTCCCTCAAGGTTGTGTATGGAAATATTCCTGTAGAAAAGGTACTCGTTTCCGGGAAGGCTACTACGTTAACAAAATAGTGACCATGGATGCCAGCATTCAAATAGGATCACACCGGATAGTAGCCATGCGGTACACCATGAAAAATTCGGCAGGAGAAATTTTAGCCAACACTCTTGAAGAAGAACCGGTCCGGTTCCTATACGGCTCAGGTGAAATTTTACCCGGATTGGAACACCCTTTAACGGGATTAAGGATCGGTGAACAAAAAAGTTTTAGCCTTTCACCTGAACTGTTCCTGAATTTAGACAAACCATTCATTTCGACGTCGTCATCGATGATATAAGATGGGCGACTGAAACCGAATTTGACGGAAAGGAATGCGGGCCGGGATGTGATTGTGAATTGTGAGTGGTCAGTTGTGAGTGGTGCGTGCTTTCTTCACTCGTGCCTAGAATTTGGCGCGAGCCACTGAAACTAAACGGTATTACTAAAAACCAACAACCAAAAACTAATCCTCAATATGCGATTCAACGATTATCAGCTCTCTTTTCTTAACCGTATATAATTGTTGGATCGATTCCTCTTCGTGAAAAATGATTTTATCATGGCTGATAAAATGGATCACTACTTCTGCATCCGGTGGGAGACTGAAAAAATCGAAATCATCAAAAAAGACAACATATAATTGATCATTGTGCCTGACTTTCTGATGAATTGCCGGATTAAAATCAATGATAAAAGCAGCCATTAAGATTCAATACAAGCAAACTTAGGGGCCAGGTTGCCTGTAGTAAAATAAAAAAATAAATTTCACGCAATTTGGGGGATGGATTGATCAATGCCGACCGTAGATGCGCGGTGGCATGATAAGCTGTAGCGTCTGATTTAGGAGACTGGCATTGGAGAACTAAATTTATCCTAATGCCAATTTTCAGTTGGGATTTTTCGCAGCTCATAAAGCCGGCTTTTCATTCAGCAGAACACGGGGCGGTATTTGATGATCGAGTGATTGCATCATCACGGAATCTTTTTTATAAATATCATCATAAAACACTGTTACTCCATTTTTTACTTCTGCTGTAAAATACTCCAGCTTTAGTGGAATTGGTTTTCGCAGTTCGATCTTCAAACGTTGTTGCAAACTCAGGTATTGATCGAGGTCCTCCGGAGAAACATAAATATCATCTTCACGAACGAGGTAATGCGCGAAGGCCACGGCCATGTTTACGCGTACGCAGCCATGGCTCAGATTGCGATTTGCCCTTTGATAGAGACGTTTGCTGTTTGTGTCGTGAAGATACACACCATAATTATTGGCAAAATTAAATTTGATGATGCCCATGGAATTCTCGGAGCCTTCGCGTTGCCGAAGTATAAAAGGGAACCAATCCACACTGAATAGATCCCATTGAATCGTATCAGTGCTTACTATTGCGCCATCTCTGTCTAGCACATCGAAATTGTTCCTGACCAGGTAAGATGGATCGGTCTGCAAGGCGGGCAGGATTTCCTTCGTTGAAATACTGTATGGAACATGCCAGTAAGGATAGATTATAAAAGACCTGATAACACTTTCCAGTACAGGAGTTGGTGTGTCGCGTTTTCCGACAATCACTTTAGACTCCAGCCATACCGAATCATTCTCAACCGCCCTCAGTATAAACGCCGGAATATTCACATAGACATAACGGTCGGGCCATTGCTTTTGCCATCGCCATCGCTCCATGTTCAGTGAAATTTTTTCCGCCCGTTCGCGCTGGACAGCATCGTCTTTTCCAAGAAGCTGGAAGGATTGTAAAGCAGTTTTGAGACGATGGTATGCTGCGGCCTCCGGTTCCAATGCCTTCAATTGTCCGGTGATGGAGGTATTGTGAATATTTTGAAGTGAAGATATCGCCTCTCCATCAGTTGTCAATGATAGTTCGCTGCGTTGCAGGGTTTTGGGATCGAGTCGTCCATGCCTGATATGGCGGCACATCGTCAGGTAGTTGTCCGTAAGTAAAACGTCCATCCTTGGAAAGCGGTTGGAGGCGAATGTATCCTTTATTAAGATTTGCATTTCATCCAGGTGATAGTCGCCCGGGATCAATCCAAAATGGTTTGCCTGTTGAACGATTTGCAACATCGAATCTGCAGCAGGCCTGAAATCAGTGCCATCACTCCAGAACAGGGAGTAATCGCGCAAAGCGTAAAAATTCCTGACCGATTGCCGGCTTGTCAGCCCTGGATCATTCAATAGCGCCGTGTCGGGCAAAAGTGATGGTGAAAGGACATCTCCCTGGATATCCAGAGGGGATTGTTCTCTAAAATTATGGCAGGCGCCAGCCAAAAGAATAATGAGATAGCCCAGGTTTTTCACGGTGTTAAATAGGTCAAACGCCAGTAAATAAAAAATCGCAATAAAGGGGAAAACTTACCAGCAATAGTCTTCACTGCGTTAAACAGCAGCTTTGGTAAGATGATTCCAAATCTGGGTTCAGGCTGCCATTGGAGCCCCCACCGGCCATTTTTGGCATTAAAATTTAACCAATACGGATGGATTGAATAATCCAATAAAAGCAAAACTTAAATTGTAGGTTATGAACAAACTGGAAATAAAGGGTGCCTGGAATGAGATGAAGGGTAAACTAAAGCAGAAGTACGGCCAACTCACTGACGATGATCTCGCTTATGCAGAGGGAAAAGAAGACGAAATGTACGGCCGTTTGCAGCAAAAATTGGGTAAAACCAAGGACGAAATAACACGGGAATTAAGGGGTCTATAAGCCCTGGAACCGTCAAAACCCGGGGAAAAAGTCAGACTTTTCTCCGGGTTTTTTTATGTCGGCGCCCTTAGGCCTGTCAATTTTTGCCGCTAAGCACGCGAAATGACCTAAAAATACGTTTCTACCACAGGCAGCCTGATTTTGGGTTAAATTTATCAAGGTGCAAAACCTGAACTACGGTATGGGTTTTATATATTGTATACCCATTATCCGCTCTACATTATCCGCTCTAAAGTAGAAAAAGATGCTGATTCGCGTTATCGTGCTTTTTCTGTTGCTCTGCACAGCCTGCCGGTCTGGCATTATCCCTTGTCCCGACGTTAAAGGATTACGGTTGAAGAAAAGTCATGCAACCAAGCGGTTCAGGACTCCGGAGCGCATCGCGCGCGAGCACCCGGAGGCGGTAATCACCGTTTCGTCTGACGCTAAAACTCCGCAACCCGGCGCCAGGAATTCAAATAAATACCGCTACGTAAAATATACCATGCAGCATGTCGACGTAGAGGAAATGGATTGCCCCAAGCCTGGTGAAAAAAAGGCAATGCCCCGCGCTGTAAAAGAAAACATCCGGAAAAACCGGAAAAAGGTCCGCTACTACTCAGAAGTTAGCGCCGACTCATTGAAGCTACTTCCGTCCACTTATCCCAATCGCTGACCCGGACTTTAGCAAGTAAAGCTAAAACCTGATGGCAACAGCGAGACACTCGCAGTTTCAAAATCTCATCGTTTTAAAAGGAATTCTCAGCAGACTCGCTGAGAGAATAGATAAATTCATGCCGATCTTCACAGTTTTTGGCTGCAAAAAGGAAATCACGCGGTGATTCCCTGACCGGTTAATGGAATTCCTGATTTTTTTGTACTTTAAAATGTAATGTTAGAATATTTTCCGGATAACTGCCCGGTACAAACAATCCTCAGCTTAATTAAATTAATTAAAACTGACCTCCCTATGAAGAAAAAATCAATATTGTTACTTCTTGCTCTCATTTTATCTGTTTGCGCATGGAGCCAGGAAAAAACGGATTCCGGATTCCCTGTTCGTGGCTTCGCCATCGGTGCGCCAAAACCAGACAAGGTTTCGGCATTTGTCAAATTTATCAACGAAGAATTAGCGCCGCGCCAGATAAACACGCTTATCCTCAGGGTTGACTATAACTATCAGTACGAAAGTCATCCGGAGTTAAAGGATAGCATTGCATTGTCAAAAGCAGATGTGAAACAAATAGTAGATGCCTGCAAAAAGAATGCAATTGATATCATCCCACAAATCAATTTACTGGGACATCAATCCTGGGCAAACAGAACCGGCGCTCTACTAAGAGTATATCCGGAATTTGATGAGACACCCTGGGTTAAAATGCCTGAGACTTATAAGTGGCCTAATGAAGATGGCTTGTACTGCAAGAGTTATTGCCCGCTGCACCCCGGCGTACACAAAGTTGTATTTGAGCTGGTGGATGAAATCTGTAACGCCTTTGAAAGCACGGCGTTCCATGCGGGAATGGATGAAGTATTCTATATCGGCGAATCAAAATGTCCTCGCTGTTCAGGAATTGATAAATCAGAATTGTTTGCACACGAGATCCGCAAGATCCGCGACCATCTTGCACAAAACAATCGCCGGCTCTGGATCTGGGGCGATCGTTTGCTCGATGGAAAACAAACTGGTATGGGGATATGGGAAGCCAGTATGAACAACACACACCGCGCCATTGACCTTATCCCGAAAGATGTGCTGATCTGCGACTGGCATTACGAACGCCCTGATAAGACGGCGGTCTATTTTGCAATGAAAGGTTTTGACGTCGTGACCTGTCCCTGGAGAAGGCCCGCCGTGGGAGCAGTTCAATACAAAGACATGATTAATTACAGGGAAACGTCCACAAAGTTAATGAGAGACCGGTATAAAGGCATCGTTCAAACGGTATGGTCAGACGCCGGCAGTTTTATGGATGGTTTTTATGCTAAAAAGAAAGACGATAAAGGAGGCGATGATACGCCATGGAATTCTTTTACGACCCTTTTTGCCAAATCATCAGTAAAGGCTTCAAAATAAGTTCGGTCCGCGAAAACTTAAACTGCTTTCCATGCCTTTGGAAGGCAGTTTTTATTTTATAAAAGCCGGTTTAAGTCCAAACTTTTTCAAGATATCACATTTCCCTAGGCAAGTCAGATGGTCGAGAATTTGCCACATTTGGCGGAATAAAGAATATATACGAGTACTCCATAAAAAAGAAGTCCGCCATTGCGGACCTATGTGTGGAGAATATCGGAGTCGAACCGATGACCTCTTCCATGCCATGGAAGCGCTCTAGCCAGCTGAGCTAATCCCCCTTTTTAAACAATTTGGCAGGTGACCCGCCTACTCTAACGCTTTCTCGGGCTGACAATTGGGCAGTAGCCAATGCTTCCAGACACCAGATTTTCAATCTGTTAGTGTAAAGGGTCTGCAAATATAATTTCAATTTCCAATTTCACATTCTCCGTTTGAAAGAATGTTATTGCGCAGGGGGCAGACCATCGCCTTTTTGTTTTTTCTCAACGGCTTCCGCCAGCGCCCGCGTCTTTTTTACCCTCAGCGGATCTACAGTTCTCAATTTGTACTCGCTGGCACCGGGTTGACCCATCGTGGCTATTTTTTTATTGATATACTGCATTCCGCTTTCGCGATAAGCAGTAGCCGAAAAGTGAATCTCGTGAACACCAGACTTTTGGACGATCTCCCCGATAGTTTCTTCATTCACTCCCGAGCCGACCATAATTTCAATTCTACCCCGTGCTTTTTTTACGATCTCCCCGAGCAGACTGGCTCCTTTTATTGCCTCAGCCTCCTGCCCGGAGGTAAGAATTCTGTCAAAGCCGGCCTCGATACAATCTTCCAGGGCTTCAAAAGGATCGCGCGTCATGTCGAAGGCGCGGTGGCAAGTAACCTTCAGCGGCCGCGCACGGTTGATCAATTCCTGACATCTTTTTTTGTCGATAGTCCCCTCCGGGTTTAATACACCAAAGACCACACCATCGACACTAAGTTTTTGGCATAGGGCGATATCGCGCTTCATCGCATGGAATTCGTAGTTCGAATATTGGAAATCACCGCCGCGTGGACGGATCATCACATAAACGTCAATGCTTAGATTTTGCCTGGCTAACTCGATGGTTCCCGCGGAAGGTGTTGTTCCACCTTCACCGGGATTATCACACAGTTCAATACGGTCGGCCCCCCCTTCCTGCGCTTTCATGGCTGATTCGACATTAAAGACCACAATTTCTACGACCATGAATCAGGATAGGTTTTGAAAACGAAATTTACAGTTTTAATAATTGCTTTTCGAATCCAGTAACCGGTTGCCGGAGTCATCATGGACGGCATAATTAAAACCTTTCTGCAGGCAATACGAACCATATTCTCCGATTTTATTTAACGCCAGGAAGCCGACCTGGATCTCTCTGGCTTTTGTGGGTTTCTTTTTGATAATCCTTTCAACGGCAAGCCGGCACGCATCTTCAGGAGTGTGTCCCTGTCTCATGAGTTCTACCACCAGGTGACAACCCACAATCCTGATCACTTCTTCACCGACACCGGTGGATGTTGCTGCCCCGATCTCATTATCGACGTATAGACCCGCTCCAATTATCGGTGAGTCTCCTACCCTGCCATGCATTTTATAGGCGAGCCCACTTGTGGTGCACGCGCCGGAAAGGTTGCCCGCCGCATCAAGGGCAACAATTCCAATTGTGTCATGATTTTCTATATTGATAACGGGTTTGTAGTCGGCTTTCTTCAACCATTCCCTCCATGCTTTTTCTGACGAGGGCGTAAGTAATTTTGTTTTCTTGAATCCATTTGCCAGGGCAAATCGCAAGGCGCCCTCTCCTGCGAGCATGACATGCGGTGTTCTTTCCATGACAAGCCTTGCAACTGAAATCGGATGTGTAATGTGTTGAAGGAAGGCAACCGATCCGCAGTTTCCATTTTCATCCATG